>NZ_JAJENU010000716.1:0-208 GCF_035615495.1 Lyngbya sp. CCY1209 | reverse complement strand
GTAAGCTCACCCCGGTCTAAAGACGCGGGGCTTTCGCACTAACCCGTTACAGTATCTAGCCAAGAGCAAGATAGAGGGTTGCGCGTTTTGGGAAGGCTTACAGACTCCCCCAAGAGTTTAATCATCGTCGCGCCATTCAAATCAGCATCCCCTTTCCACCCGCAATGTCCGCACTTAAAAGTTTTACCCGAACGGTAAGACTTTCCTT
>NZ_JAJENU010000715.1:0-237 GCF_035615495.1 Lyngbya sp. CCY1209 | reverse complement strand
ACAGCTACACTATACAACATCGTCGTCCAGCTTCTGCTCACAGGCAGGATGCCTGTGCTACCCGATCAAAGATATTTCCCCCTCGCGATCGGCATCCGCCACCCCGTCCCGAAGGCGCGATCGCTACTCATGTTTGTTTATCCCCCGATCTGGGTGGGGTTGTGGAAAATCTCAGGGGAGCGATCGCTGTGGTATTTTAGTAGGTAGAACAATCCGGAAGCTACCAGTTGAAGCAAT
>NZ_JAJENU010000714.1:0-449 GCF_035615495.1 Lyngbya sp. CCY1209 | reverse complement strand
CACAGGCCCGTCACGGGGACGAACAGCATGAAGAAGTGCAACCAGCGCTTGTTGGAGAAGGCGATACCGAAGATCTGAGACCAGAAGCGGTTCGCCGTCACCATCGAGTAGGTTTCTTCGGCTTGGGTGGGCTCGAAGGCGCGGAAGGTGTTGGCACCTTCACCGTCTTCAAACAGGGTGTTTTCTACCGTGGCACCGTGGATGGCGCACAGCAGCGCTCCGCCGAGGATGCCGGCGACTCCCATCATGTGGAAGGGATTGAGCGTCCAGTTGTGGAACCCTTGAAAGAATAGAATGAAACGGAAGATTCCGGCCACGCCGAAGCTGGGGGCGAAGAACCATCCCGACTGACCCAAGGGGTACATCAGGAACACGCTGACGAACACCGCGATGGGGCCGGTGAAGGCGATCGCGTTGTAGGGACGGATTCCCACCAGACGGGCGATTTC
>NZ_JAJENU010000713.1:0-238 GCF_035615495.1 Lyngbya sp. CCY1209 | reverse complement strand
ACATTATACTCCGACGACCGCCGATCAAAATATCATCGTCTTTGCCGCCAAAGAGTTGATTGTCGGTTCCCGCCGAACCGTCGAGGTAATCCAAACCTTCCCCGCCGAGTAAGGTATTCTCTCCGCCTATACCCGAGAAAAGTTGGTCGTCACCGAGATCGCCAAACATTATACTCCGACGACCGCCGATCAAAATATCATCGTCTTTGCCGCCAAAGAGTTGATTGTCGGTTCCCGC
>NZ_JAJENU010000712.1:0-200 GCF_035615495.1 Lyngbya sp. CCY1209 | reverse complement strand
GGTGCTGTTGTTCCTTCTTCCAACGCCATCGGTCTGCACTTCTATCCCATCTGGGAAGCAGCCAGCTTGGATGAGTGGCTCTACAACGGCGGCCCCTATCAGTTGGTGATCTTCCACTTCCTGATCGGCGTGTTCTGCTACATGGGCCGCGAGTGGGAACTCTCCTACCGCTTGGGTATGCGTCCCTGGATCTGCGTCGC
>NZ_JAJENU010000711.1:0-204 GCF_035615495.1 Lyngbya sp. CCY1209 | reverse complement strand
TACAACGCCTCCAAGACGTTTGATATTGTTGGCTCCATTAAAATCAGCGTCGCCTTCCCATCCGCAATACCCACACTTGAAAGTCTTGCCAGAGCGGTAAGACTTTCCTCTTTCGGGGTGGATATGCAGGCATCTATGGCAAGTCTGACTGGTGTACGCAGGGTTCACCAGAACAACGGGGACACCTTTAGCCGTTGCTTTGTA
>NZ_JAJENU010000710.1:0-545 GCF_035615495.1 Lyngbya sp. CCY1209 | reverse complement strand
TAAACACCTCAAAACTTCCCGTATTTCCCCCTCCGACAGTTGGAGTAAATTCCACCGACGTACCGTTATCACTCAAAGAGGTTACAGTTCCGCCAACCAACTCCGTGATGGTACTCCCAGGCGGCACCGGAACGGTAACAGTAATTCCGGTAAAATTGGGAGGATCGTCGGCGAAAATGACATTGCTTTCTTCGGTGCCATTGACGACAGCGAACGCCGTCACGGTTTCGGAAACCGGGAGGGGTGGAGATATGGTTGACGCTCCCGCCAGCAGGATATCATTGATGGATAGGAATGGAGAATTATTGAAAATTGCAACAATTTCGGCTGGAGCATCTCCAGAACCATCCGGGTCGTATTTGAGGGTTCCGGTTTCCTGTTCGTAAGCCAGAATCGGACTTTCGCGGGTAATTAAACTGTCTTGATAAGTGCCGGTTTCAAGGTTAATAAATTGATCCGCATCAAGGGTTTCGGAAGTTTCACCAATTTGGACAAATCCGAATCCGTCTTCGGTACTGCGGTTGAAAACTATAACATCGCTTCCC
>NZ_JAJENU010000709.1:0-290 GCF_035615495.1 Lyngbya sp. CCY1209 | reverse complement strand
TGCGATCGCGACCTCTACGAAGCTTTGAAACGGGGGGAGTTTTGCTACGTTTTGAACTCGCGACAGATGGGAAAATCTTCCCTGCTGGTGAGAACCCGCCACCAATTGCAGCGGGAGGGCTATAAATGTACGACCCTGGATTTGACCATGATCGGGGGCGAAAACATCACGCCCCTACAATGGTACAAAGGCATCGTCGCCGATTTGCGGAGAGGATTCCGACTCTCCCGGGAGTTCAACTTAAAAACCTGGTGGAAAGAAGCGGACAACATTTCATTTTTGCAGCGGTT
>NZ_JAJENU010000708.1:0-303 GCF_035615495.1 Lyngbya sp. CCY1209 | reverse complement strand
AATTGCCAGCACCTATCCGTCTCTAAACCTAGAGCAAGTCTACGCCACGATCTTGTATTATCTGCACCACAAAGAAGTTAGGTAGGGTGCGTTGCGGCAACAATGAACCTTCGTGCCTCCACAAGAAAGTAGACTTTGCCGCAACGCACCGCCTTCACATTTCCACCATCACGGTCATTCATAATATCATCATCGCATCATCCAAATTTCACAAACACCCAGGAACGATCCGTTTTTCTGGGTCGGTTTTGTCTGTGTAAAACCAATATTTATTAATGGGATTTTTCGGTGGGGGCGGTGCGT
>NZ_JAJENU010000707.1:0-362 GCF_035615495.1 Lyngbya sp. CCY1209 | reverse complement strand
AAGGTAAATCCCGCCCAATAATAGGGGGAATTGTACTCCGAACTCGCCAACATTTCCAACTGCGCCGATCGCATCGCCTCGACGGGCGACAAATTTTCGGACAGTATCTTTTGGTAAAACTTCGACATCAAAACCGACGTTCCCAGATCGTCTACGAACCACAGAGAAGCCACCAACCTCGGCGAACCGGCGTACATGAAACCCCGGGTAATCCCCACCATTCCTTCCCCTTTCAAATCCCGCCCCAAAGCTGTCTGACAGGCGCTCAACACCACCAATTCGGCCGGCAAATTCAAGTTGAAAATATCGTTCAACCGCAAATAGCCGTTTTGCCAATTTCCCCCTTCGTCAATCAGAGAAAA
>NZ_JAJENU010000706.1:0-233 GCF_035615495.1 Lyngbya sp. CCY1209 | reverse complement strand
ACAGCCACTGCCGGAGATGCGGAAACAGAAGAAAGTTCCGCAGATCTAGAAAATACGGAAAGTTCGGATATCGCCGAAACCGATAATTCGGAAATAGAAGAAACCGAAACGGAAGAAAGTTCCGAAGATATGGAGACTAGCAATAGCGGAAATTCCGGCAGCAGCAGTTCGGCTTCCTCCACTTCCTCCGCAGACGAAACGGGGGCGGGAAGCAGCAGCGAATCCACCGCCAC
>NZ_JAJENU010000705.1:0-204 GCF_035615495.1 Lyngbya sp. CCY1209 | reverse complement strand
CTTTTTAAAGCGTGGATGAAAAACGAACGGCGACTTCAGTCGCCTTGAAAAAAAATCAAAAAGGTTGTTATTTTTAACCTTTTAATGCTATCATGTTATCCGAGGCTAAAACGATAAGACTATGCTTGTTTATGAGATGAAATTAGAAGGAGAAAAAGCCCAATACGAAAGGCTAGATGAAGCCATTCGTACAGGTCGTTTTGT
>NZ_JAJENU010000704.1:0-248 GCF_035615495.1 Lyngbya sp. CCY1209 | reverse complement strand
GGGAACGGAAGGCGGTGAGGTGGAATCTGCCACCAACAGTCCGACCACTGCCAACCATCTATGACTAACCGAAAGGTGAACATCTGCCTTGAACCCTCGAAAAGATTGGGTATCGAAAACAGGTTGATTACGGTGCTGCTCGAATGAGCAAGTAGAAAGGTAGGGAATTCGTGCAGTTACCTACACAGACCCTCAAAGTACACCGGGGGAGAGGATGAGTCTAAGGATGGAATACCCATACAGACGGA
>NZ_JAJENU010000703.1:0-1161 GCF_035615495.1 Lyngbya sp. CCY1209 | reverse complement strand
CACTTTGATAATGCCTTTGAGAATCCAGCTTTGGATTACTTAAGAATCTGCGTGGTTTTAACCCGCAGAGTATCAAACTAATCAATATTTCGGCAATATCAGGACAGCAATTATGCCCCGCCAGGATACAATTTTCGAGCGCTTTATCTCGCCGGTGTTCGGCTTTTTGATGGATCGGGACGCCATCGATCGCCTCGACCGCAGCATCGACTGGGACGCCGCCCGCGATCGCCTCTCCGACCCCGATCTGACCTATCCGGACTACTACAAAAGCCAAAATTTCCACGGCATCGAAGGGGGATATTTGACCAAAGGCGCCGCCCTCACCTACGACCCCGTAACCCGATACGCCCTCCCCCCCAGCGAAATTTGGGTCCGGCAGGCCGGCATCGACGCGATCGACGTCCGACCCCGGCGCATTTTGGACCTCGGGTGCGGCACCGGTTCCACCACCCTGCTGTTGAAAAAAGCCTTCCCCGCCGCCGAAGTCATCGGTTTGGACCTGTCGCCCGAGATGTTGGCTGTGGCGGAAACCAAAGCCAAGCGGGAAGGTATGGAAATCCAATTCCGCCACGGTTTGGCCGAACGCACCGGATTTCCCGAGGAATCCTTCGATCTGGTATCCGCCGCCCTGCTATTCCACGAAACCCCCCCGGACATCGCCCGGGCCGTGCTCCGGGAAGCCTTCCGCCTCCTGAAAGCCGGGGGACAGGTGGTGGTTCTCGACGGTCATCAGCGGGTTTTGCGGCATACGGAATGGCTGACGGAGATTTTCGAGGAGCCTTATGTGAAAGATTACGCCGCCGGCAGCGTGGACGCTTGGCTCGGCGCGGCGGGCTTCGGCGCGGTGCGGACGGAGGATGTCTGGTGGACGAACCAAGTCAGTTTGGGGGTGAAACCGATTCGGGACCCGGCGCCCGAGGTGAATTTCGGATGGGAGGCGGCGGAGAATCCGGGGGGTTTTCCCGCCCCGGCTTGAGGTCGAACTGCTACCCTAATGGATGAGGTGCGATTCGTTCGGGAATGAAATAAGGCTGAAATGCTTGAAATAACCTCCCGGTATGGCTTCCATCCCCTTGGATGGATATAAGGGGCGCACCCCTGACCAGCCTTATAACTGTCTGTATGTTCCTAAATTTGGTATCACAGTGATACTAAATG
>NZ_JAJENU010000702.1:0-272 GCF_035615495.1 Lyngbya sp. CCY1209 | reverse complement strand
AATCTGGCTTAGATGTTGGTTTAAATCATTTCTACACCGATTCTGAAGGCAATAAAGTTGATAATCCTCGGTTTCTAAGAAAAGATGAACGCAAGATTAAAAAACTACAAAAGCGTTTATCTCGTACTAAAAAAGGTAGCAAAAATAGGATTAAAGCTAGGAATCGGTTGGGTAGAGCGCATCTCAAGGTATCACGCAGACGTAACGACTTTGCTTGTAAAGAGGCACAGCGCGTCATACAGTCTAACGACTTGATAGCGATAGAAGACCTC
>NZ_JAJENU010000701.1:0-459 GCF_035615495.1 Lyngbya sp. CCY1209 | reverse complement strand
TCCTGTCATCCCGATTGATATCAAACCCCGATTCTGTCGGACTTGGGACGGCTTCCTGAAGCTGAAGTCCGTACCATACAAACAGTGACGATCAAAAACTATCAGGCGATCGCGTCAAAGGGATGACAAAAAACGGGCGATCGCTCCCAACTAACTGCCAGAAAGTGTGGGTGATTTATGGATTTCAAGTTCAGCCCAATCTACCCGAGTCCGACTGTCTCGGTTCCTGACCCGTCGCCCGCCTCGATTGGGACCAAAAAACATCAACCCAGATTGTACCCCTTCACCGGTATAATGATGGTCTTCTTGTTGGTTAAAAAGTCATGGGGTTGACACTCATTGTCCCCTGTGAGCGGGCTCAATAGAGTAGATTTTGGGTGCGATGGTACGGACTTCAGCTTCAGGAAGCCGTCCCAAGTCCGACAGAATCGGGGTTTGATATCAATCGGGATGACAGGA
>NZ_JAJENU010000700.1:0-71131 GCF_035615495.1 Lyngbya sp. CCY1209 | reverse complement strand
CTAAAGCCGCTTGAGTCGGTTTTCCTCTCCGCGATCAATCACGGAGCTTCCAACCCTCCCAGGAGTTTTACGTGAGAGGGAAAGCGGGAGCAGCCGAGACGGTTTGCGATCGCCCCCTCGACCCCCGCTGTCCTCCTTCCCCCGTGGTGGGAAATGCCCAACCTTCGGACTCGATCCGAACCCTTTGGTATCGACCCCGAACCCCCGGCGGACGGCGGGAGCGAACCGTTCCTTCCCGAATTTCATCGGAATTGTCCCCGGTTGTACGGGTGCGGTATCAAGACTGATAAACTGGTAGTGAACCGGGATCTTAGGAAACTCTGACATGGAAAGTGTTGCGTACATCTTAGTTTTAACGCTGGCTCTCGGCGTCCTGTTTTTTGCCATCGCCTTCCGGGAACCCCCCCGCATCGGCAAATAACTCGCCCGAACAGCTTCATTTTTCGCATCCAATTGGGTGATGGGGACTGCAGGTGAATGCAAAACCGGGAAACGGGAGCGGACGCCAGTGCACCCCCCGATTCTCGACGGCACGCACCCCGACCGTCTTCCCTCCGAGGATGGAGTTCTCATCGCCCCATTGGATCGGGAACGGCCTTCGACCTTCACGAACGGCGAAACCTCAGATCAAAGGACGTCTATCATGCAATGTCCAGTCTGCCAGCACACCAGCAGCCGCGTACTCGAATCGCGCTCGGCGGAGTCGGGCAAAAGTATCCGGCGCCGTCGGGAATGCCTCAAGTGCAAACATCGATTTACCACCTACGAACGCATCGAATTCGTCCCCGTCACCGTGATCAAGCGGGACGGACGGCGGGAATCCTTCGATCGCTCCAAATTGTTGCGGGGTCTGGTGCGGGCCTGTGAAAAGACCGGGATCGCAGCCGCCGACCTGGAAAGCACCATCGAAGACATCGAAGCCGAACTGCAACAGCGATCGCTCCGGGAAATTCCCAGCCGAGAAATCGGCGAACTCGTCCTCGAACGGCTCAAAACCATCAGCGAAGTCGCCTACATCCGCTTCGCCTCCGTCTACCGACAATTTCAGGGCATCCGCGATTTTGTCGAAACCCTCGCCGACCTCAACTCGTCGGACACCGAAGATCGACGCCACGAACCGACCTCCGGCGATCGCCACCCCCGTCAACCCGACACCTCGGACATTCCGCCCGCCCCATCCGAACCCCTCCTGAGTTCTTCCAACTGAAGCGACAACCCGACCTTTTCGCGATCGCACGCCCACAATGTGCTAAAGTATGGCATAATGTATCTGCTATGAGTTAAACTAATAAACATTTAACTCCATACTAGAAAATCGGCTAACATCAAAACCCCCGTCGCACTCAGCCATTGGGGGTTGCGTCTTGTTTTTAGATCGAGTCGATCGGCCTGAATTCTATGGATCGCCGGTTTGCCCTCAAATCCGGGGCAGACGTTAAATCAAAAATGCCTGGGTCGCCGAACTGACTGGAATTCACGTTTTCTCGAACGCGCATCTGGTCACGCGGCTCAGAAGCAAGAAATTCTCAAGGCGACCCGAAACCGTACCCCCGCGAATCCGAACAAGTGCGCGGGGATCGTGTCAAAATGAAAAACGGTGTTAGCTTCGCCCGAGCTTCTCCCACCCTTGGGGAGCTATCCGGGGTAACAAGCTAACAAACCTGCAGTACGAACTCTCGAGAGTGGTACGCTTAAAAAGCCGGATGACAGATTTGCCATCGACCTGGGGAAGACAACACTGACTGACCCGGATGGCGATCGGGAGTCGCACCCAATTGGCGGTACTCTGTCCGGATGAGAAATCATTCTCGCCCCCGGGCGGGAGCGATCCGATCCGACACCCAGATGCCGACAGTTGGGGTGAAATGCCCCGATTTCGGGATTCCGACCGGTCGGACCCGAGTGCCAAGCGCGTCCGTCGCGGATGCCGCAACCGGCTGCCCTCTGTCAACTGTAAAACACAATTAAGGGGAGAAACTCTAGGAAAAACTCGCATGATCAATCAGACAGTCACAAGTAGAGATGTGGGCTTTACCCACGAAGATTTTGCCGCCCTGCTGGATCAGTATGATTATCACTTCAGTCCCGGGGATGTCGTTCCAGGGACGGTTTTCAGCCTGGAACCCCGGGGCGCTCTGATTGATATTGGTGCCAAGACCGCAGCCTACATTCCGCTACAGGAAATGTCCATCAACCGGGTGGAAAGCCCGGACGAGGTATTGCAGTCCAATGAGACCCGGGAGTTTTTTATCCTCACCGACGAGAATGAGGATGGACAGCTCACCTTGTCAATTCGTCGCATCGAATACATGAGGGCCTGGGAGCGGGTTCGCCAACTCCAAGCCGAGGACGCGACGGTTCGTTCCCAAGTTTTCGCGACCAACCGGGGTGGGGCTCTCGTGAGAATCGAAGGATTGCGCGGTTTTATCCCGGGTTCCCACATCAGCACCCGGAAACCGAAGGAAGAATTGGTTTCGGAAGAACTGCCACTCAAATTTTTGGAAGTGGACGAAGATCGAAACCGCCTGGTCCTCAGCCACCGCCGCGCCCTGGTGGAACGGAAGATGAACCGCCTCGAAGTCGGCGAAGTCGTCATGGGTACGGTCCGCGGTATCAAGCCCTACGGTGCCTTCATCGACATCGGCGGCGTCAGCGGTTTGCTTCACATCTCGGAAATTTCCCACGATCACATTGACACGCCCCACAGCGTCTTCAATGTCAACGACGAAGTTAAAGTCATGATCATCGACCTCGACGCCGATCGCGGTCGGATCTCGCTGTCCACCAAGCAATTGGAACCCGAACCGGGCGCGATGGTGAAGAACCCCGATCTGGTGTACGAGAAAGCCGAAGAGATGGCCGCGAAGTTCCGGGAAAAAATGATGGCCGAACAACAGGGAACCTCGGTCGTCGAAACCGAGCCGGAAATGGAGCCGGAAGTGGAACCGGAACCCCAATCTTCTGAGACCGAAGCGGAAGTCGAAACTGTAGATGAGCAACCCGTCGAAGAAACGGCGGTCGCGGGGGAAACCGACGCGGAACCTGAAGCGGACGCTCAGAGCGATTCGGAAGAAGAAGTTACGGTGGCGACCGAATAATCCCGACCGCCGTCGGAGTATCGAGCCAAAAAAAAGAGGGACACCCCTCTTTTTTTTTCAAGTTTGATGAGAAGATCAGTTGAACAGAGCCCCGAGGTGTCCCCGCGATCGCGGGTTGAACCGGGCTTTCCGAGTCCGCTCCGGAACCCCCCGGCATCTCGACTCGAGTTGACCCCGACCCCTTTTCCCAGCCGGCATTTGTCCCGATCTCGGAAACGGCCGGCAGAATTAAGTGGCAGGTGTGCGTCAACCGAAATGGGTGAAATTTCAGAACTGAGGGATCCTTGCTTTGCCCAGCATTCAAATTCAAGATCGGATTTTCGAGGACATCCGAGCCATCATCTTTGACAAAGACGGCACCCTGGAAGACTCCGAAGATGTCTTGAGACAACTCGGCCAGGTGCGATCGCGCCGCATCGATGCCCAAATTCCCGGCATCGGCGACCCCCTGCTCATGGCTTTCGGGATCGGGGGCGACACCCTCGACCCGACGGGGTTGATGGCGGTGGGCACCCGCCAGGAAAACGAAATCGCTGCGGCCGCCTACATCGCCGAAACCGGACGGGGGTGGATCGAATCCCGCGAAATTGCCCGCCGAGCCTTCGAGGAAGCCGACGAGCCGTTCAAAAATCGATCCCCCTCCCCCCTGTTTGTCGGCAGCTTGGAAGTGTTAAAATCCCTTTCGGAAGCCCGTCTAAAACTCGGGATTCTTTCGTCCGCCTCGACCGAACAGGTGCGGGCATTCGTCAGTCACCACCAGTTGGATAACTATTTCGGGTTCGTGCAAGGTGCACACAGCCATTTGAGTAAACCCGATCCGGTTCTATTTCTTCAAGCCTGTCAAACCCTCGGCGTCGAAGCGTCCGCGACGTTGATGGTCGGAGACTCGGCCGCAGATATTGAGATGGCAAAAAATGCCGGAGCCGCAGGCTGCATCGGCATTTGTTGGCGACGACAATCGGCAGATCACTTGCATGCGGCAGATGTCGTGATTTCCCAGATCGACGCCATTCAAATCGTCAATGAACGTCAACTCAACTGAGGCTCCCTTCCCCCAAAACTGGCGGCTGGCCGAACAAATGACCGGTTCCGCCCCCGTCGATCCTTCGTTGAGACCGGGCGAATTCGGAGGAAAAATTTGCTATATTAGACTGAATTCAAGGCTCGACTTGAATTCAGGTATTGAAATCGAAAATTGAACAGGAGGAAAGCATTGTCTCGCCAGTATCTCTTCACATCCGAATCCGTCACGGAAGGTCATCCCGATAAAATCTGCGATCAAATTTCTGATGCCATCCTAGATGCCCTCCTCGCCCAAGATCCGGAAAGCCGCGTGGCCGCGGAAGTGGTCGTCAACACGGGTCTGGTTCTGATCACCGGCGAAATTACCAGCAAAGCCCAGGTCAACTACATCGACCTGGCCCGCCAAAAAATCGCCGAAATTGGCTACGTCCACGCCGAAAACGGCTTTTCCGCCGATAGCTGTTCCGTCCTGGTCGCCCTCGACGAACAGTCCCCGGATATCGCCCAGGGCGTCGATGCGGCCCAGGAAAGCCGCGAAAAACTCAGCGAGGCAGTCCTCGACTCCGTGGGAGCCGGAGATCAGGGCTTGATGTTCGGCTTCGCCTGCGACGAAACCCCCGAATTGATGCCGCTGCCCATCAGTTTGGCCCACCGCATTTCCCGCCAACTGACGGCCGTGCGGAAAGACGGCACCCTGCCCTACCTGCGCCCGGACGGCAAAACCCAAGTTACCATCGCCTACGAAGACGATCGCCCCGTCCGCATCGACACCATTTTGATCTCGACCCAGCACCAGGCCGCCATCGGCGACATCGCCGACCCGAAAGCCGTCCAAGACCGCATTAAAGAAGACCTGCTGGCTAAGGTGGTGGGACCCGCCTTTGAAGGCATCGACATCAAACCGGACGATCAGACCCGGATGTTGGTCAACCCCACGGGCAAATTCGTGGTGGGCGGACCCCAGGGTGACTCCGGCTTGACAGG
Organism: Lyngbya sp. CCY1209; assembly: GCF_035615495.1. Taxonomy (GTDB): domain Bacteria; phylum Cyanobacteriota; class Cyanobacteriia; order Cyanobacteriales; family Microcoleaceae; genus Limnospira. The sequence continues at coordinate 66,026 of NZ_JAJENU010000700.1, read as the reverse complement.
CCGCAAAATCATCATCGACACCTACGGCGGCTATTCCCGCCACGGGGGCGGCGCGTTCTCCGGCAAAGATCCCACCAAAGTAGACCGCACCGCCGCCTACGCCTGCCGCTACATCGCCAAGAACATCGTCGCGGCCGGGTTGGCCGAAAAGTGCGAGGTTCAGGTCAGCTACGCCATTGGGGTGGCCCGCCCGGTGAGCCTGTTCATCGAAACCTTCGGCACCGCCAAGGTGGACGAAGACAAACTGCTGCAAGTCGTCCGGGACAACTTTGAACTGCGGCCGGCCGGCATGATCCAAGATTTCGACCTGCGGAAGCTTCCCGGCTTGCGGGGCGGACGCTTCTTCCAGGATGTCGCGGCCTACGGCCACATGGGACGTCCCGACCTCGACCTGCCCTGGGAAAAAACCGACAAGGTGGAATTGCTCAAACAAGCCCTGCTGCAACCCCTGTCAACGGTCGGATAGGGGGCGATCGCGCCATCGCCACACCCCGGAGTCAATCTCCGCCGTCGGAGGTTGAGCCGGGAGTCGGAAAGAAAAGTCGGGGCGAGAACCCGTTCTCGCCCCGACCGCCATCTCCCGAGTTGAACCCCCCATTCATTGTTGATTTTCAATTGTCTCGAAAAGACGATTCATCACCTTCTATTAATCCCGAAGGGATTCCGAAATGGAAATTGCACCCGTCGAAAAAGACTTCCGAATTGGAGATCGTTTTTCTCGTCCGGTGCGGCGCGCCGGGGAATGGGAATGGTAAGCTAGAATTGGGTTTTCAACTCGATCGGTGTCCCCACATTTGGGCAGGGCAGCCATCGGCTTGAAATCATCATTTCGACCCGAGAAATCGTCAACCCGATGGCGATCGCTACCGTTCCGGCGGTGCAATGGAAGTGAAGTTAAAGGAACGATGGTATGCAGACTGTTGACAAACCGGCATCCAATCCCGTAGATTCCCCGCTGACGATCGCGGGCCGTCCGTTCAAATCGCGCCTGATGACGGGAACCGGCAAATATCGCAGCTTGGAGGAAATGCGGCGGAGTATCGAGGCCAGCGGCTGCGAGATCGTCACCGTGGCCGTCCGGCGGGTGCAGACCCAAGCCCCCGGACACGAAGGACTCGCCGAGGCGATCGACTGGAATCGCATCTGGATGCTCCCCAATACCGCCGGGTGCCAGACCGCCGAGGAAGCCGTCCGCGTCGCCCGACTGGGCCGGGAAATGGCGAAGTTGTTGGGCCAGGAGGACAATAATTTCGTCAAACTCGAGGTGATTCCCGACCCGAAATATTTGCTGCCCGACCCCGTCGGCACCCTGGAGGCGGCGGAACAACTGGTCAAAGAAGGATTTGCCGTCCTGCCCTACATCAACGCCGACCCGCTCCTGGCCAAACGTCTGGAGGAGCTCGGCTGCGTCACGGTGATGCCCCTCGGGTCCCCCATCGGCTCCGGTCAGGGGATCAAAAATGAGGCCAACATCGAGATCATCATCGACAACGCCCAAGTTCCGGTGGTGGTGGATGCCGGGATCGGCACCCCCAGCGAAGCCGCGGCCGCGATGGAAATGGGGGCCGATGCCCTGTTGATCAACTCGGCGATCGCCCTGGCCAAGCACCCCCCACTGATGGCCCGGGCGATGGGACTGGCCGCAGAGGCCGGACGTCTGGCTCACCTGGCGGGACGCATCCCCGTCAAAACTTACGCGCTCGCCTCCTCCCCCCTCACCGGTACGGTCGGGTCCCCGACCGGATCGAATTGAGATCGATCTCGCAATGGGGGCAGGTACAGCAGTTTCGAGTTCGATTTTTCCCTCCCCCGCCGGAAATCGGCCGAAAATTTCATTAAATCTTTCAAACGGCTGCCAATTTTTGTTAAGATTGATGACGAAAAGAAAATCGGGATCATATACGAATGCCATATACAACTGAAGAGGGCGGACGCTTAAATAACTTTGCGGTGGAACCGAAAGTTTACACGGCCGAGCCTCCGACGAAAAATCAAATTCGCAACTACATCATTCTGGGAGTCGGCGCCGTCGTCTTGGTCGTCGGTCTGTTCGCCGTCGCGATCGGGGTTTCTTAAATTCCATCTCGGAACAGCAGGCACCGCCAAAATCAGTTCGTCCCCCTCCCGTTTCTCAACGTTCGGTACATCGGTAACTAGACAGCGAGTGGCGGGAGTTTTGCATGGCTTTCACCTCCCCAAAAGCCCGAAAAAGCACAAGAGTCGCCCGCCGAGAAAAGATGAGAAAATCTAAAATCTAAAATCTAAAATCTAAAATCTAAAATCTAAAATCCCCACACAGAAAAGCTCGGGAGCTTAGTAGCCCCGCGGCTTTAGCACTGTGCCCAAAAGCGACTCGGCGGCTTGAGTCGCCATCTTCTTTTGGTGTCGGCAGCCTATCAATCCAGTCTTCTATCATCGCCGTCATCGACTTTTCCCGTTCTTTAGAGAGTTTCCTTCGCGGGGAGTAGTCAACCCAATTCACCATCCTGAAAACAGCGTCCCGGCTCGAAGTAGAGAGTGTTGAAGCTCGAAACGCCCAGCATTACCTTTATCCACCCTCTATCGAATGATATAGCGCTGCTAGAAGAGGGTGTGCTCGGTGCTCGGTGCTCGGTGCTCGGTGGAAAATCCCCTTGGAATAAGGGTTTCGAGGTTTTTACCTTTTTCCGGAACTGTAAACACGCGAGCGCGATACCTGCGATATCATGTCCGCTCAAACAGTTATGATTCCTGGGTTTCCCTGCCCTCTTCTGAAGCGGCTTCAAACTTTTGCCGATTGCCTCTTGCCTATGGCCTTTTCTCGAACGATTGTGTAAGTATTCAAACGGACTTGATATGACCGCGACCGACACCGCTTTTTCGGGAATTTCGGACACCAATTCTCGGCGTTATGCCAGCTTGAAGCGGGCTTTGACGCTCGGTTTGCGACAGAAAATTTGGATTGCGGTCTGCGACGACTCCGACCTGCGCCGGGCGATCGCCGACGGCCTCTTCCCCGGCGGAGATCTGCCCCCGGCTGAACTCCGGGTTCCCCCGAACTGGGTGACGCTCGATTTAGACCCGAGCCACCCCGACCCGAACGCCCAAATCCGCCGCTGGAAAACCGGATGCGGGGCCGGCCGGGAAACGCCGCCCGTGGGATTCCAGATTGTGGGGGTCGAACGGCTGACCCGCCAGCCACCCGCCATCCAGCGGTCTTTCCTCGACCGCCTGGGAACCGTGCCCAGCCAACTCGTCGAATTCGACTGCAGCCTCCTGCTGTGGCTCCCCTCCCCCTGGCTGGGCTGCATCCGACAGTCGGCGCCGGAATTTTGGCGGTGGCGGGCCGGCCTGTTCGAGTTCGTCGGCGACCCCACCCCCCCCCGAAACGCGCTGCCGAAGCCGGACAAAGATCCGCCGCACGGGCTGCCCCAACCACCGTCTCCCCCGCCCGAAACCGATCTCAAACAGTGCATCGAACGCGGTCGCCGGTACCGCGATCGCATCTGTGCCGGCACCGCCTCCGCCGCCGACCTGGAAGGGGGAATCCGGGCTTACGAACGGGTCCTCGCCGCCTTGGAAACCGGGGCGAGCGCTGACGTAGACGACCCCGACGCCGGGGGGTGCGATCGCGTCGCCCTTTGGAACGATGTCGGCACCTTTCACCGGATGCGATTTCAACAACTCTTCAAATCCCGAAACGCCGCCCCCGACGCGATTTCTCATTTACAGCAAAGCATCATTTGCTATCAAAAAGCGCTGGCGAAGATCGAACCCGAGACAAGTCCTGCCATCTATGTTAAACTACAGTCGAACCTGGGTGCAGCTCACACCGATTTAGCCACGATCCGAGAACCCGTCGAGAACCTTCAACAGTCCGTCATCGCCTACGAGGAAGCCATCCGCGTCCTCCGTTCCTCTCCCGAGGGAGGAGCGGCCGATCGATTGAATGAAATGGACTCAATTGCCATCCAAAATAATTTGGGAACGGCTCACTGGAATTTGGCCCAATACGTTCGGCCCGTCACCCATCTCAAGGCGGCGATCGCTGCTTATACCGAAGCATTGCTGGGCGAGAGCCCGGATCGGGAGCCGGTGCGCCATGCCATGATTCACGCCAATTTGGGGACCGCCTACTGGAACTTGGCCCAGCATCGCCCCTCCAAACCGTTGCTCCGACGGGCGATTCGCAGCTACCGACGGGCGTTAACCTATCGGACGCCCGCCACGGCTCCCCTCGCCTGCGCGGCCACCCAAAACAATCTCGGCACGGCCTGCTGGCATCTGGCCCTCTCCCTCGACCGACCCGAAGACCGCATGAAATTCCTACAGGAGGCGATCGCTGCTTATGAAACCGCACTGACCCTGGCCCGCCAACTCAGCCCAGCCGAGTTGACCTTCGATGCCCTCGCGACTCACAATAACTTAGGACTAGCTCACTACCGTCTGGCGACCGACCGGGCGAACCCCCTGACGCAAGCCGACCGGGTTTCCCATCTCGACAGGGCGCTCCACCATCACGCGATCGCGGGTTGGCTCGAACCCTCTCCCCCGGGAAGTGGCAATCCCGAACCCCCGGAAATAACGCACCGTCCGGACTCCGAACGCCATCGGGTCGCCTTCGACCATCTGATCCGAACCCTGCGGGCTTTCTACGAGGCGTCGGGTTGGCAAGGCCAAAACCGAGCCCTTTCGAGAATCCCCGGCTACCTGCTCCCGGAAATCTGGCGCGCTCTGTAATACAATACAACTCAATTGCCCTTTTGTGAGATTGGAACTTCATCTTTTTCTCCTTGGGTCTGAAACCCCGTCCTTGGAGGATGGCTTGACATTTTTCTGGTAGAATGAGGCGTACCGAAGGCGAAAACCAAGCCTTCGATACTTGCACATAGAAAACTCGGGTTAGGGGGTTCCGTACAGAAATGCTTGTACGGTCAAACTTAGAGCACCGAGTACAAAGTCTTTTAAGGCTCCGTACCGCAGGACTTGCGGGCTCGGGACTCTGCAAGGAGTCGAAAGTCTGTGGACATGACGTAAGACGGGGACATAACTGACTTGTGTTGGTGGTGTACGCAGACGTGGACGAAGCTCCAAACCCAGATTGCGAGGTTTGGGAATCACCGTCCGTTTACGGCGGTGAGGATGTCAATTTCGCATTAACATAGAAGTGGCTAGTCACCCTTGCCCCATCCTCAGCTAAACCTTGTGGTTATGGCCTCTGAAAAAATTCTTGTGGTTGATGACGACCCGGCAATCCGAAATTTAATTTCTCGCTATCTGACCCAGCAGAACTATGAAGTCGAGTCGGCTAAAGATGGCGAGACGGCGTTGGAGCGCTTCGAGCAGTTCAATCCGGACCTCGTGGTGCTCGATGTCAACTTGCCCGACACGACGGGTTTTCACCTTTGCCAAGAAATGCAGAGTCGGACTCACGTCTTTGTCTTGCTGCTCACCAGCCTGACGGGAGAGGAGGATAAAATTAAGGGGTTTGATAAAGGGGCGGATGACTACATCACCAAACCCTTCGGTCTAGCCGAACTCGGTGCCCGGGTGCGGGCGATTTTGAAGCGCCAGCGTTCCGTCGAAGATAACGAACAGCGCAGCTTGACCTACGGAGATATCGTCATCGACCCGGCCCGGCGGGAAGTCTACGTCAGCGATCGCCTCGTCTCCCTCAGCGCCCTGGAATTTGACCTGCTCTACTGTCTGGCGAGAAAACCCGGCCGGGCCTGGCGTCGGTCTGAACTGCTGCAAGAAGTGTGGGATTACGACTACGAAGGCGAACAGCGGGTCGTTGATGTCCATATCGGCCAGATCCGCAAAAAGATCGAACCCGACACGGACAAACCCACCCTGATCAAAACCATCCGGGGCGTGGGATATATGTTCGACCGCCGCGCCCCAGATCGGTGAATTAATTGATAATTGACAATTGATAATTGATAATTGGTAATTCTCAATTTGTGCCGGCATCTTGGAGTTGGGAATGGATGGGATGGGTCTATTTCCGCGATCGCCAGACCCCATCTCCGACAGCCACCCCGTCGATAGAGTGGCCGCACAGGTACAGACCTCTGAGCGATGGCAACCCCCCTCGGTGAGTCAATTGATAATTGATAATTGATAATTGATAATTCTCAATTTTTGCCGGCATCTTGGAGTTAGGAATCAATGCGATCGGCCCACTTCCGCGATCGGTGCCGGCTATCTCCGACGGCTACCCCGTCGATCAGAGTCGATCCTACAATACAACTCGATCGCCCTTTTGTTAGATTGGAACTTCATTTTCGCATAACATAGAAGTAGCCAGTCGCCCCTGCCCCATCCTCAACTCAACCTTACGGTTATGGCCTCTGAAAAGATTCTTGTCGTTGATGACGACCCGGCAATCCTAAATTTAGTTTCTCGCTATCTGACCCACCAGGACTTTGAAGTTGAGTCAGCTAAAGATGGCGAGACGGCATTGGAACGCTTCGAGCAATTCAATCCGGATCTGGTGGTTCTGGATATCAACTTGCCCGATACGACGGGTCTCAAGCTCTGTCCGGAAATGCAGAGTCGGACTGGCGTCTTAGTCTTGATGCTCACCAGCGAAGCCAACCTGGAAGCTCCGGGACTCATAGGAGGGGCGGATGACTTCATTTCCAAACCCTTCAAACTGGAAATACTCGATGCCCGGGTGCGGACGCTCTTGAAGCGCCAGCGTTCCGTCGGAGATATCGAACAGCGCAGCTTGACTTACGGAGATCTCGTCATCAACCCGGCCCGCCGGGAAGTCTACGTCAGCGATCGCCTCGTTTCCCTCAGCGCCCTGGAATTTGACCTGCTCTACTGTCTAGCCAAGAAACCCGGCCGGGTTTGGAGTCGGGAAGAAATTCTCAAAGAAGTTTGGGAGGTATCGTACATCGGCGAACAGCGGGTCGTGGACGTCCACATCGGTCAAATCCGCAAAAAGATCGAACCCGACAAGGACAAACCCGCCCTGATCAAAACCATCCGGGGCGTGGGATATATGTTCGACCGCCGCGATCAGGACCCGTGAATTAATTGATCATTCTCAAGTTTTTCCGGCATCTTGGAGTTGGGAATGGATGCGATCGCCCCACTCCCGCGATCGCCGCACGCAATCTCCCACGGCCACCCCGTCGATATAATTGCTGCACAGGTACAGGCCCGGCAGCGATCGCAATCCCGCTTCGATCCGATCCAGGCGATCCTGGTGGCCGAGGGTGTATTGGGGAATCGCCCGCCGCCACAAATGAACCGCGAGCACTTTCGGAGAAACGTCCTCGGCGAGAAAAATCTGGCGCAGGTCCCGGTGCACGGCTGCCACAATTTGCTCTTCGTCCATTTCGCCGATTTCCGGGTCCGTGGCACCGCCGATGTAGTTGCTGAGAACCTGCCAGCCTTCGGGGGCGCGGCCCGGGAACAAACTCGACGTCCAGATCGTTCCCAGCGTCCGGATGCCCTGATTTCGGGGGATCAAGTTTCCAAAGCCCCGCAGGTCGCCCTTCAAAGCCGATTTGGGATAGGCCAGCACCACGCAGGCGACGGGGGGATAGGGAATTTCCGCCAGGGCTTCGGCCATTTGGGATTGTAGCGGTTTCAACAGACGGGCGCTGACGTGGGCGGGGGTCATCAATGCCAGAGTCCGCGCCTCCAACTGACGATCGCCCTCCGGTGTGGAAAATTCTGCGATATAAGTTTGATTTTCGCTGGGGTAGAAGCGATCAAGGGTCCAATTCAACCGAATTCGATCGCCCAACTGAGTCGCCAGGGTTTCGGGCAAAACCTGCAACCCGCCGCGGAACGACCCCAACTCCCCGGGCCGCGTTTTGGGGATGCGGGGGTCCGGGGCCGGTCGCTTTTGCTTTCCGCGAGACAAGATCGCCCCGGCCAGCAAGCCGCCCCCCAGGGCTTCCATTTTGACGACCCGGGCGAAGGCGGAGCGGGCGGCCAACCGATCCGGGTCGCCGGCGTACACCCCCGACACGAACGGTTGCACCAGACGCCGCCGGACTTCGGAACCCAGGTGGCGATCGAAAAATTGGGTGACGGTTTCCTCTCCGTCCTGGCGGGAAAAATGGCTCCCCACCGGTGGCGGGACGAACCCCAGCACCCCCACGAGCGCCCGCAGCTTGCCCGTCAGACTCAGCAGTTGGGAACTCACCAGGGCGGGCGGACTCATCGGCACCGGATGCAACCGACGGTTCCAGTAGACGTACCGGGGCAACTGGCGATCGGCCAAAATCAATTCCTCTTTCAACCCGACATCGACCGCCAATTCGAGTAACTCGGGGGTGGGGGCGAAACTGTTCGGGCCTTCCTCCCACAAAAACTCACCTTGAGAGCCCGTCGTGATGTTTCCTCCCACCCGGTTTTGACTTTCTGTCACCATCACCTCGGGGGGGGAGGTGCCGTTGGTTTTGCGGAGAAGGGCGTGGGCCAAACTCAGGCCGCTAATACCGGCGCCGACGATTAGGGTATCGAGTACGTTTGTCATAGAGGAATCGGTCGAAAAGTTGGGAATTGGACAGCAAGCCGGGGAGTCCGACAAATGGGGGGGCTGACGTCCTAGGCTAACCGGTCGGACTGGAACAGCGTTTCGAGGTAAATCCGGGCGGCTTGGCGGCAGCTCTGCAGGGCCTCCGGCGTGTTATTCCTTCCATTTTGCAACAAAAACAGTGACAGGGCTGCGGAAAAGACCCGATCCTGATCCCAGTCCGGATGCGTTTCGAGGTAGCCCTGGAGGGATTCGTGCAGCGTTTCAGGAATTTCGGCAAAGATGCTCACACTTGTGTTCATGAAACTGCTCCCAGGGTTGAAGGTACAGGACAATCCGCAATTTTTAAAGCTGGGAGGAAGGGGAGAATGGCCCGCTTTCCGATCGCCACTCCAAAAATTGGGTAGTCGATTTATTGTGTGCTATTGGGGGGTGGGGTTGTCAATGTTGCAAAGTGTTACAACCCCCGTCCGGGCGGGCCGGACTTCACGACGGAATGGGATTTTCAGCCCTTTTTTTGTTACAGAGCTTTACAAGAAATCGAAAATTTGCCCGTCGCAATGGGGGCGATCGCGAAATCCCCAATTCGACCGCAGGTCGTCATTCTGCGACGATTTCCTGTGGAAAAAAAACCGAAATCTGTGGAAAACCCCGGGAAAGCCTGTGGAAAATCTGTGGAATTTCTGGGGAAAAATCTGCGAAAAGATAAGAATTTTAAAGCGGGGGCAAAATGGGGAAAAGCGACCCGGCGTCCCCGTCAACCCCGGGAGTTCCGGTGCCAGTCCGCGGCCTTCTCGGCGATCGCGTCCAGTTCCTCCGGGTCGATCCGGTCCAAGTTGGCCAGCATCAAATTCATCCGCCCCAGGGACTTGAGCTTGTCCCGGTGGCGGGCTAGAAAGTCCCAGTAAAAGAAATTGAAGGGGCAGGCCCTTTCCCCGGTGCGATCGCCGCGATCGTACCCGCAGCCCCGGCAGTAGTCGCTCATGCGATCGATGTAATTCGCCGACGCCGCGTAGGGTTTGGTCGCCAGCAACCCCCCGTCCGCGAACAGTCCCATCCCGATGGCGTTGGGTTGCATCACCCAGTCGTAGGCGTCCACGAAAGCCGCGTGAAACCAATCCTCCACCGCCTGGGGAGAAATTCCGGAAATCAGCGCGAAATTCGCCAGCACCATCAACCGCTGGATGTGGTGGGCGTACCCCCGCCGCTCCACCTGGGAGAGCACCTGACGCAGGCAATTCATGTCCGTCTTGCTCCCGTCCCAAAAAAAGTCCGGCAGGGGGCGGTCATGTCCGAACCAGTTGCTCTGGAAATACTCCTCGTCCACCCAGCCGTAAATCCCCGCCATGTACTCCCGCCACCCCAATACCTGGCGGACAAACCCCTCCACGCTGTTGAGGGGCAAATCGCGGGTTCGGTAAGCCTCTTGTGCGGCTCGAACCACTTCCAGCGGTTGCAGCAACCCGAGGTTGAGATAGGGGGAAATCAACCCGTGCCACATCGTCTCCTCCCCCGTCACCATCGCATCCTGGTAGGGGCCGAAGGTGGGGAGGCACTCGTCCAGAAAATACTCCAGCACCGCCCGGGCTCCGTCGCGGGTCACGGCCCAGCCGAAATCGTCGAGGCTCCCGTACAGGGGAAACGGCAACTCCCGCACCCGTTCCATCACCTCCCGGGTGATGTCGTCCGGCTCGAAGTGTGGGGGTGACGGCCTGTCGGGGAGATTCTTGGGGGGTTTGCGATTCTCCCGGTCGAAATTCCAGCGTCCCCCGGCGGGTTCGTCGCCATTCATCAACACCCCGAACCGCCGCCGTCCTTGCCGATAAAAATCCTCCATCACCAGCCGCTTCCGACTTTCGGCCCAATTCTGAAATTCCGCCCGACTCCAGATAAAATGATTGTTGGGGATGCGGCGAATCGCGATCGGCAACTGCAAATTTTCAATCAAATCCCCAAAGGGGCGATCGCTCGGTTCCATCACCCACAACTCATCGACATCGTTGGCCTCGATCCAACGATTCAGGGGCACCTCAAAATCGTCGGCCTGGCGGACGTAAGTCACCGCCGCCCCCGACTCCTCGAGTTCCCGCGCAAAATGGCGCATGGCAGACCAAATCAACGTCAGTTTTTGCCGGTGGTACGGCCGGACCCGGGCGCGAGCGAGGGACTCGATCAGGATGACGGGGGTATCTGACAGGTCGCACTGTCGGAGGGCGGCCTGTCCGCGCCAGAGCTGATCGCCTAAAATCCAGATGCCAGTTGTCATAACAATTATGGGTTGGATTGGAAATTTTCCAGGGGGAGTGAGGCGCTAGAAATCCGGCCCCCCAAAAATGGCTCGCCCACTCGATTCTATATAATGAAGTGACAACAAAAATCAGACTCCGAGCCATATCCGCGCATCCGCTCCGCGATCGGCCTCGTGGCACGCTCCGCGATCGCACACTTCAGTTGTTGACCAATTCAGCTTATTATACGGGTTGACACCGACCAGTTGGGCGAACGACTCCTGAAAATCGAGCTGCCGTTGGGCATTGCACCTTCAGTTGGATTTGAATTATGCCTGAGCTAGGTCAATCCTCCTTTCGCCGTCTTCTTCTATCCCGGATTTTGCTGTTGAGCCTTCCGGTCCTATTGATTGGCGAGTACGTCACCTATCGTAAGGCTCGCTCGGGGTTGCTGGAAACGGCCCGACTCAACTTGACCGAAAGTGCCGTCAAAAAAAGTCAAGATATCGACGAATGGTCCCGTTCTTTGAAGTCGAGTTTGATTCTCGCGGCCCGCAGTTCCGTCTTGCAGTCGGGAAAACAGGAAAACTTCCAACCCTTTCTCGAACAACTCACCTCCCAGTTGCCGTTTATCGTCAACTGCCTGCAACTGAAGGATTTGCAAACCGATCGCATCGTGGCGAGTACCTGCGGCGATCGCGCGATCGGCCAGATGCCCACGGACTTGTGGCCCGCCTCCCAACCGCAAAACTGGACCCTCAATCAATCCCAAGTCTACATCTTCAATGTCGGCCTCCCCGACCTGACCACAACTTTGACCCCCCCCGGCGACGAGGCCGAACCCGACACCGGGGGCCAATCTCCCGTCGAACCCATCCCCCGGACGCCAGAAAATCAACTGCGGTTGGTCTCCGTCGCCCCGATTTACATTTCCGACGGGAAAACCAACCAACTCCGCTACGGGTTGGGTTTGGAATCCTCCTGGATGCTCGGCGGGTACGAGATCCCCAAATCCCTCACCGGAACGACGGTGATTTTGGATCAGGCGGGAACCATCGTCGCCCACCCCAACCCCCAATCCGTGGGCTTGAATATCGAAGAATACCCGGACTCGCTCCGGCTTCAGAGCCTGCTCGCCAGCGCCCTGGCCGGCCGCAGCAACTTCATCCACCTGTTCTCATTTGAACAGGATGGGGAAGAATTGCTCGCCGGGTACAACGCCATTCCCAGCCCCATTTCTCGGACACCGGAGAGTCAGTGGGTAATCCTGGCCGTCGCCAGTTTGGACGATGCCCTCTCCGGGCTGCGGGATATCAATTCAGTTTTGATCGTACTCACCCTCAGTTTGATCGTGGCGAGTATCATCGCGGCCCTCTACCTCTCCCGGGATCTGGCCCGCCCCCTGGAAAAGCTCCGAGATTACGCCCAGCGCGTCAACAGCATCGAATCCCCGTCGCAGGTCCCCCAAAATCTCAAGATTCGCGAGGTGGAACAGTTGGCCCAAGCGTTGCGGACGATGGTCGATCGCCTCCAGTCCCGGGCGCAAGCCCTGGAGTTCGCCACCCGGGAAGCCCAAGTCGCCAACCAACTCAAGGACGAATTCCTGCGGGTGATCTCCCACGAACTGAGGACTCCCTTAAACGGGATTTTGAATTCCCTGAACTTGATTCAAGAGGGGTTTTGCGACGATCGCGACGAGGAAATGGAGTATTTGCAGATGGCCAACGATTCCGCCCTGCATTTATTCAACATCGTCAACGACATTTTGGATATCGCCCTGATCGAAGAGGGCCAGTTGTCCCTGATGCTCGAACCCACCGACCTCAACGAAGTCCTCCAGGAAGCGATCGCCCTGCAAACCCTGGAACTCCAGCAGAAAAACCTGGATTTGCAAGTGATGCTGTCCCCCGAAACTCTCAACGTCCAGGCCGACCGGGACAAACTCAAACAGGTATTTCTCAACCTCCTCAACAACGCCGTCAAATTCACCAAAAAAGGGAGCATCACCGTTTCAAGCCAACTTGAACGCCTCCCCAATTCTCTCCCATACACTTCGTCGAAATCCCCCGACTCCGCCCCGTTTTTGGAACGGGCGAGTGTCACCATCGTCGATACCGGAATTGGCATCCTCCCCGAAAAACAATCGCAACTGTTCAAACCCTTCGTGATGGTGGACGGTTCCACCACCCGGGAAGCCGGGGGCGTGGGGTTGGGATTGGCGATCGCCAACCGCCTCATGGAGATGATGGAAGGCCGCATCGAACTCTACAGCGCCGGCCTCAACTGCGGAACTCGAGTGATCGTTTCCATGCCCACCCTCAACACCGCCTTGCCCTCCGCCCAACCCGCCCGCCCCAAACGGAAAACGAAGAAGCGGGTCAAGAAATAATTTTAGATTTTAGATTTTAGATTTTTATCCTCACCTGTTATAAATTAGGTAAAACTGACGGCATTCACTAAATTTTCCCCATGACTGAACCGATCGCCCCGGGATGGCACGGCCTTCTCAACCTCACTTATGCGCCCCAAAATGGCACGACTAAAATTGTCGATAAATATGCGCGATCGCCCTTTAAAATACAGCGTCCATTTTATCCCGCCGGCGAGGAGATTTGTCAGAGCGTGGCCCTGCACACGGCCGGGGGAATGGTGGGGGGCGATCGCCTCTCCCAAACCCTCCATTTAAAACCGGATGCCAGGGCATTATTCACCACCGCTGCGGCGAGTAAAGTTTATCGGAGTGCCGGAAAAACCGCCACCCAAACCGTCGATATCCGCCTAGAAACGGGATCTCATTTGGAATATTTTCCCCGGGAAACGATCCTGTTCGACGGGGCGATTTACCGTCAGGATTTGCGGGTGGAGTTGGAACCCGGCGCCACCTGGCTGGGGTGGGAAATTGTCCGGTTCGGCCGTTCCGCCCGGGGGGAACAATTTTTAAACGGGGAGTGGCGATCGCATACGGAAGTTTGGCAAAATGGATCGCCGCTGTGGGTCGATCGCCAGTGGCTACCGGGCGATCGGGCAATTTTGGAGAGTCCCCACGGTTTGGGCGGATGGCCCGTGGCGGCAACCCTCGTCTGGGTGGGACAACCCGTCGCCGAAGACACCCTAAATCGTGTTAGAATCCTCTGGAATCGAAGAGGGGCAAAAGGAGAAGCCGGGGCCACTCAACTTTTATCGGGGTTATTGTGTCGCTATCGCGGCCCTTCCACCGCAGAGGCGATCGCCTGGTTCACCGAAATTTGGCAGGGACTCCGCCCCAATTCTGCGGGACAAAAAATCGCGCCACCCCGAGTTTGGAGCGTTTAAAAAAATCGCCTAATTTGAGGAGTTATGAATGCAACTATCACCCCAAGAAAAGGATAAGTTACTGATTTTTACCGCTGCGTTACTCGCCGAACGGCGGAAAGAACGGGGACTGAAACTGAACTATCCCGAAACCGTCGCCTACCTCTCCGCCGCCATTCTGGAAGGGGCGAGGGAGGGCAGGACGGTGGCGGATTTGATGAGTTACGGAACCACATTATTGACCCGCGATGATGTCATGGAAGGGGTGCCGGAAATGGTGGAAGAAGTCCAGGTGGAGGCGACATTTCCGGACGGAACCAAGTTGGTGACGGTACACAACCCAATTCAGTAAGTCAACCGCCCTAATATAACCATCCAGCTTTTTACAGGCAGGATGCCTGTGCTACCTACGTTTTAAAGTTGATAAAGGAGCTATGATTCCAGGAGAATTGATTGTAAAACCGGGCGAAATCGAACTCAATGCGGGTCGCCCGACGCTCAATGTCACCGTAGCAAATGCGGGCGATCGCCCCGTGCAGGTGGGTTCCCACTTTCACTTCTACGAGGTCAATTCCGCCCTGCAATTTGACCGGGAATTGACCCGGGGAATGCGGCTGAATATCCCCGCCGGAACCGCCATCCGCTTTGAACCGGGGGACGAACGAGAAGTGGAATTGGTGGCGATCGCCGGGAGTCGCGAAATTTATGGTTTTAATGGCTTGGTGAATGGGGCATTGGAACCCAAAGCGTCAGGGGAAAAAAAGAAGAAAAAGGACAAGGATAAAAAGGGAAAATCGAAGAAAAAAAATAAGTGATGGGACTCTAGCCAACGCCGCCCTTGCCAGGTCGCACCGGGAACCCACCAGCCATTTTTCAGCGGAGAATGAAATGGTAAACTATGAAGTATGTTTGACAACGTTTGTCGCTACCTGACCGAGCACTTCAGTGCCGATATCGCCTCCTGGTTGTTGGGCGAACCCGTCGCTCTGACGCGCCTGAGTCCGACGGAACTGTCCCTGCAACCGTTGCGGGCAGATGCCCTGATTCTTCTCCAATCCGAGACGGTGGTGCTGCACGTCGAATTTCAGACCCAGCCCGACGCCGAGATCCCCTTTCGGATGGCGGACTATCGCCTGCGGGTGTTTCGTCGCTTTCCTCAGAAACGGATGCGTCAAGTGGTGGTTTATCTGCGAGAGTCTGCCTCCCCGTTGGTGTATCAAACCCGGTTCGAGCTGCCCGGAACCCGACATGAATTTCAGGTGATTCGTCTGTGGGAACAGCCCGTCGCGACCTTTTTGACATCGCCGGGATTGTTGCCCTTCGCGATATTGGCTCAAACGGGCGATCGCGCGGGGGTTTTGCAGACCGTCGCCCAGGAGCTAGAGGCGATCGAGGATTTGACAAGGCGGAGTGATTTGACGGCATCGGCGGGGATTTTGGCGGGGTTAGTATTAGAGAGAGAACTCATTCAACGACTGTTGAGGCAGGAACTTATGCGGGAATCTGTTATTTATCAAGAAATCTTGCAAGAAGGGGAAGCCCGGGGCAAAGCCGAAGGTAAAGCCGAAGGCAAAGCCGAAGGCAAAGCCGAAGGCAAGATGGAAGTGGCCATGAATCTGCTGACATTCGGGATGCCCATCGCCCAAATTGCCGAGGTGACGGGATTGACCCTGGAGCAAGTTTCACAATTACAAGCCGATCGCCCGGAAGCGGGGGAAGCGGAGGAAAATCAATAGCGTTTTTCAACTGTTATTTCGCCCTTTTGTCCCGCCGGGTCGTTTCATTCTCCCCTGAAAAATGGGGAGGATAGAACGGCTTTTCCCCGACCGAGGGAGAGGAGGTAAAATTATCGTTATCAATTGGGAGTAAAAAATGAGTTATCGGATGGATCGACAAGCCTACGCGGAAACCTTCGGACCGACGGTGGGCGATCGCGTGCGGCTGGCGGATACGGAATTATTTATCGAAGTCGAACGGGATCTGACAACCTACGGCGACGAGGTGAAATTTGGGGGCGGAAAAGTCATCCGGGACGGGATGGGACAGTCCCCCATTTCTCGGGAAGATGGGGCGGTGGATGTGGTGATTACCAACGCCTTAATTTTGGATTGGTGGGGGATTATCAAAGCCGATGTTGGCATTAAAGACGGCAAAATTTACAAAATTGGTAAAGCCGGAAATCCCTACATTCAAGATCATATCAATATCATTATCGGGCCGTCCACAGAAGCGATCGCGGGGGAAGGAAAGATCCTCACCGCCGGGGGAATTGACAGCCACATTCACTTTATTTGTCCCCAACAAATCGAAACCGCGATCGCCTCTGGAATTACGACGATGATCGGCGGCGGGACGGGGCCGGCGACGGGGACGAACGCCACCACCTGCACCCCCGGATCTTGGAACATTCACCGAATGTTGGAAGCGGCGGAAGCGTTTCCCATGAATTTGGGATTTTTAGGAAAGGGAAATAGTGCCCAACCCCAGGGGTTAGTCGAACAGGTGATGGCGGGGGCGATGGGTTTGAAATTGCACGAAGATTGGGGGACGACTCCGGCGGCGATCGACACCTGTTTGAATGTCGCCGATCGCTACGATATTCAAGTAGCAATTCACACCGACACCCTCAACGAAGCCGGGTTCGTGGAAAACACCATCGCGGCTTTTAAAGAACGGGTGATTCACACCTACCACACCGAAGGGGCCGGCGGCGGACACGCACCGGATATTATCAAAGTTTGCGGCTTGAAAAATGTGCTCCCCTCCTCCACCAATCCCACCCGTCCCTACACGACAAATACCCTCGAAGAACACTTGGATATGTTGATGGTCTGTCACCATCTCGATCGCAACATTCCCGAGGATGTCGCCTTCGCAGAATCCCGCATCCGCCGGGAGACGATCGCGGCCGAAGATATCCTCCACGACCTCGGCGCCTTCAGCATGATCGCGTCCGATTCCCAGGCGATGGGACGGGTGGGAGAAACCATTATTCGCACTTGGCAAACCGCCCATAAAATGAAGGTGCAACGGGGGTTATTAACGCCGGAAAATGAGGGAGAAACCCACGATAATTTCCGCGCCAAACGCTATATCGCCAAGTATACGATCAATCCTGCGATCGCCCACGGAATTGCCGATTCTGTCGGTTCTATCGAAGAAGGAAAACTCGCGGATTTGTGCCTGTGGAAACCCGCCTTTTTTGGAGTGAAACCGGAAATGGTGATCAAAGGTGGTGCGATCGCCTGGTCGCAAATGGGCGACCCCAACGCCAGTATTCCCACCCCCCAACCGATCCACATGAGGCCGATGTTTGGAAGTTTCGGAGGTGCGATCGCGGCCACATCCCTCACCTTCGTTTCCCAAGCCTCTTTGGAAGGCAAAACTCTGCAAAAACTGGGATTGAAAAAATCTTTAGTTCCGGTTTCAAATACCCGCAATCTGAGCAAATCTGACCTGAAATTAAATGAGTTTTTGCCTCAAATGGAAGTCGATCCGGAAACCTACGAAGTGCGGGCGGACGGGGAGTTACTGACCTGCGAACCCGCGACAAGTTTGCCAATGGCACAACGTTATTTTTTGTTTTGATAATAACGAAATTTTCGATTCAAAGTCCCCCTTTTGAAGGGGGATTTAGGGGGATCTTCCGGTTTCGGCAAAAGTGTAGATCCCCCCCAGCCCCCATCCCCCCCAGCCCCCATCCCCCCCAGCCCCCCTTTGTAAGGGGGGAGAAGGGGGGAGAAGGGGGGAGAAGGGGGGAGAATTGAACTCAAAGTCCCCCTTCTTAAGGGGAGAATTCAACTCAAAGTCCCCCTTATTAAGGGGGATTTAGGGGGATCTCTTAGCGAAAACCGCTATAATGTATCAACAAAAATATGGAGGAATAATGGTCGAAAATACGCAGACGCCCAAAGTCGTCGTTGTCGGGGCGGGTTGGGCCGGTTTGGGGGCGACACACCACCTGGCAAAACAGGGTTATGACGTGACACTGCTGGAGGCGAGTCCCCAGGCGGGGGGTTTGGTGGCGGGGTGGAAAACTCCCGGCGGACGTTCCGTAGAAGCCGGAATTCACGGGTTTTGGTATCCCTATCAAAACATCTTTTCCCTAGTCCGAGAATTGCGATTAGATCCATTTACCCCCTGGACTCGTTCCGCCCAATATTCCCCCGATGGGTTAGTTGTAGAATCTCCGATTTTTCAAGATTTGCCGCGTCTTCC
Organism: Lyngbya sp. CCY1209; assembly: GCF_035615495.1. Lineage (GTDB taxonomy): Bacteria > Cyanobacteriota > Cyanobacteriia > Cyanobacteriales > Microcoleaceae > Limnospira. Next base: position 47,807 of record NZ_JAJENU010000700.1, on the reverse strand, counting down.
GATGCCGTTGGGGACGTTTGTTTATACGCAATTTAAACGGTTGCCTTTGAGCGATCGCCTGTCCGCTTTGCCCCTTTTATATGCGGTGATTGATTTCGACAATTCCGAGGAGGCTTGGCGGCGTTATGACTGCATCACCGCCCGGGAATTGTTCAAACAATACGGCGTTTCTGCACGACTGTATCACGAAGCATTTAATCCGATGTTGTTGGTGGGTTTGTTCGCCCCTGGCGAACAGTGTTCTGCCGCCGCTGCTTTGGGGATGTTGTACTATTTTATTTTGGCACATCAGCCGGATTTTGATGTCGTTTGGTGTCGCGGAACGGTGGGCGATCGCATCTTCAATCCCTGGATAGAAACTATTGAAAATTCCGGCGGAAAAGTCCTGACTAACAGGCGAGTCAGCGATTTAAAATTGGACGAAACCGGAAAGGCGACGGCCGTCATTTGCGGGGACGAACAGTTCGATGCCGATGCGGTTATTTTTGCGGTGGGAATTGGCGGCATGAAAAAAATTGTCGCCGGAAGTTCCGCCCTCCAAAACCATTCGGAATTCCGTAATATTCAGAACTTGGGTGGGATTGATGTCTTATCAACTCGCCTGTGGTTCGATCGCAAAATTACCATTCCCAAACCATCAAACGCCTGCTTCGGTTTCGACCCGACGACGGGTTGGACGTTCTTCGATTTAAACGCCCTCCACGACGAATTTAAAGACGAATCCGGAACCGTCATTGAAGCGGATTTTTACCACGCCAACCAGTTTTTACCCCTCGACGACGATGAAATTGTGGATATCGTCCACGGGTATTTGAAAACCTGCATTCCCGATTTTAAGTCCGCACAAATTTGCGATCGCAGCGTGGTTCGCCTCCGCCAAGCCGTGACCCATTTCTTCCCCGGTAGCCACCAATTTATGCTTCCCGCCACCACCAGTTTTGAGAACGTTTTCATGAGTGGGGATTGGATTGTCAACCGCCACGGTTCCTGGTCCCAGGAAAAAGCCTATGTGACGGGTTTGGAAGCTGCAAATTTGATTTGCGATCGCTTCCAATACGGCAAAAAAGCCCAGATTATCCCCGTCGAACCGGACGAAGACCACGTTCAAGTTTTGCGACAGATGAATCGAAGCGTCCGAGATATTGCCAAATCGGTCATTCCCGATCTTTGGTTGCCGTAATGTCAGCCGAATTGGTGGGTTGTCAAAAAAATCAAAGTTTGATAAAATATCATTTGAGCTTGGAGAAAAATCCGATGGTTCAGGAAATTAAAACTCCGAAACAGTCGGGCATCGTTTACCCGGAAAGCGACGGCAAGCCGATGGCAGATAATACCCTTCAATTTCGTTGGATCGTAAAAATCAAAGAAAACATCGATTTTCTATTTTCCGATCGCGATGATATCCTCGTCGTCGGCGATTTGTTGTGGTATCCGGAGGAGGGAAATAATCAGATTTCTCGTGCCCCGGATGTGATGGTCGTTTTCGGTCGTCCGAAAGGCGATCGCCGTTCCTATTTGCAGTGGAGAGAAAACGACATTCCGCCCCAGGTGGTGTTTGAAATTCTCTCCCACAACAACACCCTGAAGGAAATGGCTCAAAAGCTGGATTTTTATCGGAAATACGGGGTTGAGGAATATTATCTTTACGATCCCATGTCCGTCGATTTCTGCGGGTGGCTGCGTTCCGAGGACGGTTTTACGGCTATTGATGAAATCGATAATTGGGTGAGTCCTCGGTTAGGAATTCGCTTTGTTTTGGGGACGGAAGAATTAGAAATTTATCGCCCCGACGGGAAGTTATTTTTAACCCCGGTTGAGTTGGCAAAACAGGCGGAACAAGCCGAAAACCGAGTCCGACAGTTGGAGGAACGGTTGAGGCAGGCAGGAATCGATCCCGAACAGCTTTAAAAAGCGGGGATATGTCGGCGACAAAATTTGATCGCGATCGCCCGATCTTCCGTGTATTGAGGATAGGCAATTTTGGGGCGATCGATGATAATTAAAGGCACTCCCAATTCCCTCGCAACCTTCCGTTTTATCCCCTCTCCCCCGGCGTTTCCCGATGCCTTGGTGACAGCCAGGGAAATCCCCCACTGTCGCCATAATGAGGCTTCCAACTCCGCCGAAATGGGGGGGCGGATGGCGATAATGCGATCGCCCGTAAAACCAGAATTTAGGGCGACTTCCAGCGAGACTAAAGACGGGAGAATCCGGGCAAATAATACCGCCCGATCCTGCCATATTTTAAACTTCGGTAACGTGCGATAACCCAGCGTCAACATCACCCGCTGTCCGGCGAGGTAATCCCCCGAAACGAGGGTATCGAAGCCGTCCAGGTGCAGGACATCCGATTCGGTCGTTTTATCCAATTCTTGAATTTGGGGGCGTTCGTAACGCAAATAGGGGACGTTGCGTTCTCGGGACGCAGCGATCGCCAACCGGGAAATTTCCGCCGCGTGGGGGTGGGAGGCGTCCAAAATTGCGCCGATGTTTTGCTCTTGTAAAAATTGCTGAATTGTGGTAAGATTAAGCTGACAGACCACAATTCTTAATTGCGGACAATTGACCGGATACAAACCCTTCGCCGATTCAGTGGTGACGGTAACGGTAAAGGGAATTTGAAGGGTTGCGATCGCACCCGCCAAAGCCGCACTCTCACTGGTTCCGCCGATCAGCCACAGCCGAGGATTCGAGTCCATATTTAATCAATTTAATAGAGCAATTTTCAATCCAATGAAACAGAGTCAATCCCCCTAAATCCCCCTTCAATCCCCCTCCCGTCCCCCTTAGTAAGGGGGAAGCCCAAGGATGCTTCGCTTTGATTTATACGGGGACTTTGACTCCCTCTCTCTGTGTCCTCTGTGCCTCTGTGGTTAAAATCCAACTTAAGAAAACCGCACTTTATACATTTGAAATAACTCTCCAGACTGCCGTTTAACAACCTTCGCCCCCGAATTTTTAATCAACTCCTCCCAATCCGCGATCGCCTCCAAATAAACCTCCGTCCCCAAATACGTCTCCAAAATTGCCCAATCTTCCGCCAGAGGCATTTCCGGATTGAGGACATCAAAAACGAAGATTCCCTCCGGTTTCAACACACGTTTAACTTCGCCGATTACCTCCTTCCAATAATCCAGAGGATAGTAACAACTAAACCCCGTCGCGATCGCCAAATCGAACTGTCCCGCATCGTACTGAATGTTGTGCGCGGGGGCGAGTTCCGCCCCCTTAAACAGCTTGGAATTCAACTGCGGCCCCCTCGACAGCAACGCATCCCGCGCCACCGAACTGACATCCTGGCCGTAAAATAAAGCGTTCCAATCCCGCCAGGGGTAAATCAAAAAGCTGACCCCGCAGCCGAGATCCAGACAGTGTTGATTCTTCTTCGGTTTGGCGATTTCCCAAAACGGAGACGTCAGTTTTTCTTGGAGGACTCCCGAGACGCGATCGCGAAAAATCGGCATCGTCTCCACCTCCTGCGGGAGCTCGAACGGTTCCCCCCGATACTCCTGATTGAAACGGCGGGCGACGGCGACAATTTGGGACTGCCATTCGTCACCCGCGCCGCCACTCAAGCCGAAAAATCCTTCTGGATGGTTGCGATCGGGGGTTTTAGACATTACAATTTCCGAGAATTACCGATTCGATCCTTTCAGTGCTTTGGTAAAGTTTTGTCGGTAGGAACGGTTGGCGATCAGCAGCACCGGCCACAACAGCGACAGGGTGACGCGATTGCCAAAACTCTTTTCAAAATTCGTGCGGTTAAATCCCGACCAAAATTTCCAGACTCCACCGACGTAGACAATTAATAATGCGATCGGAATAAGGGGATTCATGAGATCAATTGCCCTAAGAAGTGAACTAGAGAATCACTACCCTTTCTGTTGTATCTTTTCGGAAAAGGTCGTCAATTGAATAGCAGATCGGGCGGATAGCATCAGCGATCGCCTTCTATCGTACCAGAAATATCCGACTTGGGGGAAGCCGATCCGATCGCCCCCAAATCCTCCGGCCTATTGCAGTTGAACAGCATTTCCGCTTCCGCCTCCCCCACCGCCAGGGGTTCAGCTTCCACCCGACTCAGCCACCGTTGCAGCGATCGCCCCCCAGTTTCGATAGACTCTTGCAGTGACTCCAGGGCCTCCCGGCGGTAAAATCCGCACAGGGGCTCCCACCTCGACCCGCGACGGGGCACCACCGCCAGACGCGATCGCGGCACCTCCTCCAACCGGGACGTCCACCGCCGCAGGATGTCCGATCGCAATTGCGGCAAATCGCAGGCCAACAGCAACAGCCAATCCGTATCAATTCGCGTCAGTCCGTCCGCCAACGCCACCAAAGGCCCCTCGCCGGGGTGGGTTTCCAGGAGAAACGGATATTCGCCCTTCACGATATCCCGGTAGCGTTCCGGCCAGGGTGTGAGGATGTAGGCGCGATCGCAACACCCGGCCGCGGCCCGACACACCCGCAGCAGCAGGGGAATTCCCGCGATCGCAATTGTCGCCTTATCCCGGCCCATGCGGGAACTTTGCCCCCCCGCCAGGATCAAAGCGGTCAGAAAATGAGTGTTCATTGTATTGGGGGAATGGGGGATGGGGAATGGGGAATGGGGAATGGGGAATGGGGAATGGGGAATGGGGAATGGGGAATGGGGAAAAATTGATACAGAGGGCAGGCACGGAGGCACTGCCCCTACAGTTATCTGATTATGATAATGTGGTGGCAACCGTCTCTGGTTGCCGGGGCTCCCCCCCGCTTCCCCCCCGCTTCCCCAAATTTAAATCAACCCGTCCATCTGCAATTCTTCGATAATCTGCAATCCTCGGGGATCGCCGACCCGCAGTAACGAGGATTTGGCATCGTCCCGGACGCTGAGATCGTCATCTTCCTCCAGGGACTCAATTAAAGCATCGATCGCCACCGCATAAACCACGTTCGAGGGCAATTCCCGACTCAACTGGCCCAAGGACCAGGCGCAATTGCTGCGGACGGCGGCCACCTCATCCCGCCGCAGGGCCTCGATCACCGGGGGCACGGCCTTCACCACCACGTCATATCCCACCTTCGCCATCTGGCCGAGGGAACTCGCCGCCCACAGCCGCACGGCGGGAATGTCCGTTTTCAGGGCGTCCAGCAGGGTATCCAAAGCCCGGGCGTCGCGGCAGTTTCCCAGGGCCCAAACCAACCCCTTGCGGACGTAACCGTTCCAATCGCGGTTGTATTGGTCGATCAGCGGTTCCACCGCGTCGGGGCTGGGGTTTCGGCCCAAAGCGTAAGCCACGCTCACCCGCACCAGGGGGCAGGAATCCTGCAATAAATGAATCAAAGGCGCGATCGCGCGATCGTCCTGAAGTTCGCAAAACGCCCGCGCCGCAATCATCCGGTGTTGCGGTTCCGGCGATTCGAGCAACGGCAACATCTCCTCCGGATCGGGCTTCGGCGCTTCCTCCTCTTCCCAGTTGTCCAGGGGACTCTCAGCCGTCGGCTGGAAATTAATTACACTCAGTTCATCATCCTCCATATCAATCACTTTACATCAGAGCGAACGCAGATGGAATAATTAACAATTGATAATTGATAATTGATAATTGATAATTGATAGTTATCAATTCATGAGCTTTTCCCCGACTCCCCACTCCCCACTCCCTACTCCCCTGACAGGGGTTTGATCAGACTCAGGGATTGGGACTGGTAGCCCAATTTTTGATAGAGGTTGAGGGCGGGTTGGTTGTGGGTGAAGACTTGGAGGCCGATCGCGCGATCGCCCCGGTTTCTCGCCCAGGTTTCGGCGTATTGGATTAAAGCCGAACCGATGCCCCGGCGGCGGTGTTCCGGGCGGACGTAGAGGAGGAAAATGTGGGAAGTGCGATCGCCCGTCACCTGGTCGATCGCGCTTCCCATCCACAGACAGGCGATCGCGGATGGGTTGTCCCCCCGGTTCGCTTCCACCCACCACAGGGGCGTCCGGCCAGAAAAATACTGATCGACGGTCCGCGCCAGGTGGGAAAATTCCCCGTCGGGGAAGAGTTCCCGGTAGGTGCGGTTCATGAATTTGACCAATAGGGCGCGATCGTGGCCAGACCCCCGGCGGATATCGTAACCCGAAATTAAAGCCTCAGACACGGATCGACGAAACCACCCCCCGCGCCTGTTCTCCCAGATGGTTAATTAATAACCCCACCGGGGCGGGCGCCTGCAAATCTCCCGGCAGGAAAATCCGGGCGCTGACGGCCACCAAGGCCACCAAAAAGATCAGAACCACGATCAGCGGTGCGATGTACTGACGGAAAAAAGCCATATCGGAAATTTCAATGGTTGATGAGAAAAATGGGAAGATCCCGTAACAAATTGTAACGCTTTTCCGGCAATTGCGGCTCTGGGGGAGCGGAGGGGGCGGAGGGGGCGGAGGAGGCAGAGGAGGCGGAGGGGGCGGAGGGGGCAGAGGGGGCAAGTTTATATTAGATTCTGTACAAACTCCCCAATCATCTTTAGATGATTTTGGCTGTTAGCTTGGGAATTGATTCCCAAGCGGGTGTCGTTTGGGCGAGAGAATTGGGGGTGAAAAGAAACCGGGTTTCTATGAGAGTTCCTCGTTCTTAATCCGATAGTCCGCTAGAAACCCGGTTTCTAATTGGCGGTGAGATTGAGGACGAAGAAACCGGAAAGTCCAAAACAACAAAGGCGAAAAATGGTGGGTTACGGCGCCGATGAAAAGTTGTGGGTTTTTCCGAAAAATTACGGCGGCGCCTAACCCACCCTACTGGACTAGGGGGGCGAGAGAATTTGGGGTGATAAGAAACCCGGTCTGCTACACCCTAAATCAAATCCTCATCGTCCAAACCGGGGCGCGGCATGGGGAGCGATCGCGCTTTCGACAACTTTCGCAGCCAGACGCCGCCCACAACCGCCACAATTAGAGACACCCAGGCGACGGTTTGTTGCAATAGCAAAAATCCGCCCGTCGCCAATAGCGTCCCCAACAATAACAAAATCGACGCGAGGACTTTTTGCAAATCCAATTCCAAATCCTGGGCAGGAGATAAACCCGTCTTCACCCGCTGCCGCCGCCAACCTGGTCCCCCCGGTCGCGCCCGTTCGTAGAAAGTTTCCAGGGTATCTTCCGACTCCGGCGCCGTCAGCAGCAGCACCGCCACCCACAGCAGCGTCACGCTGGCGGTGATGAATATGATCCGCCAACCGAAATCCTCGATTTTGAACCCGGGGGAAAGACTCGTCAGCATCCCCACCAAAAAGCTGCCGACGATCGCACTTAACTCCGCCGCCGCGTTCACCCGCCACCAGAACCACCGCAGGATCAGCACCAACCCGGAACCCGTTCCAATGGCAATTACCAAACGAAATACCGTCGCCACGTCCGTCGCCAAAAATGCCGCGATCGCCCCCAAAACCGTCACCAGAACCGACGAAAGCCGCCCCACCAATACCAACTCCCCCTGAGACGCCGCCGGGTTCGCAAACCGCAAATACAGGTCGTTGGTGATGAACGACGCCCCCCAGTTGATGGAAGTCGAAACCGTGCTCATGAACGCCGCCAGCAGCGACGCCGCCACCACCCCCAAAACCCCCACGGGGAGAAAGTCCAGCATCAATTTCGGATAGCCCAATTCTTTATCTGCCAAATCAGGATAAAGAACAATAGAAGCCAGGGCGACCAAAATCCAGGGCCAGGTGCGGATCACATAGTGCATGATATTGAACGTCCAGGCCGCCTTTTCCGCGTCCGCCTCATTTTTCGCCGCCGCGAACCGCTGCACAAATTCCCCGCCGCCGTCACTCCGTCGCCAGGACCACCATTGAATAAAGATATAGGCGAAAAAGGTGCTCGCCGTAATTCCGGCGGTTTTGCTGAAGGAAATCCACCCGTTTTCTCCCCCCACCGTCAGGGGTAAAAGGGAGAGGATATCTTTGTCGGGGGAGGCGAGGGGAACTTGTTCCACCAAGGCATCAATGCCCCCCACACTTCCCAGGGCGAAAGCCGCCACCACAACGGCGCCGAATAATGCCAGAAAAAACTGGAAAAAATCCGTCGCCACCACCCCCCAAAGTCCGGCTAAACCCGCGTAAATCAACACAAAAATGCTGACGCCGATCACGCTGAACAGTTTCAGGTTATTATCCCCCGCCTCGATACCCAAACTCTGCCAAATTTCCAGGGCATCCACCACCTTCACCATCGCCAACATCGCGTAGCCGATCGCGATACAATTCATGGGAACGGCAAAAATAAACGCCTTCACCCCCCGCAGGATCGCCCCCATCCGGCCCCCGTAGCGGAGTTCCGTCAGTTCGGCATCGGTGAGCACTTCCGATCGCCGCCACATCCTGGCGAAAATGTAGATCATGATCACATGGGAGATGCCGAAGGTCCACCACTCCCAGTTGCCGGCGATGCCGCGGTTGGCGACGACGCCGGTGATGTAGAGGGGGGTGTCGATGGAAAACGTCGTCGCCGCCATGCTGATGCCAGCCAGCCACCAGGGCAGCGATCGCCCCGAGACGAAGAAATCGGCCAGACTTTTCGACCCCTTCCGCGACAGGTACAGCCCCATCGCCATCGTCAAAATCAGGTAAATCAGGACAATCAGCCAGTCGATCGGATGCATGAATTGAAGTTTCCGGAGTTTGGGGGATCTATCATACTTTGCCCGGTCCGATCTCGTCTAGCCGCCGCTCCGCGTTTCTCGGGGAAGATCCGGAAAGATCCGGCGGCGATCTGAAAAGTTGTCAAAACGGTAATTATGCTGTTATCTTGCAAGTGTAATCCGTTGGAGATGAGTCCTCGAATTGGCTGCATTCTACACACTTATTTTGAAGGGCGGTTGACGGTCGGATCGGAACCCTTGGGAGCGATCGCCGGACTCACCTCACGACCGGAGCTATGGGTGCATTGTATGGCGATCGCCAGGACGGTCGGGACATCTGAAAATCCCCAAACCTCCCCATGACGGACAGTGGAGCGAAAGCCGATGGCTGAAAGTTGACTGCCGATTGCTATATCAACCCCCAAAATTGACAAAATTCGATCCGTTCGTTCCCCATGTTCGGGTGGATATCCAGGCGGAGATAGATGTTATGGTGACAAATTCGCAGATCGGGAAATACGGGTTGGGGGAGCAACTGTTTCAATATGCCGTTTTGAAACGGATCGCCTTACAGAGGCATTACCGGTTGCGACTCAACGTATCCCACAAAAATTTCTTGTTGTCAGAATTTAAGATCGGAAATTATGAAATTATCACCCCGGAGGAGGCAGAAAAAATTACCAATTTATATCAAGAAAAACACTTTCACTTTGACCCCGGCGTATTAGCCGTACCTTTCGATACCGACCTGCGCGGTCACTTTCAATCCGAGAAGTATTTCCGACCGATCGCCGACATCATTAGAAAAGAACTGACCTGCCAAAATCAAGCCATTACTGAAACCGTTAATCATTTCACAAATCGGCTGAGGATAGATGGGTCTGAATTGATTTCAATTTATGTAAAACGGGGCAATCTTTTGTTAGATAAAAGTCTGGAGATTGACACTTCACCGGGCTGCAATTATTATCGAAAGGCGATGGATTATTTTCAAAAAAATGGCGATCGCCCGATCTTCGTTATCTGTTCGGACGATCTCGAATGGTGCCGCCAGAATTTCCAACATCCAAACGTCGTCTATTCGCCCTTCGCGACGGAACTGGAAAATTTGGAATTGATGCGGAGCTGCGATCGCAATATCATCGCCAATAACGCCCTCAGTTGGTGGGGGGCTTGGCTCAACGACAGTCCTCAAAAACAGGCGATCGCCCCCAAGCAGTGGTTCGGACTCGGCCTGCGCCGGTTGGGGATTCCCTTATCCCTGAAACTGCCCGACTCGACCCAAGATTTGATCCCGAAAAGCTGGATCACAATCTGAGATCCGGGATTTGATATTAACTCACTTTCACCTCGTCGGCAAAACTCGCCCAGCGCACGAATTCAAACGGTCCGGCGATGGAACCCCAGAGGTGTTCGTCGGTTTCCGGGTCCATGCCGCGATCGTGGCTGACGAAGCGATCGGCGTCGATTTCAAACCGGCTGTCCAGGTAGGTCCGTTTCCCCTTCCGTTCCACCATGCAGCCTTTCCCCGGTTCCACTTCCCCCTTGAACCCCGTCCCCGTCCAGTGGGTGATGAACGTGCAACCGGGCAGTTTTTGCAACTGTTCCGTCTTCATGGTTTTCAGCCGTTCCGGTTGCCGGGAGGCCCCGAAAAATTCCTCCTGGCCGGCGATCGCGTAATTTTCCACCTGGATGTGATCTCCGGCGGGAACCAGCTTCAGCACCCGCACCCGATAGGGCCGCATCAGGTCGATATCGTAGGCCTGTTCCAAATACAGGCTCAGACCGTCCGTCAGTTCCCAGGGGAGGGGACGCACGCAGACGCGGATGTGGGCGAAAAAGGGCGGATTTTCAAAGGCCTGGGCCTGGTTGCTGAAGTCGGAAGCCAGCCACCGGCCCAAGGTGAGAATATCTGTGGCGTGTGTCATGGAATGGAAAAAATTCAGTTCGCAACACTCAACCTTTCAGGATACTACAAAACAGGGTGGAGGGAGCGGGGGAGGCGGAGGAGGCAACGGTGAAGCGGAGGGAGTGGAGGAGGGCAGGCACGGAGGCAGAGCCCCTACAACTCGGGATTTAGGGAATCTAAAATCTAACATTAGGGCGCAAGCCTTGTGCCCCTACAATCTAAAATTCCCTAACTCTCCCGGAGGCGGAAGAGGAACAGCCGCGTCGGGTTGTCTGCGATCGCGATCAAACTTTGTCCGCCGTCGGGGAGCCGGGGACCCAGAGTCATGGCGGTGACGGCGGCATCGATGCCGGAGGCTGGCCAATCCAGCAGCAGTTGTTTTCGCAGGGGTTGCACTTTGGTCAGTTCTCCCCGCAAACTGGCGATGCGGGTGGTGTCGGTGGAGTCGCCGCTGAACACTTGATAAATAGCCGTTCCCAGGCCGTCGGGCGATCGCTCCAAACTCAAAAACGAGCCGCCCCGGTTGAGGGCGACGAATCCCGCCAGGTCGGTTCCGGGCGAGTTTTCATCAAAAGGATACAGGTTTTCGGAGACGAGGAAAGACGCGCGATCGGCAATCACATAATGCAGCAGGCGCACTTTTGGCGGGCGATCGCTATCTAAATCCTGCAACAGCGGGGCTTCCGGGGCGACAAATAACCGAAACGGGTCCATTCCGCCGGCACTGAAGCCGTCCGGGGCGATGGAAAGGGATTTCAGGCCCAATTTGGGTTGCAGCCCTTGTTCGGCATCTTCCCGGGGAAAATAGGTGGGGGGGAGGGGGACGTCGTTTTTGAGTTGTCCGGTTTCCAGGTCGTATTCTCCCACCCGGAAGGGGCGATCGGGTTCGTCGGTGGCGGCGGCCACAAAGACGGATTTTCGGGGGGAAAAGACGATGCTGCGGGGATGGACGGCGAGGGGCTCGCCGGTGGATTCCCGCAAAATGGTGGTGTCTTCAAGGGCGATCTCGGAGATGTCGTCCCCGTCCCCAAATTCCAGCCGCAGGGTATAAAATTCCGGATCGCTGGCCGCCAACCCGTAGAAGCGAATTCCTTTGTCGGCGGGTTCTCCGTAGCCACTAATCTCGTAGGTGAGATCCGAAATGGGTTTGTCTTCCGGTAACTGGTAGTCCCCCAGATACTCCAGGGACAAGTCCAGAAACATTCGTTGCTCGGCGGAGACTTGGGGGATGTCGCAACCCGTCAGGAGAGTCAGCAAAAGGGCGGTGCACAGGGCGATCGCTCCCCGGAGGCACGGGAACGGGCTAACTTTAGCATATGGCTGAAATTTACCATATTTTCGATCAACTGTCAAGATTTGACTCCTTTTTTTTACAATTTCCTAATCTTAATTTAAGGGTTTTGGGGCGCGAGATTGCATCCGCAACGCTTTGCGATCGCACCTTTTTAAATTTGACAAAACTCGAACAATCGATCGCTCGTCCTGTCGGAGTCGTCGAGGGGGATGGTGAAGTCCGTCATCATTTTAGGTTGAAGGATTGTAATCGAATTCGATCCAATTATACTATGGGAGTGCATTGGGAGGTCAAAAAAATTTTCCCCCGAGGCACGGAGGAACGAGTCGATGTCGATCGTTCCGAATCTCAATGTTACTATATCTCTTTTTTGGGATGGCGTGGGAGGCACCGAAGGTGAAACAAAAAGCGATCGCACTTTTTCAGCAATATCGATGCGACATGATTTTACTCGTCTCTCTGCTGATCGCCGGAATTAAGCTGGTTTTAAATATCGATCGCGTCAGCGATTTGCGGATGTTCGACGAGACGATATATTTGGCTTCCGGCTTGCAGTTGATCGAAGACGGACTCCCCGATCCGCAGTGGGGGCCGCTTTATGGAGTGTGGTATTTTCTATTATCAAGATTGACATCCGATCCCGTCAATCTGCATTTTTTTAATCAGCAAGTTTTGCCGATCACAATTGTCATCGCACTCTATCTCTATTTGCGGACGCTGGCGGTTTCTCCGGCAATCTCCCTCGCCGCGTCCGGTTTATTTTTGATATCGGATATTTTGGAAATCGATCCCCGTCCCACCCATTTCGCACTGCTGATTTTACTGATAACTTTGATTGTCGCCACTCCGACTCGAACCGCGATCGCCTATTTATCCCGTCTGGGCATCGGGGTTTTATTGATGTCCTACGTCCGTCCGGAATATACGCTGTCGGTGGTTCTGATTTTGGCGATCGCTATTTATGAACTGATCTACAGTTTCAAAACACCCGTCAATCGAAAACGCAATTTTTCCGAAATCGGCTTATTCTTGTTGTCCGCCATATTATTACTAATTTTGATTGGCAATCCCCTGGCAGGCGGACGCAGTTGGTTTGCCTTCAGCCAGCATTTTTCCCTTAATTGGGCGGCTTGGAACCATCTCACGTTAAATCCTTGGGATCATCATGTCGATTGGATTCCCATTCTGTTTGACGGTGCGGATAACCTCGCCGAAGCCTTTGGGAATTCCCCGGTTTTATTCGTCCGCCACATTCTCGCCAATTTGAATCGATATCTCAACACATCCATCGCCATCCTCTTTGTCTCTTTTCAATCCTTCGGTTGGAGTTCGGTTTTTGTCGATAAACTGATTTTTGCCGAAATCGTTCTGTTGGCGTTTATCTGTCGGCGCATCTTTCAAAAAAGAACTCGAATTATTCAGAATTTGGATCGGAAACAGTGGCGGCGTTTGACTGTCACCGCTGCGGTTCTTTTTCTGGCGATTTTTCCGTCGGCAATTCTGATTTATCCGCGATCGCACTATTTAATTATTCAGGGTGCATTTTTGTCGATCATCTTGGCTGTCTTATTCGATGCCAGCATCGCCACATCCCCACGACAACACTTGAGGATCGATCGGGCGATCGCAGCGGGAAGCATTCTGATTCTGTTGACTCCGAATCTGGCGTTCGGGTGGTGTATCGCCTACGACTGGTGCGGCATTCCCCGCCACTTTGGTTCGGTAGAACTTCCCCACCAAAACACCGTCAATTTTATCCGAAATTTGAACATCGAAACCCCCGTCAAACTGCTGGATGCCGACGGCGGTTTCGCCACCTATTTGGGGGACAACTACACTGGGGTTTTGCCGTGGGACAAATCCCGCGATCGCACCATCGACGAATTTCTACAAAACAATCAAGCCGACGCCATATTGGTGACACCGACACTGACGGGACATCCCAACTTTCGGGGCGATCGGCAATTCCAGGATTTACTCAAAAATCCCCGATCCCGAGGATTTATCGAATATCTAATCCCCCAAACCCAATTTCGCTTCCTCCTCAAACAAAAAGAATAATATCTCTCTGTGTCCTCCGTGTCTGGAGTGGTTAATTTAATAATTTAAAAACCCGATTTCCAGGACAATCCTAGAAATCGGGTTAGAGGGAAAATTGAATTGATGCCAGATGCCAAAAATTAGGATTTCACACTCAAACCGGCTTGGGCTTGAACGTAATCCGCCAATTCGATGGGGACGGCTTTAGCTTGCCAGATTTCCTCGCAATATTCGCGGATGGCGCGATCAGAGGAAAACTTGCCGCTGCGGGCGGTATTCAGGATGGACATCCGCAGCCACAAATCGCGATCGCGCCACACTTGAGACACCCGATCCTGGCAGTCGATATAAGCCTGATAATCGGCGAATAGCATATACTGATCTTGGTGCAACAAGGAATCCACCAACGGTTGAAAGAGGGTGCTATCCCCGTCGGAAAAATAGCCGGAACTGATCGCGTCGATAACCGCCTTCAATTGGGGATTGCCATAATAGTAATCCCAGGGATTGTAACCCTCGGCTTTGCGTTGGTAAACCTCCTCGGCTGTCAAACCGAACAGGAAGAAATTCTCCTCCCCGACCTCTTCGCGGATCTCGATATTCGCCCCGTCCAGCGTTCCGATCGTTAGGGCGCCGTTGAGGGAAAACTTCATATTTCCCGTGCCGGACGCCTCCTTTCCGGCGGTGGAAATTTGTTCGGACAGGTCGGCGGCGGGATACACCATCTGGCTGTTGGTGACGTTGTAATCGGGGATAAAGACAACTTTCAGGCGATCGCGGACGTCCGGATCGTTGTTCACCACCTCACCCACCGAGTTGATCAGTTTGATGACCAATTTTGCCATAAAATAACCCGGCGCCGCCTTGCCGCCAAAAATAAACGTGCGGGGGGCAATATTAATGTCGGGGTCTTCTTTGATGCGGTTGTAGAGGGTGATAATGTGCAGGACGTTGAGATGTTGGCGCTTGTACTCGTGGATGCGCTTCACCTGAATGTCAAACAGGGATTCGGGGTTCACCGTCACGCCGACTTTCTGTCGGATGCGATTCGCGAGATCTCCCTTGATCTCCAATTTAATCTGTCCCCAGCGATCGCGAAATTCCGGATCGTCAACCAACCCTTCCAACTTCCGCAATTCGTCCAAATGGGTAATCCAATTGTCGCCAATTTTATCGGAAATCAACTGAGTTAAACGGGGGTTATTTTCCACGATCCAGCGGCGGGGCGTAACACCGTTGGTTTTGTTGCTGAATTTCTCCGGAAACAGTTCGTAAAAATCTCGCAGCGTGTCCTGTTTTAACAGTTCGGTGTGGAGCTCCGCCACCCCGTTGATGGCGTGGCTTCCCAGGCCGGCGAGGTTCGCCATCCGAATGTAGCGTTCCCCGGCTTCATCGATGAGGGACAGCCGCGAAATTTTGCCACCGTCGCGGCCGTTTGTATTTTGCAACTCTTCCAAAAATCGGCGGTTGATTTCGTAGATAATTTCTAAGTGGCGGGGCAGGAGGCTTCCGAACAGACCCACCGGCCATTTTTCCAACGCTTCCGGCAACAAAGTGTGGTTGGTATAGGCGAAGGTTTTCTGGGTAATTTCCCAGGCTTTATTCCAGGGTATCCCTTGTTCGTCCACCAACAAACGCATCAGTTCCGCCACGCCGATGGAGGGGTGGGTGTCGTTGAGTTGGACGGCGAATTTTTCGTGGAATGTTTCCAAGCTGCCGCCGGACTGCAAATGGAAACGGATCATGTCCTGTAAGGAACAGGAAACAAAGAAAAATTGCTGTTCGAGTCGCAGTTGTTTTCCCTGGAGGGGTTCGTCGTTGGGATAGAGAACTTTGGTGATATTTTCGGAGACGACTTTTTGATCGACGGCCCCGTAGTAATCCCCCAAATTGAAGGCTTGGAAATTGAACGATTCGGGCGCCTCGGCTTTCCACAGGCGCAGGGTGTTGACGGTGTTGACTTTGTAGCCGGTGATGGGGGTGTCGTAGGGGATTCCTTTGACAACTTGGTGGGGAATCCAGCGGACTCGGTACTCACCCGTTTCGTCGGTGTAACTTTCGGTGTAGCCGCCGAATTTCACTTTCACCGCCGCTTCCGGCCGGGCGATTTCCCAGGGGTTGCCATTTTGCAGCCATTTGTCCGTAATTTCGACTTGCCAGCCGTCTTTAATTTCCTGGTCAAAAATGCCGAATTCGTAGCGGATGCCGTAACCGATCGCCGGAACTTCCAAGGTGGAGAGGGAGTCCATGTAGCAAGCCGCCAGACGCCCCAAACCGCCGTTGCCCAACCCCGGTTCTTCTTCTTGTTCGACTAATTCTTGAAAGTTCAAACCGGAGGCTTCGACGGCTTGACGGACGGGCTCGTAAATTCCCAAGTTGGTGAGATTATTAACCAAGTGAGGGCCGAGGAGAAATTCCGCCGACAGGTAACAGACGACTTTCACGTCGGATTTGAGGGTCGCCGTGCGGACGGTATTCAGCCACCGCTGCAACAGACGATCGCGGACGGTGTAAGATAAGGCCAGGTAGAAGTCATTCAGGGTGGCAATTTCCGGATATTTTCCCTGGATATAAAACAGGTTATCTGCAAAAGCACGCCGCAGAGTTTCGATGTCCAATCCCGTGCGATCGTCTTCGATGGTAATGTTTCCGAAGGCCGGTTGTTCCTGTGGAGTTATGGTCATGGCTGGTTCCCACCTTTTAAATAATCGTTTCCATGTTGACATCAAGTCTTGCCCCTCCGAAATTTAATGGATTGTCCGGTTACACTTTCCTGAGTGTAGGTCGATTGACGGATCGGACAACTCAAGTCTTCAGTAGGGTAACGCTGTCAAGTTAAGGTTAGCTAAAAATTCGGTTAAAATGGAACAAGTTTTGATTTTTTTTATAAATTCAACCGGAAAAGGACTCCCCGTCCCCCACCCCCGGATCGCCACTGTATCAAATTGGCCAGAATTTGAACTCGAAAGTCTGAATTTTGTCCCGTCTGAACGTCCGTTCCGGGACTAAATGGGCGGATCTTTTTGGGGTCGAATTCTTGCCTTTAAAGATTGAGATCTGCACGGTTTTTTTTCCCCTCGTAAACGCCGATCAATAAAACCGCAACGACCAAGGGGAAAAAATAGTAGATTCCTCGAAAAACTAGCAGCAGGCTAAACAACGTCGTTTTTTTTATCGCGGGAGTCAGAGACAAAAGGAAGACGGTTTCAAAGACACCTAATCCTCCCGGAACGGTACTGAGTAAACCGGCGACCATCGCCAGCATATAGATGCCGAAAAATTGCGGATATGATAGGTTATATTGTCGGGGTAATAGCAGATAAAGTGCGGCGGCTGCAAAGCCCCAATCGAGTGTAAAAACTACAATCTGTCCGAGGGCGAGTTTGAGGGAGGGAAAGCGAAATGAGAGCGATCGCAGCCGCAACGGCGATGGGTGCAGCCCACAAATTCCTAAATAAAGTCCCGTCAATAAAAGAAAGGTAATTCCCCCAATTCGCAGAGAGTCAAATGGCAGGTCTAATTGGGAGGGGAGGATGAGGGGTTCGATTAAAAATACCCCACCGCCGATCGCACAAATTCCCACCCACAGGCTGAGGTTTGAAAAGACGATCACCTGGGCAATTTTGAGGGTTGATATTCCCCAACTTGAATAGAAACGATAACGGATCGCACCGCCACTCAATGCGGCGAAACCGATACTGGGACTGACGGCATAGGCGATCAAGCTGGCAAAGGCAATTTTAGCGCGAGATAGGGGTTGTTTGATGTAAGCAAAAGCCAGGATATCATAACAAGCGATCGCCCCGTAACTGATCACCGTAAAACCAACCGTCCCCAGCAGGGTATGGGGATCGAATTGCCGGAGATTGATCCAAATTTTACGATAATCTTGGGCTTGTAATTCTCGCAATATCGCGACGATAGCGAGACTAAAAATTACCAATCCAAGGAGGGAAAATAAACGGCGTATAATTGGAGAATTTGATGGAGGCATTAATGAAGCAGCAGATTCACGCTCGGATCGGCTGAAATGGAATCAAAGGCGATCGCACCTTACCATCATAGCATCGCCGTTCGGATTGTGAAGCGATCAAGGGCTGTCCGTCAACTTGCGTTGCCAATGATCAGATCGTAGATGAAAACGATTTCCGAACCCATGAGAGCGATCGCCCCGCCGGAGATGCGCCGATTTTGAAAAGGGATCTGAATCTGTTGTAAGATGATCGATCAGTTACCATTGGGTGATCGCCATCACATCGAGCTATGACCGCAAGCGACAAAATCAAGCCGGACTGGGCGGGGGAAGACCTGCTTTCCCGTTTCGTCAACCTCCTGATTCAAACGAAGCCGATTTATGCCCTCATGAAGCAACAGGCGAGACGGGTACTGATCAAAACAGCCGAAAAAAAGGGCATCCCCTGGCGGGACAATTCTCGCCAACTGGAAGCCTCCGACGCCGCCGAGTTGTTCGACACGATCGCCGATCCGAATTGGGTTTATCCCGACTATTATCAACTGCCCTTCCACGCCTATGACCAGGGGAATTTGTGCTGGAAAGCCGCCTTCGAGGCGGAGTCCGCCACCTACGCGATGGCGTTGCGGGTATGGCCCGGGGAAGAGTTGACTTGGGAGGCGGCACAGGAACGGTTGCGATCGAGTTTTCACCAAGTGTTAGAAACCTACAGCCCCCACCCAGTCCGGGATGTGTTAGACCTGGGGTGCTCGGTGGGCATTTCGACGCGGTGGCTGCACCGATTTTATCAAAATCGACAAGAAACCCCCGTGCGGACGGTGGGTTTGGATTTGTCGCCCTATATGTTATCGGTGGCAAAGTTCCGAGATTCTCAAGGGGAAATCGCCGAATGGAAGCACGGGAACGCAGAAAAAATGGACTTTCCCGACGAGTCCTTCGACGTAGTGACGTTGCAGTTTTTAATTCACGAATTGCCCCGGACGGCGACGCGGGAAATCTTCCGAGAAACCGGGCGAGTTTTGCGTCCCGGCGGCTGTCTGGCCATCGTTGACAATAATCCCAAGTCCCCGGTGATTCAAAATTTGCCCCCCGTCCTCTTTACCCTGATGAAAAGTACGGAACCTTGGACCGACGATTTTTACACCTTCGACGTGGAGGCGGCTTTGCAAGAGGTCGGATTTGACTACAAAACCACCGTCGCCAGCGATCGCCGCCACCGCACGATTATCGCTCTCAAGCCGAAACATTAAAATTTTGTTAAAATTTTGCAAAATTTCGACTTTTTTTTGGCGATCGCTTGCCTTTTCCGAAAAATTTTGATATGCTTTTTATATAATGGGAATATTTGCAAAATTTTTATTTGTGTTACCACTCCCATTGTGGAAGCTTATGTCAATATTCTACCCCCCGCCCCGGCCACCTGTCAACCCCTTTTCCCGACAAAAATCGATCGCGATGGGGGAGTCACGTCAGTCGCTTCGGGAATCGAGGATCGGGGAAGCCTCAATAATTATCAATTCTCAATTATCAATTCTTCCCCGCCCCTCATTTTTCGACCCAAACAGACTAGGATTTATTACCCAAAATCTGTTGCCTGAAAGCGTTAACTTCATCGACCAACTCTTGGCGGGTCGAGGCTTTGAGAAGGTAGCGGTAAACGAACCAGGCGGCGTATCCCATGCCGATCAACTCAAAAGTCGGAGCCAGCAGGGGGATGTCATTCAGGGCATCGACCACCGCAAACAGCACCTTGACCGTGACGATCGCCGCCACGATCAAGAGGACCGTAATAATGGGTCTTTGGTACTCTCCAAAAAAGCGAGAAACATAGCCCGGAAGTTCCGATAAAAAGACCACAACTTTTTGTTTGATCTCTTCAAATTGATCCGTTGCCGGTGCCGTTTCGGAGGCGGGGGTCATCGTCCCCCCCGCTTCCGTACTCGCGTCAATTGGGGTCGTCGTGGGGTCGGGACTCTGGGTGGGTTCTACCATGTTTGAACTCCTTACACTTCATTACAATTACAGTGCCATGATCAGACGGCTACCGAGGTATCCGGCTATCAGTAGAGACAAGAGTAGCAGTCTTGTAGCCATCGCCGCCACTGATTTTCGTCAAACGTAAAGTTCCGGACAACCTCAGCAGTCCAGGGGCAAACCGCACCGTTCCAGGGTATCGCCATCTTCCAACAGATCGGGTGTGGGCCGGTCTACTTGAATTTTTCCGTCCCCCAAAACCAGCGATCGCCCCGTGACCCGCCCCACCCAGCGGAGATCGTGGGAGGCGATCAGCAGGACTTGCACCGGCAAATCCTGCAAAATTTCGGCCAGGTGCCGCCGCCACCAGGGATCGAGGCCGTTGGTGGGTTCGTCGAGGATCAGGACCGACGGATTCAGGGCCAAAATCGTCGCCAAGGTCGCCAACCGTTTCTGGCCCCCCGAGAGTTCGTGGACGGAACGGCGGGCGCATTGGGTCAGTCCGAATTGGGCCAGCAGGCGATCGGCGCGATCGGCCGCTTCGGCAGGGGGGACGCCGTAATTGCACGGCCCGAACATGACATCATCAAAAATCGTGGGCATGAACAGTTGGTCGTCGGGATCTTGGAAGGCGAAGCCGATCTGGCGGCGGACCTCGGAGAGGGTGTCGGGTTTCAGGGGGGTTCCCCCGATCCAAATCTGTCCTTCCTGCGGCCGTTTCAACCCGATCAAATTTTCCATCAGGGTGCTTTTTCCGGTTCCCGTCGGCCCAAGGAGGGCGATGCGCTCTCCCGGCGTGAGGTCAAAAGAAATGCCTCGGAGGATAGGAGTTTCGGGGGAATAGCCGAAGACGAGATCCCGAACCGCAACGCCAATTCTCTCCGGGGGGTGGGTTCGCGTCATGGGAGCGTAACAATCGAGTGGGTGAGAGGGGGTGGGGCTCAACGTTCCAGATCCTTCAGGTGAATATCTCAAAACCGACAAATCCCGCCGCCAGACCGATACAGGTCCCGAAGGCGATCGCGCTGGGGCCGTCGGGGAAAAGTCGCAGGCGCCCGTCGGCTTCGGATGCCGTTCCGTAGCCCCGCAGTTGCATGGCCTTGTAAACTTGCTCGGACTGCTGGTAGCTGCGGATCAGCAGGCTGCCGGCCAGGGCCGCGTAGACTTGCAAATTCCGCCGACTGAGTTGCCGGGGTCGGAAGCCCCGCAGGACGGTGGCCCGCCGCATCATTTGAAATTGGTGGCCCAGCTCGAAGATATATCGGTAAGATATCAGCAGCATATCGGCCAAAATCGGGGATAAGCCCAGCGATCGCATTGCTTTAATCAGTGTCAGAAACGAGCTGCTTCCCAACAAAACGACGCCGACCGTAAAAATTGCCAAAAACCGGCTGGCGATCAGCAATACAGCCAAAGACCCCTCCCGCCACACCGTCACCGGCCCCCAGGTCCACAGGGGAGTTTGGCCGGAGAAAAAGGGCAGCAGGGCCACGACCCCGAGCAGAAATAGGCCGGGATATTGCAGCCGGGAGGCCAAAAAGGAGAAGGGCAATTTGGAGAGCAGGTAGAGGGCGATCGCGACGGCAAACATCGCCGGAATCAGCCGCGGCGTCTCCACGGCGGCGAAGGCGAACATCAACGCCAGCAGTCCGATCAATTTGGATTGGGGATGCCACCGATGGATGGGCGAATCGAGGTGGGCATACTCATCGAGCCTGAAATTCATTATAGGGAATCGGGAATAGGGAATAGGGAGTAGGGAGTCGTGACTTTTCAGATCGTGAGGTGTCGGATACACGTCCCTTTAGGGCGGGGAGGATGTCAACCCACCAACAATTCCGGTTTCACCCGACTCAAGAAACTGACCACCATCGCGGTAAAAACTCCTTCAATTCCCATCAGCGGGACGTGGGCGATCATCAGCCCGACGATCGCAGTCCGTTCCGTCTCGGTGTCGAAACCCGAGGGCAAGTTGGTGATCACCAGGGTAAAAAAGATTGTCGCCGCCAACCCCACCCCGATCGCCCCGGACAAAAATCCGAAGACGTTCAGGGCGAGGGCGTCCCCCATGCGATCGGCGAATCGGTTTCGCAACTGAAAGAGCGCGGCTGCCACCAGGGCCGGGACTCCCATGATCGTGGCGTTCACCCCCAAGGTGGTGAGTCCGCCGTGTCCGAACACGATCGCCTGGAAGATCAACCCGATCAGGATGGCAGGAAAGGCGTAGCAGCCCAAAACCGCCCCCAACAAGCCGTTGAGCACCAGGTGGACGCTGGCGGGGGGGATGGGGATGTGCAGGGAGGAGGCAACGAAGAACGCCGCCGTCAGCAAAGACGCTTTCGGAATGCCTTCGGTGGGGTTATTTTGTCGGTTGATTTGTCGGAGGGAATACCAGGTCGCCAAACCGGTGATTCCGTAACCGGCGATACAGATTTGGGCGGGGAGAATCCCCTCGGAAATATGCATAAAACTTCGCAAGTCAAAAGTCAAACGTCAAACGTCAAACGTCAAAAGTCTTACCGATCGAGAAGAGAGAAACGGTTTTCTCACGGCTCAAAAGGAGAGGCCTTTGACCCGATTTGTCGGCGGTGCGGATCGGAGCCCGCGTCAACCTTCCGATTCCTGACTCCTCACCGACCGGGTTTCGCCCGGTTTGGAGGGGGCGGGTTTGAACCGCGAAAAGAACAGGGCCGTCCCCACAAATCCCCAGATTACCGCCGCGGCCGTGACCCAGGTTTGTAGGGAATTTGATTGTAATGAAGAATTCGGCGCGATCGCATCGGTCCGGGAGCGGGTATCCCCCGCCGCTTCCGCACCGGCGGCCGGACCCACGGGGACGGCGATCAGGTCGCCGTGTCCCGCCTGACGGACCTTGACTTCCCACAACCCGCTTTTGTCGGGGTCGGGAATGAAGACGAACCGGCCCCGGCTGTCGGTGAGTCCGGTTTTCCAGGGCTCGGCCGGGTTGTCGGGGCTGTAGACGCTAACTTGGGCGTCGGCCATCGGCGTCCCCGAGTCGTAGCGGGCCTCGATCTCGACGGCCGAGGTCTTTTGATATTCGATGTTGGCCCCGTGGGCGATCGCCCGTTCCGGGATGCCGGCGGCTGAGAATAACAGCAACGGAAGGGCGTATTTCCATCTCACGTCTCAATCTCCTTCAAATTACGGCACTCGGGGCGATCATCTCATCCTCCCGGACTCGGGGGAGTTTCTTTAAGGTCAATTCCCAAATTCCGATCAGCCTTCTCCGCCACTCATCTGGGTTTCGGTGCAGTGGCCCTCCCCGACGTGGGCCAGGTTGGGCAGGATCTCCATCAATTGTTGATACTCGGCTTCGGAGAGTTGGGCTTGCAGGGTGTCGAGATCCGCGTCCACGCTGCCGTCAGTGGCCATCGCCGCGATGGGGTCAAATCCCAAGGCCCCCGTGTTGATTTCGTCGTCCGGGGCGGCTTGGCCGTCTCCAAACAGGTGGTCGAAGTGGAACGTGGCCTCCATTTCGGCCCGATCGCCCGGTTGCAATATCCCCTTGCGATCGTCCCCGACATAATCCCCGCAGGTGAACGCCAGTTCTTCGTTGATCTTGAGGGTGAAGGGCACGGTTTGGCCGTCTTTGGAGGCCGTCCCTTTGATTACCAACGGATAGCCCGCGGCCGGTCCTTCTGGGGCCGGAACCATTTTCCAAGACAGGGCGCTGTAACGTCCCGGAGGCGCTGGAACTTCGTTCACCAAAATAGTTTCGGCGTCCTCGTCCCCCGCCGCCAAATCCACCGTTTTGGATTCCACCAAACTGATGATCTGTTTGACTTGAGGTTCGCCCCCCGCGTCGGCATCGTAGGGCACCAGCGTCTCGTAAGCCCGGGCTTCGGCAAAGTTTACATAGAGATTCTCAAAGTCAATTTGCCACCCATCTTTGCTGACAAAACCCTTGCGGACGAAGTCCTCGCCGTTGGCCCGAAATTCCATCGTCCCCACCTCGCCGCCGACCGGTTGCGCCGCCGTCGTTTCGGGGGTTTGACTGTCGGAAACTTCCGGCTCCGAGGTCTGCGGTTGGGAGCAGCCGAACAGCGGGATCGGCCCCAACAACACCCAAGTTGCGATTGTGACCCAATGTTTTTTCATCTCGCACGACACGGTAGAGTTGACCCCAAGCATTATAGATAAAACAACTGGTATTTGCCACGACAATAAAAATTCGGTTCTGGCAATCCCCAGGGGGGGCATATTCGGGCAGTTTCTACCTTTCGGTAGGGCCGCGATCGCCAATCATTGGCGATCGCTTCGAGTCGAATCGTGGACAATTGATGGGTTTTATAATCCTCAAAAATGACCGAAATTTTTTCAATCAAATACCTAACCAAAATCGATGATTTGTTTTTCCGTCATATTGCTGTGGAGAGGGGGGTGTACAAATTAACCACAGAGGCACGGAGAACAGGGAGGAATTTTTGGGGTTGATGCTTGAGAATCGCGATCGCGATTTCAGACCCCAAAATGCGATCGCATCCCCAAAAACGAAATCCCGGACTTCCAACCCAACTTATTAAATTTTCCTGAAAAAACTTGACAAATACTCTATTTTGTGAAACAAGAGGGCATCGGGACAGCCCGAGTCCGAGATGTCGCAGAGCCTACAAACCGAAACTATAAAATCCTGGCATAATATTCAGGCAGTCGTTATGCGGGGTTGCCCGACGGATATTACTCAGCATGAGAGATCTTGACCAGAACAAAACAATCGAACTCCTCAATTCCATCATGGAATTCGAGTTGGCGGGAGTCGTCCGATACACCCACTACTCGCTGATGGTGACCGGGCCCAACCGCCTGCCCATCGTGCAATTTTTCCAAGCCCAAGCCACCGAATCCCTCACCCACGCCCAGCAGGCGGGGGAAATTCTCACCGGTTTGGAGGGACATCCGAGCCAAAAGATCGCCCCCATCGAGGAAACTTACCAACATTCCGTCAAGGATTTATTGGAGGAAAGCCTCGTCCACGAGAAAAAAGCCCTGGAGATGTACAAAACGCTCCTCGGCGTCGTCGAAAATGCCAGCATTTACCTGGAAGAATATGCTAGAACAATGATCGGTCAGGAAGAACTGCACAACATCGAGATCCGCAAAATGCTGCGGGACTACAGCGGCAATTGACCTGACCGATCGCCCACTGAAAAAACCGATTCCATGAACTTCAGCGACGCCCTCCCCACCTTTGCCGTCACCCTCCGAGAAGGGTTTGAAGCCGCCCTCGTCGTCGGCATCGTCATGGCCTGCCTGAGTCGAGCCAAACAGACCCACCTCAACCCCTGGGTGTATTTTGGCATCGGGGCGGGACTGCTGGCCAGCGCCGGCGTGGGGGTTTTATTCGCGGCCTTAATTCAGGGCGTCGCCGCCTCGGAAAATCCCGCCGCCCCAATTTTCGGACAGTTGTTGGAAGCGGGGTTCGGCGTCGTCGCCATCGCCATGTTGAGTTGGATGCTGATCTGGATGACGCAGCAGGCAAAATCCCTGAAAGCCGAAGTGGAAGGGGCGATCGGTTCCGTTATCAACCGCGGCGGGACGGCGGCGGGGTGGGGCGTTTTTACCCTCATTTTCATCGCCGTCTTGCGGGAGGGGTTTGAAACGGTTTTGTTCATCGTGGCGAAGTTTCAACAGGGACTCGCCCCCGCGATCGGGGCCCTGGCCGGAATTGCCGCGGCGGCGGGTTTGGGAGTCCTCCTATTCAAGTGGGGAATCCGCATCGACATCCGCCGATTTTTCCAGGTGATGGGCGTGTTTTTGCTGCTGATCGTCTCCGGTTTGGTGATTTCGGCTTTGCGGCATTTCGACGCGGCGGCGGCGTTGCAGGGGGATCTGTGTTGGGCTCAGGCGTCGTGCATTTTGGGGCCGCAGGTTTGGAATTTGCACGAGATTTTACCCGATCGCGAGTTTCCCGGCGTCCTCCTGAAAGCGTTATTCGGCTACCGCGATCGCATTTATTTAATTCAGGCGATCGGCTATTTGTTATTTTTGCTGACGGTGGGCGGCTTCTACTTCCAAAGTTTGACGGGACAAACGCCCAAATCCGAGAGATCTCCGGGCAACCAGAGACGGTTGCCCCCACAGTATGAGTCAACAGAATGAGTCAAGAGTCAGGACTCATATCAGATCGGGTTTTTGACTGATATCAGATCCGGTTATCCCCTCCCAAACCTCCCCAATCCACGAAGCGAGGATTTTTGCCACAAGAAAAGGGAATTGATTCCCGAGCGGTCTCGCATATCCGACACGTTTTTTTTCCGGGCATTCAACCGGATTTGATATGACAATCGATCTGCAATCCTCTGCAGAGGATTTTTGCTATTGGCGTGGGAATTAATTCCCGAGGGATTCTCAAGTTAATCCGAAGGCGGAGAATGCCGCCCAATAGTAGGGATTGGAGAAAGGATATTCCTGCATTTTAAAACTTGCCAAACTGGTTTTTTGGTCGTTAATTTTCTTGGAGTTTTCTTCCCCTTGAATTTTTTCGAGATAAGCCAATAATTCGACTTCGTAGGTTTCGGATAATTCGGTTTGGGATAAGCTGCGGAGGCGGATGTGAGCCTGTTGCAGGGCTTCCGCGACGCCCAATTCCCGGCGATAGTGATAGTATAATCGGGCGAAAATGGCGGTTGGAATTTCTCCGACGCACCACAAAGGCGCGATCGCAGTTGATGCCCCCATGCATAGAAAGGCACTGTTAAAATTGAGCAGTTGTTCGGTTTTGGGTTCTGAGGTTTCACCCATTGTTTGGCAGCGAGATAGAAACACTTCCAGCAATTCGGGCGATCGCCAACTCAGCAAGTGTTGCAAAGATATGGTTTCTGAAAATAGGTTGATTGGGGATGATAGGGGAGTATCGGAATTGAATTGAATGGCTTGTCCGCAATACAAAACCTGCACTTCATTCAGGAATTTTTTGTAGCGATCGCAACTCAGATTTTCACCTTTTAAATAGTGGCTCTCGGGAACCCGGAACTGTTCCGCCAACGCCTCGCATTCATAACCCGCCAGGATAGATTCCGGCCGGGAACTTTCCGCCAATCCAAAAGTCGTGGAAGTCGATAAGGTGGGGAGGTTAGAAACCGTTTGAGATCGCCCCTCCCGCACCTGGCGGGACAGATCCAAAACCTGGCAACTCGGGGCGATTTTGATCCGGAAGCGATCGCCGAGATAGCCTTCCCCGCCGGAAATCGGCAACGCCGCAAACGGACAGCAATGTAAACCTAAATGGGGGATAATTAACAATTCTTGAATGCCATCAAGATGCTCTGCAATCAGGCGATCGAGCTCTAACCGCTGCGATAATTCTGCCAACATTTCCACCATGCGATCGCGCCAAGACGACGTTTTTTCGACATCCGGTTGCAGCCAATTTTCTGCCAGCCACGCCCCCAAATTGTCCCGTCCCTGTCCCCCACAGGTGTGCCGGGATATATTGAAACTGTCGGTTTCCGCCCAAGGATCGTCTGCCTTGCCCCGCCGCAGGACGAAAACGTGGGTCGCAGCCTCCGCAATATAGACGCTCAACAGGGCAGTTACAGAATTAGAAATTAACGCCGAAATTCGGTCTGTTTCCAACGGTTGAACCCGCAGCATCCCCGCCCACACCGGATCGCGATCGCGGATCTTCGCCCACATCTTTTGCTTTTCGGCTTCCAAGCCGTTCAGCGTCACGGTTTCCGCCCGGAAAATAGCGATGTGATTCATGCGAATTCCCGCCGCCGCGAACTGTTTCATTTCCTCCGACTGGCGCCGGAAGTGGAGGGTATCCATTTGCTCTTGGAAGCGGTGATAATTGTCCAACAATTCGGTCAGTTCTTTTTCCGTCCCCCCGTACTCCCGCGAGAGAAGAGAAACCCACTTTTGAATTCGCGATCGCTCCCCGTATTCAAACGCCCGCTCCAACCCGCCGGCATCCTCCGAATTGCCATTAATATAAGCCTGTACGATGCGATCGTAGAGTCCCGTCGCTTCCGCCACAATTTCCGATCGGCGGGGAGAAGTCATCGTGCCGCTGCAACTCTGTTCCAACGCCTCGATCGCCCGAGAATACCCCTCGATCGCCAACTCCCAATTATCTTGATTAAATCCGATATCTCCCAAGTGCCGTCCCGCCGTCAGACAGTCCATCGGCAACGTCAAGGGTGTCGCTTTTTCCAGACTCTCCCGAAAGGCTAGAATGGCATCATCAAACTGTTCCGTAATTTGATAAATTTGGCCGAGATTGTTGACGGCCGTAACTTCCTGGCGGACGTCCCCCATTTCCCGGGCGATCGCCAACGCCTGCCGGTAATGTTCGATCGCCCCGGTCCAATCTTCTTTGAGTCGGTAAGTATTGCCCAAATTCATCAGGGCCGTCCCTTCCCCCTGCGGCGACGGAATTTTTCGCGCTATTTGTAAGTGTTGTCGGTAGTAGGCGATCGCCTGGTCGAAATCCCCCTTCAACTGATAGGTGGTGCCGATATGACTGAGGCTGTTGGCGACCCCGAAATCGTAATTGATGCCACGGGCAATTTTGAGAGCCTGATGGTGGGCGACGGTGGCGCGATCAAACTGTCCCAGCGCCGCGTAGGCGCTGCCCAAATTGGCGAGAAAATTGGTTTCCCCGAACCGGTAGCCGAGCTCCCCCGCCTTCGTCGCCGCCCCTTCGATGTGGGCGATCGCTTCTTCATAACGGCCCAAAGTCGAATACAATTGACCGAGGCTACCCAATATGTTCACCTCCCCAAATCGATAATTCGTTTTTTGGGCAATTTCCAAAGCTTGCTGGTAGCCGAACAGCGCCTGATCGTGCTGCCCGACGGCATAGCAGACGTGGGCGAGGCTGCTGTAGGCGTTGGCTTCTCCCTGGGGATATTGCATTTTGCGGGCAACGGCGAGACATTGTTTGTGAGCTTCGATCGCCTGTTGGTACTGTCCCAAAGAATGGTAAACATTCCCCAATTTGCCCATGCAATTAATCGCCCCCCGGTGATTGTTCACCTCCTGATACAGGACCAGAGCCTCTTGCCAAGAGTTGAACGCCTCCTGGAACTGGTTGCCTTGAAACTCCTGGACCCCCCGCTTGAACAGTTCTTCCGCCTTCGACTGTTTTTCCGCCGCCACTTTTGGATCGAGTTGCGGTTGGGGCGGTTGGGGCGGCGGCGTCTGGGGAGTGGGGGCGGGTTGCGGTTGGGGCGGCGGCGGCGGCGCGACGGGGCGGTTTTGTTCAATCCAGGTGGCGATGCTTCCCGCCGCTTCGATGCGATCGGCCATTTCCCTCAACCGTTCGGCATCTTCCTGACAATTGCGTTCGATGAGGGTGGCACAGACTTCGCGGAGGAATGGCACGAACTCCTCGTCCGCCAGGATGCCCAGGTGGGAATTGAGGATTTCGGGAGATTGAGCGTCAGAGTTGATGAGCAAGCTGTAGACAATTTCGTAATACGTCTGTTTGATCGTGTTGTCCATTGCGATCGCGATTGAATGTTGGTTTCGGCAGGTGAGACACCCTTCTATCCGGGGTGAGAGGACCCCGCAAAGTCCCGAACTGGAACGACACCCGACCGCCACACCGACAGGTTGCAATCCGGTTTTCTCCCAAAACTGTATACTATTTTCCCCCGCGATCGCCAGTCCGCCACCGTAGGGGGTGGGGAAAATGAAAAATGAAAAGTGAAAAGTGAAAAATGACCGACTCCCTAATACCGACTCCCGACTCCCTAAATTTCCACTAACTAAATTGTTGCGAGTAAAAATAGGCGTAGCGATCGCCTTTTTTCAACAATTCCGCGTGGGTGCCCGACTCGACAATTTTACCGCCCTCCACCACCAAAATCCGGTCGGCGCGGCGCACCGTCGCCAGTCGGTGGGCGATAATAAATACCGTCCGCCCCTGCATCAGCCGTTCTAAAGCCTCCTGGACCAGGGTTTCCGACTCCGAATCTAACGCCGACGTCGCCTCGTCCAAGATTAGAATTCTCGGGTCCAGCAATACCGCCCGGGCGATCGCGATTCGCTGCCGCTGTCCCCCGGAAAGCGTGATTCCCCGTTCCCCAACCACCGTTTGATAGCCCTCCGGTAGCTGGCTGATGAAGGGGTGGGCGTTGGCGATTTTGGCGGCCTCCTCCACCCGTTCGAGGTCGTAGTCGGCCCGTCCGAAGGCGATATTTTGGGCGATCGTACCGGAGAATAATATCACTTCCTGGGGGACGATGCCGATCTGGCGGCGGAGGCTGGGCAGGGTGACGTCCCGGATGTCGATCTCGTCGATGCGGATCTCCCCGGATTGGCGATCGTAAAAGCGGGGCAGAAGGCTGACAATCGTGCTTTTTCCGGCTCCTGACGCGCCCACCAAGGCGACCATTTCCCCCGGTTGGACTGAAAGATTAAAATTGTCGAGGACGGGCAGATTGGGTGCGAAATCCCCCGCCCCGATGCCGGCTTTTTCCCCGAATGTCGGATAGGTGAAACAGACGTCGTGATATTCGACTTTTCCCTTGACGTGGGGGAGCTCCCGGGCGCCCGGTTTTTCGACGACGGTAGGTTGGATGGCGAACAGTTCAAAAATGCGATCGCACGACGCCTGACCCTGTTTGAATTCGCTGTAATTGCTGGTGGTCAAAGAAATCGGATCGATCAACAACGCCACGGCCGTGACGTAGCTGATAAAATCCGTCCCGGTGATGTGACCTTTGGAAATTTGCCACCCCCCCAAAAAGAACAAAAATATCACGCTCATCGCCTCCAAAAAACCGACAACGACGAATTGCAACGCTTTGATTCGTTCGGCCAAAAATCTCGCCCGCCGGTTGTGTTCCGCCTCCAGAGAAAACCGGGACACTTCGTAATCTTCGGCGGCGAAGGCTTGCACCAACCGGATGCCGCCGAAAACTTCTGTCAGCAGGGCGGATAAATTGGAAATGCGGGTTTGGCTGTGGCGGGTAAAATGGAGGAGACGTTCTCCGAACCAGCCGATCAAAACCGCCATCAGCGGGGCGATAATTAAAGTCGCGAGGGTGAGTTGCCAGTTGATATAAATCATGTAGCCGAGGACGACGATCAACTGCAAAATGCAGGGGATAAACTGGTGAAAAAACTTGTTGATCACTTCCCCGACGCGATCGATATCTTCGGTGAGGCGGTAGGCGAGATCCCCCGTTTTTGCCGTTTCAAAATAGCCGACATTCAGCCGGTGCAGATGGCGGTAAGCCTGCTTTCGCAGGTCGAGGGCGACGGTGAGGGCCGCTTTCGCCATCAGGGTGTCCTGGCCGTATTGCACTGTACCACGAATTAGGAATATAATTGCCGCCACCCCCGCCAATTGAGCGATCGCCCCCACCTCTCCCCGGCCGATATACCCCGCCATCCGACCCATCAGCCAAGCCAGCAGCGGCCAAAAAACCGTAAAGGCGAGGGTGCAGACTAATGCTTTGGCGATGGTTCCGGCCTGGGGGCGGATGTAGGGCAGCAGTTGCCAATAACTGGAGGTTTGTTTCAAGGGGAATGACAGATCTCGATACCACTTCTTTAGGGTATCAGGTTTGGGGTTCCGGAAACTGCCAATCCGGAGTTGAAGTTGGCGATCGCATTCTCTGTAACAGCCACCGAGAGGTTACACTATTTTTATTCCTGTTACCTGCCGTATTTGCAAGGGGGGGAAATGAATGAGAAATTGACGCCGGAACAGTTCAACCAACTCGTCGCCGAAGTCGATCGCCTGTCGCGGGTTCGGGACGCAGAACTGGATCGAGAACAGGTGAAACAAATTTTGCAGGAACTCCACCTGCCGACGGATCATTTAGACGAGGCATTGATGCAGGTTCGTCGCCGGGAAGCGTTGGCGAAGGAACGACGGCGGCATCGTTTTCTGATGGTGGGATTGGGATTAGTGTTCGTCGGAATTGCCGGGTTGGGGTCGTTCCAGTTTCATCGACAACGGCAGGCGTTCGCAGCCGTTTACGCCAATCCCAATCAAAGCCGTCTCACCTTGGAACGATACGATCGCACCCACGACTTTAAAGTTATCGAACGCCAAGGATATCCCACTATTTACTATCAAGTAAAACTACAACAAACCCCCGTCGGCCGACAACTGACCTGGGGGTGCAATTAGACCAATCCCCTGGGTCAACTCGCCCACCAAAATCGCTACCAAACCCGCCCCATCGAAAAAAACGTCTGGAACACCCGCTGCCACCAGTTGGACGCCAATTCCCCGCCGGGAACCTGGCGAGTCGAGATGTTTTTGGGCGATCGCATTCTGAGTCAATCCGAATTTACAGTCGAGTAAATAACATCCCATTATGAACGTCAAAAAACCGGAAAATACAACCGATTATTCCCGCGTCAACTTGCCATTTTCCGCCGAATTGGCAGAAGAATTATTGGACAATTACGGTTCTCCCTTGTACGTCTACGACGGCGACAAATTGGCCGCAACCATCGCCGAAATTACCGCCGCCATTCCCCACCCCAAAACCCAGTTTCAATTCGCCAGCGTCACCAACGGCAATATTTCATTGCTCAAAATTTTCAACCGCCACGGCTGGGGGCTCCACGCCAACACGCCGGGAGATGCCTTTTTGGGATTGAAAGCCGGATTCGATCCCGCCACAATTGTCTTCACCGGCAGCAACCTGAGTTCTCAGGAATTTGAAATGCTACTCAACTGGGGCATCGCCACCTACAACTTGGACAGCCTCCAGCAACTGCAAGAATTTGGCGAAATTTTTCAAACCGTCAAACCTCCACTCTCACCTCGCATCGGGTTTCGTTTAAATTATCCCGAAATCACCGGCGAAAGTCGCATCGGCATCCGCCCCCAGGAGTTCCCCGATGCCGTCAAAATTGCCGCATCCTGCGGCTTAAAAATTACCGGACTGCATTTTTATCGCGGCACCGGAACCAACGCCACCCCCGCATTTACCCAGTCCATACAACCGATTTTGGCGATCGCCCAAAACCTGCCAGATTGGCATTATCTCGACTTTGGCGGTGGATTCGGCTACCCCTACCAAAAGGGAAATGTCGCTTTCGACTGGCGGATGTTCGGACAGGAAATCACCGCCGCACTGCGAAATTTAAACCGAGATATCGAGTTAATTATCGAACCGGGACGGGCCGCGATCGCCGGTTGCGGAACCCTGCTGACAAAAGTCATCTCGGTGAAACGGCAAGACCAAAAAAGCGTTGGGAAAATCAACATGATATCGCCAACGCATTTCCCGTCAAATCAAAAGAATTGGAGACGTGGTTAAATCGTTGGAGTCAAGTCAACGGCGAACCCGAGAAATTATTGCCCTCTCCCAAAGAAGAAAATTCGACAACTTTTGTCAGTCCCGAAATCAGTTCCTACAGCTTCGATCGCGTCATCGTTTGCGACCGATCCGCGATCGCCCAATTTCTCCTCGCCAACAACTTTCACTTCGAGCATAACTGTGCCATCTTGAGTATTACCGGATATCCCCAAAGCATTTTTCGCACCGTTCTAGAAATGCTCAAACGCAACCCCAAATTGACCGTTTATGCACTCCACGACGCCAGTCCTCGCGGTGTCGGCTTGGTACACCACTTGCGGAATACTCCCCAATGGTTCGGCGATCGCGATATCGAAATTTATGATATCGGCTTGCGGCCCAGCCAAATTTTTTCGGGTCGGGATTTCTTCGTCCGCAATTCTGCCGAGTCCCAACAGCAGGCGAACCAAATTTCAGTCGCAGTGAAACAAACCCTATCCCCCGAAGAAATCAAATGGTTGGCAAAAGGAAACTTCGTGGAATTGGAGTCATTGACACCCCGAAAACTTCTGCAAATTCTCGCCCAAACCTTGACCCTGAGTCGCACCGAATGGACGGGTCAAGCCATTGACGGAACGAGCGACACGACAACGACGACGGAGATCGCAATTTTCAGTTCTTCCAGCTTCGGATAACACGACGAACATTCACCAAAAAGGCAAAAAAAACCTCAAAAACCCTCTGTGTTCTCTGTGCCTCTGTGGTTAATCCCCTCCATAAATTAACATCAATCTCGATAAGTTTGCAACCAAATTTCCAAACTCACCAACAGCCACAATTTAATCCCAAAGCGATGGTAAGCCGGACTCTCCGGATTGAAAAACTCCCGGATAAACCCCTGATTGATATAAGGTGCGATCGCGGCATTTTTATTCAACAGCAACGCCTTCGTCCGCCACCGCCAGTGCCGGGAAAACCACCACCCCACGGGAACCCGCATTCCGCTTTTGGGACGGTGGATGATGGCATCCGGCAAAAGACCCGCCGCGGCCGATTTCAACACCGCTTTTTCGTCGGCGACGGACAATTTATATTCGGGGGGAGTTCGCAAACTCAACTCGACAACACGGCGGTCAAATAACGGCGATCGCCCTTTCAATTCCGCCGCCGTGGTTAGATTATTCACCTTCGTCAAAATGTGATCCGCCTCGAATCCAATCCCCCGGATAAATAAGCGCCGACGGGTTCCCCTTGGGGTAAGGATTCTTCCACGATCGCACCCAACAGCGATCGCAATTTTTCGCCGTGGAATTCCAAAGGACGATCGCGATCGCCGATTTTTTCTTCCGGTTGCCAATACACTTTTATCTGTGGTGAAATCGACCCTTCAGACCAGCGGTGTAGGGTTCCCGGACGCAGTTCCCGAACCCCCCGCCAGAGGGTCTGTTCTCCGGGAACAAATGCACAGGAAAGATAATCTCGCAACGCCACAGAATCCAATTCCCGCGAATGAAATGCTGCCAACGTTCTCAACCGAGGCGCGACCCGCAGCGTCCCACCGACGGCCGTATAATACAACGTTTTCCCACCCACCGCATCCCGCGCCAGCCACAATTCCCGATTCTCCCGATCCCAAATGACCAATCCAAATATCCCATTCAATTGGGCGATCGCACCGGGAATGTCGCCACAAGATGCGAAAAATTCGGCGATAAAATCGGGTTTATATTGCCCATGATTTTTGTCAATTAAGTCGCCCTCTCCCACCACCACAAATCGCCCATTCGAGCTGACGGTCGGTCGAGTTTGATAGACGGCGATCGGCCCATCTTGCCACGTTCTCTCCCCCGCCGGAACCCTTTCGATGCCGAAACTCACCCACCCGTTTTGAGGCGGCGGTGAAACCGGAAATAAATCACGGTGGGGGAAACTCAAAAACTGAAACGGAGACAAAAGAGACATACTCGAATTTAAACCCAAATCAATCGATTTTAATTGCCAATTTTTTTATTCTAAAAACTGTTGAATTGTCGCCACCAACTGCTTGAGTCTGACCGGTTTGCTGAGGTAATCATTTGCCCCGGCGGCCAGAGAGCGATCGCGATCGCCCGCCATCGCCAAAGCCGTCATCGCCACAATCGGAACCTCGACTAACTGCAAATCGTTGCGGATCTTTTCCATCGCCTCCAAACCGTCCATTCCCGGCATTTGAATATCCATCAAAATCAAATTCGGTTTGTGAGTCCGGGTCAAAGCGATCGCCTCCTCCCCATTTTTCGCCACCACGACGCGATACCCTTTCGCATTCAAATAACTCGAAATCGTACTCCCATTCGCCTCGTTATCTTCGGCCAGCAAAATCAACGGCGAGATCGGCGGTCGAACCGTTTCAATTTCTCCCCCCATTTCGGGCCGATTTTCCAGTTCCGGAGCTGGGGGGGCGATCGCGTCGCAGGGCAAATCCACCGTAAAACAACTCCCCTTCCCCACTTCGCTGGCGAGCCCCACTTCCCCGCCGTGGAGTTCGACGATGCGCTTCACCAAAGCCAATCCCAAACCCGTCCCCACATTGGTGCGATTCAAGGCGCTGTCGATTTGAACGAAAGGCCGGAACAGTTTTTTGATGTCCTCCGGCGCGATGCCAATGCCCGTATCCGCCACCGCAATCCGCAGGTAATTTTTATCATTTTCAACGGATAAAAAAGAAACGTCCAGGGTGATACGACCCCCCTCCGGCGTAAATTTTACGGCGTTGTTGAGCAGATTAATTAATACTTGGCGAATCCGACGCTCATCCACTGATACATCGGGGAGATTTTTCGGCAATTTCGTCATCAATTGAATATTTTTTTTGACCGCTCCATGTTTGACAAATTCCAAGCTAGACTGACACAAATAAACCAGGGATGTGGGGGCGCGATCGAGCTTGATTTGACCCGACTCGATTTTTGAGAGATCCAAAATATCATTGATCAGCTCCAACAAATGGGAACCGCTGCTTTCGATAATTTGCAGCGCCTTCATCTGCTCCCCAGTCACCGCCCCCAAAACCCCCTCTTGCAGCCCCTCCGCCATGCCCAAAATCGCGTTCAGGGGGGTGCGGAGTTCGTGGCTCATGTTCGCCAAAAATTCGTCTTTGAGGCGGGTCATGTGAGCCAAAGCCCGGTTTTTTTGCTGCAATTCTTGATTGAGTTTCCGGAGCGTCAGGTGGCTTTTAATCCGGGCTTTCACCACCGGCGGATTCAGGGGTTTGGTCATATAATCCACCGCCCCCAACTCGAACCCTTTGGTTTCGTTGCCCACCTCGCCGAGGGCGGTCACAAAAATCACCGGAATTTCCCGAGTCTCGGGGTGGGCTTTCAACCGGGTACAGACTTCGTATCCGTCGATTTCGGGCATGACCACATCCAAGACGATCAGATCCGGAACCGGTTCTTTGACGGCCAGTTGCAGCGCTTTTTCCCCCGTCGTGGCGGCGATGACCGCATAATCCTCTTTGAGGATCTGCATCAGCACTTGTAAGTTGTCGGGGCTGTCATCGACAATCAAGATTTTGGGTTTCATCATCAAACACCGATTCACCGTTATCAATTTTAGGTCGGAATTGGAGGCATCAATTCGCCTTAGAATTATCTAATAATTTTCTAACGTTTGGTCGAGATCGCGCAGCAAATTTTCGGCTTCGTCGGTGTCGAATTCGGCGAGTCGCCGGGCGATCGCCTCCACCCGATCGCGCAGTGACTTGCCCCCCACCTGTCGCCGCAGGGTTTCCAAACGGGCGGTCGCCTCCCCCAAATCCGCTTCCAGCAGCCCGATGATGTCGGCGATCGTTTTGGCGATCGCCGCGACATCGAGAGGCTCCGCGGCGGACTCGGGCTCGGGTTCGGACTCGGGTTCGCCCCACTCCGCCAGCAGGGCGTCGATCGCCTCCATCACCGCCGCGAGATCTCGGCTCAAATCCTCAGTCTGGGTGGTTTGGGATATTTCCCGCCGCAACTCCCGCTCCAGGCGGTCAGCCGACCGGTAGAGGTCGTCGGCGCCGATATTCCCCGCCGCCCCCTTGAGGCTGTGGACAAGATTGAAAGCCGCGGTGCGATCGCCCCCGTCCATCGCCGCCCGGATCTCCGAGGCGGACTCCGCGTGGACCGTGCGGAACCGCCCCAGCAGCCGCCGGTAAGCCTCCGAATTGCCCCCGATGCGGGACAACCCCAGCTCCACATTCAATCCCGGCCTCGACGACACCGCCGGGGGCCCCGAATCCGCAGGTAGCGCCCCCGGCGGGGCGGGACGGAAATCCCGGCGGGCCGGGACGATCCACTTCGCGATCGCCCCGTACAATTGCGGCGGGTCGATAGGTTTGGAAACGTGGTCGTTCATCCCCGCCTCCAGGCTTTTGGCGCGGTCCGTGCTCATGGCGTGGGCGGTCATGGCGACGATCGGCACCGTGGCGAACCGCTCCGTTTCCGGGTCGCCCATCACCGCCAGGGAGCGGATCTCCCGCGTCGCCGTCCGCCCGTCCATTTTCGGCATCCGCACGTCCATCAAAATCAAATCGTAACCCGACGAGCGCACCTTCTCCACCGCCTCGATCCCGTTCCAAGCCACATCCACATCCATCCCCGCCGCCGCCAACAACTCCACGGCGATCTGTTGGTTGACCTCATTATCTTCCACCAGCAAAATCCGCGCCCCCCGAATGGCAGACAACATTTCCAGTTCCAGCGCCGGCTGCTTCCTTTGCTTCCGAGTGGGAACCCCGCAACCGAACACCTCCGAAATCGAGTCGAACAGCCGGGAGCGATCGATCGGTTTCGGCAGCAGGGCCTCGATCCCCACGGACGCCGCCAACTGCCGGATATCCGGTCGGTTGTAAGCCGTCACCATCAGGATGTGGGGGATGTGAGACAGTCGGGGGTCCGCTTTGATGTGTCGGCTCGTCTCGATGCCGTCGAGGCTCGGCATACACCAGTCCATCAACACCAGTTCAAAGGGGTCGTCCGAGGGGGCCCGCCGCAACAGTTCCAGGGCTTCAAACCCGGAGGTGGCGGAGGTGACGCGCAGCGACAGGGACTCCAAAATCTCCGCCAGAATCTCCCGCACCTGGGGATTATCATCGACCACCAGGGACTTGACCCCGCGCAGGTCGGGAACGGGCGCCTGTCCGAAAGCAGAGTTCACTTCGCAGAGGTAGCCGAATTCGATGTGAAAGTAAAAACTGCTGCCCCGGCCGAGCTCGCTTTCCACCCCGATTTCGCCGCCCATCAAATTCACCAGGCGCTTGCAAATCGCCAGCCCCAAGCCGGTGCCGCTGTATTTGCGGGTGGTGGAGGCATCCGCCTGGGTGAAGGCTTCAAACAGGTTGTCCATTTGGGACGGACTCAGGCCGATGCCCGTATCCCGGACGGTAAATTTGAGCCTCACCGTCCCCTCGGCCGCGCCGAGGGTTTCCACCGACACCAGCACGCTGCCCTCGGGGGTGAATTTGACGGCGTTACCGGTCAGGTTCATCAGCACCTGGGACAGGCGCAGGGAATCCCCGACCAAGGTGGGCGGCACGTCGTCCCCGGTGCGAAAGATCAGTTCGATGCCCTTTTCGACGGCCTTGAGGGCGAGGATGTTGGAGATGTTGTTGAGAATTTCGTCGAGTTCAAAGGGGGCCGACTCCAGTTCCAGCTTCCCGGCCTCGATTTTGGAGAAGTCGAGGATGTCGTTGATGATTTGCAGCAGGGATTGGGCGGAAATCTCAATTTTGCCGAGGTAGTCCGTCTGCAGCGGCGTGAGGTCGGTTTTTTGAGTCAAATAGGTCAGCCCCAGGATGGCGTTCATGGGGGTGCGGATCTCGTGGCTCATCAGAGCCAGAAATTCGCTCTTGGCGCGGTTGGCGTATTCGGCCGCCGACCGGGCTTCGTGCAACCGCCGTTCGGCTAATTTCCGCTCGGTGACGTCCTGCACCGTGCCGACGAGTTGGGTGACGTTGCCGGCGGCGTCGCATAGGGGTTCGCCCCGGGCGACGATATCGATCCAGGCACCATCGGCGCGGCGGACGCGGGATTCGAGGTCGTAGGGACTGGCGGTGGCGATCGCCCGTTTGACGGCGGTTTCGTGGATTGGGCGGTCGTCGGGGTGGAACAATTGCGAGATCGCCTCGAATGAGGGGGCTTGCGTCCCCGGTTGCAGCCCGAAAATGCGGAAGGTCTCCTCCGACCAGGTGACGCGGCCGGTGGCCACGTCCAATTCCCAACTGCCCAGTTTGCCGATGCGCTGGGCCGTCCGCAGGTGGGCTTCCCATTTGAGCAGGGTTTCTTCGGCCCGCTTGCGATCGCTGATGTCGTAGTTGATGCCGATCATCCGTTCGGGGTTGCCCACTTCGTCCCGGTTCACCAGGGCGTAGCCCTTGATGTGGCGCACGCCGCCGCCGGGGAGAATCACCCGAAATTCGGGGTCGTAGTCTTTTTCCCCCCCCAGGGCCTCGGCGATCGCCCTCTCGGCCGAAAGGCGGTCGTCGGGGTGGACGCGGTCGGCCCAGCCGTCGTAAACGTTGCCGAATTCGTCCGGGGCGATGCCGTAGAGTTCATACATCCGGTCGTCCCAGGTGAGGACGTTGCGGGTCACGTCCCAATCCCAGATCCCGATCGCCCCGGATTTGATCGCCAGTTCCAGGCGGTCGGAAAGGTGGCGGAGTTGCTCTCGGGACTCTTGCAGTTTGGCGGTGCGGCTCTCGACCCGGTTTTCGAGTTCCCGGTTGAGCCGTTCCAGGGCGATTTCGGCCCGCCTGCGATCGCCGATATCCGTCACCGTCCCCAAGTAGCCGACGACCTCCCGCCGCTCGTTGACTTCGGGGACGCACTGGCCGTAGACCCAGGTGATCTCCCCGTCGGCCCGCAGAAACCGGTATTCGAGTTGGAAGGGGCGATTTTCTGCCACCGACCGCTCCCACTCGGCGACCACCCGATCGCGGTCTTCGGGGTGCAAGCTCTCTTCCCACCGGCGTCCCCGGGCGGTTTCCGGGGTCAAACCCAGCATCTGGCAGCAGCGATCGTTGATATAGGTGCAAAATCCCGCCCGGTCGGTCTGAAAGATGCCCACGGGGCTGGCGGCGACCAGGGAGGCGTAGCGGCGCTCGGCTTTCCGCCGTTCGGCCAGTTCGGTGCGGGCGGTTTCGTAGGCCGTCGCCTGCCGGATGGCGATCGCCACCTGGGTCGAGATCTGCCGCAGCAGTTCGATTTCCTCGGGTTGCCATTGCCGGGGTCGGTCCCGGTGACTGGCGATCGTCAGCCCCCACAGTCGGTCATCCACCACCACCGGCGCCATCAGCTTGGCGCGGATGTCGAAGCTCAACAGCATTTCCTGGTGGCACAGGGTCATCGACGCTTCGTAGATGTCGTTGACGACCCGAATTTGACCTCGCCGGTAGGGTTCGACCCACTCCGGGCTGACGCAGGGATCGTGGACTTCGGTGTGCAGGACGCTTTTTCCCCCCTCCGAGATCGCTTCGGCGACGACGGTGCCGCTCAGGTCGGGGCGGAACTGGTAAATGATGACGCGATCGCAGGCCAGGGCCTCCCGGAGTTCCCCCACGGTGGAATCCAAAATGGTCGGCAAGTCCAGGGAGGCGCGGATCTGGGCGGCGATGCGGGACATCAGCCGTTCCCGCCGCGCCAGGGTTTCCAGTTCCCGAGTCCGTTCGGCGACCTTCTGTTCCAGGGTGCGGTTGAGCGCCAGGGCGTCTCGGTGGAGTTCGGCCTGTTGGACGGAGACGCCCACCTGCACGGACAATTGTTGGAGGAGTTGGATGTCGGCCTCCCGCCACTCCCGGGGTCCGCCGCACTGGTGGACGATCAGCAGCCCCCACAAATAGGGCAGCGGCGCGTCCGGCAGCAGCACCGGCACCACCAGGTTGGCCCGCACCTGGAACCGCTCCAGCATTTCCCGGTGGCAGGGGTTCAGGTCGGCGGTGTCAATGTCAGCGATCGTCAAGATCCGGCCCTCCCGGTAGGGGTTGGCGATCTGCGCCGATCGAAAGCAGGGCTCGACGATCGGGGTATTCAGGCAGGGGGGATATTCTCTGAGGGTGGACTCGGCGACGATCGCCCCCCCCATGTCCGGCTCGAACCGGTACAGGAGGGCGCGATCGGCTTTCAACAGTTCCCGCACCTGTCGGATGGCGGTCTTGAAAATCTCGTTTAATGGGGCCGGCATTGGGGGTTCGGGTCTCCTCCTGCCATCAATGGGACTCGGCGGCTTGCAATAAAGCGATCGCCCCCACCAGGATCTGATGTTCCAACACCTGAATGCGGCGGTGGAGGGTTTCTCGGGTGTCATCGGGCGCCACCGGAACCGCCGCCTGCATCAAAATCGGGCCGCGATCGACTTCCAATTCCACCAGGTGCACCGTACACCCCGTTATTTTGACTCCAGCCTCCAAGGCTTGTTCCACGCCGCGGATGCCCGGAAAACTCGGCAGCAGGGCGGGGTGCAGGTTGATCATTTTGTGGGGAAACGCTTCCACCAAAACGCGGGTGGCGATCCGCATCCACCCCGCAAACACGATCAAATCCAAATCGTATTGATTTAAAGTTTTGACAACTGCCGCGTCGAAGGCTTCCCGAGTGTTGTATTCCCGATGGTTGACGAGGATGGCGGGCACGTCGAACTTTTCCGCCCTGCGGATCACCCCGGCTTTCGGGTTGTTGTGAATTAAAATTTCGATCTGGGCGTTGAGCTTCCCGTCGCCGATCGTCCGGGCGATCGCCTCAAAGTTGCTGCCGCTCCCGGAAGCCAAAACCCCCAACTTGAGGGGTTTCCCCGGTACGAACAGCGGCGAGGGCACCGGCGGTGAAATCAGGTGGGACGTGGTATCGACGGGGGTCGGATGGAGGTTCATGAACTCAAACAATGGATGGGATCGCGGAGCTGACCCGATTCTCGGGCCGAAAAACTCCCCCATTGCGGGGGGCTTTTCAAATTGCCTGCTTGAATTATCGCAGCTATCTCCGATCCCGTCACGCGATCGCTCCTATCGCTGCTGTTGATAAAATTGCAGCACCTGCTGGGTGTAATCCGCCGTCTGGGGGGCGTCGTACTGGTTCGGGTCCCCCGTCATCCACCACGCCGCCGCCCGGCGCACCGCCACCATCTCGTTATTGCCGCTGTTGGCATATTCCTCTTCCAGGATATCTTTCATCACGCACCCCAACACCTGGCGGGCCTTGGCATCGTTGGCCTCGAACTGGGCGGGGGTCAGTTCCTCGCCGATGCAGAGTCTCGACCACCTGGGGATATTCTCCGGCTTGATCTGCCAGTCGCTATAGAGTCCGTCATCTGCCGTCCCCGTCTGCGGTGCCGCCCGTCGCAGGGCCTCCACCAGCGCCCGCACCTGGGCGTCTGAAACCTGGGCTAACACCGGAGTCGCCCAAAGTAAAACAGTTGCCATCAATCCCAATACGCTTCGCATCATTCGCTCCGATCGCAACTTGACAATCATGTTGAATTACGATAGCGCGTTTGGATGCGATCGGCCTCCGTCCGCAGGCGGTGGCGGCGATCTGTATCCGGCCGTCAAAAAAAGGCCCCGCGAGTCGGGGCCTTTTGCTCAATCTAATCCAATGGGTTGCCGGTTTGAGGCGAACTCAGCGGATTGCCCGTCCGTCGCCCTCAAATGATCAGAAAATTGCTCTCACCCAAGACCGTGGCATCCACGCCGACCAGAGTCGCCAACACCTCGCCGGTGGCCGCCACGATAATATCGCCGCCGGAGAAACTCAGGCCCTCCAACCGCAGGCCTCCCGACAATCCGATGGTATCGATCGCCTCAAAGTCGGTGATGCGATCGGTCCCTTCCCCCGGTCCGAGTATGAATAAATCGGCCCCACTTCCCCCGGTCAGGATATCGTTGCCGAGCTCCCCGTCGAGGATGTCATTTCCGTCACCCCCCAAAAGTTCGTCATCTCCTTCTTTTCCCTTCAGGTCGTCATCCCCGAGGTCGCCGTTGATCGTATCATTGCCGAGACCCCCGTTCACGGAGTCGTTGCCCTGGCCTCCGAAAAGCAAGTCATCTCCGGCATCGCCTTTGACGAGATCGTTGCCTTCGCCGCCGAAGAGTTCGTCGTTTCCGCCGTCGCCCAATACCTCGTCGTCTCCCTTGTCGCCGAAGATCAGGTCATTTCCATCTCGTCCCTTGGCCAGATCGTTGCCCTGGCCCGCAAATATCGTGTCCGCTCCCTCGTCGCCCCGGATTTCATCATCTCCCAACTGACCCAACAGTTGGTCATTTCCGGTGTCGCCCCTGAGCAGGTCGTCGCCGTCGCCCCCTTCGAGGATGTCATCTCCGTCGCCCCCGAAGAGTTTGTCGTCGCTGGCATCGCCCCGGAGTCGGTCATCTCCGGC
This sequence comes from Lyngbya sp. CCY1209, assembly GCF_035615495.1. Classification (GTDB taxonomy): domain Bacteria; phylum Cyanobacteriota; class Cyanobacteriia; order Cyanobacteriales; family Microcoleaceae; genus Limnospira. The sequence continues at coordinate 4,393 of NZ_JAJENU010000700.1, read as the reverse complement.
ATCGCCTTTGACCAGGTCGTTGCCGTCGCCCCCGGTGAGGTCGTCATCTCCGTCGCCGGCGAGGAGTTTGTCGTTGTTGCCACCCCCATCAAGGGTGTCATTGCCGCCATCGGCCCGGAGTAGGTCGTTACCCGCCCCGCCGTCGAGGGTGTCATCTCCCTCACCGGCGAGGAGGTTGTCGTTTTCGTTGCCGCCGTCTAAGAGATCGTTTCCGTCTTCGGCTTTGAGCAAGTCTTTGCCCTCGCCCCCGTCGAGGATGTCTTCACCTTCCCCGGCGAGGAGTTTGTCGTTGTCGTTGCCGCCGATTAATTGGTCGTCTCCGGCTTCGGCTTTGAGCAAGTCTTTGCCATCGCCCCCGTCGAGGGAGTCCGCCCCTTCGCCGCTCAGGAGCTTGTCATTGCCCTCGCCACCGTAGGCGACATCATCTCCGGCGTCTCCCCGGGCTAAATCGTTGCCACTTCCCCCGTTCAGGGTGTCGTTATCTTCCTCGCCGAAAAGTTTGTCGTTGCCGTCCGAACCGGAAAGGTCATCGGCGCCGGCCCGTCCGAAAATGATGTCGTTGCCGGTCAGCCCATCAATCGCATTTTCTTCGGAGTCGCCGAAAACTTTGACATTGTTGTTCGCACCTGGAATCGTTTGATTGGTCAGCATTTTTTATTCCTTTGTTTCCTGTCGATGTTCCATCGGTAGTCGCAAACCAAAACAGCTATCAATTGGGGAATTCAATTCTCTAAAATTGAGTTCTTTTTTGGGAAAACCAGATAACATTATTTGAGGGTATTTATATTTTTTTGCGCTCTGGACGGGGGAAGACTGACGCTAAAACCCGCAAGGTAAAAGCGTTTTTTTTGGGCATTGACTGTTGCCTTGTTCCGGCGGTCTGCCGGAGATAAAATTCCGGTCGCCGACCCAAAAATTTGGGGTTTCGGTACGGGGGAGAGTCGAGGCGCAATATGGCCGATCGCACCAATATCAGCGGGATTGACGGTCGATTGACGGTCGAAAACCGGATCTGATATAAGATCAAATCCGGTCCGATTTCCCGGGTTTCAGGGTTCTCATCAATCCACAATTTATCCCCCTCGACAAGGGGGAGCTGGCGGCGATCTGCCATCGCGTTTCGGTCAACAACCGGGTCTAATATAAGCAGTTAAAAAATAGAATAAACGGCGCGATTTATGCGAGTCAATCGGGTTTTTTGAAAATCATCGGAATTTGTGTAAAGTTTTCGTGAAGTCCCCGGGGCGGCGGGATGTGTCTCTAATGCTGGCATCGGGGACAAAAATGGGCCGATCGCCCCGCCAGTTTGAGGCGTTGAATGGGAGTTTCGCAAACCCGGCAGGGTTCGCCCTCGCGGTTGTAAACCCAGGCGCGGCCGCCGTAGTTGCCGTTGACCCCTTCGACGTTGAGGAAGTTGCGGATGGTGGTTCCCCCGGAGGCGATCGCATCTTCCAAAACCCGGAGGATCTGGGGGTGCAGGGCTTCGACCTGTTTGGACGTCACCTGACAACTGGGGGTGGTCGGTCGAATTCCCGACAAAAATAGGGCTTCGTCGGCGTAGATATTCCCCAACCCGGCGATGAAAGACTGGTCGAGGAGGGCGGTTTTGACGGGACGCCGCGCGAGCCGCAGCCGGCCGGCTAAATATTCGGGAGAAAATTCTTCGCTCAGGGGTTCGGGTCCCAATTCCCGCAACCCGGAAATCACGTCTGCGGCGACGACATCGGGGGGCACCCACCACATCTGGCCAAAGGTGCGCTGATCGACGAACCGCAGTTCCCGTCCTCCCGCAAAGAAGAGGCGGACGCGGGTATGTTTTTGCAGGGGTTCTTCCGGGGTCAGCCACAGCAGTTGTCCGGTCATCCGCAGGTGGACGCCCAGCCAACCGGCTTCGGAGGTTTGGGTTTCGATTCTGGGGGTTTCGATGGCGGGATCGGGTTGCCGGCCCGGTGGGGCGAGTCGGGCCAACAGATATTTTCCCCGCCGATACCAGCGGGCGATCGCGACATTTTGCACCCCCGAGATGAACTCGGACGCAGAAAGCGGGCGGGCGATCGTGCGCGTCAACAGCACGTCCCCACCCACGATATTCTGGTCGAGGGTCGTCTGGTTCAGACCCTCCTTAACGGTTTCAACTTCAGGTAACTCCGGCACCGAATCGGGCGATCGTATTGAGAGCGATCGTTGCGCCTACTTCTTCTTAGCCGGGGCGGCAACTTCCATCAACTCGTCTTCTGCAAAGTTGTTGGTATTGACACCGCCATCGACGCCGGAGTAGGAGTTGTAGTTCACTTTTTCAAAGCGAACGATCACCGGATAGCGAATTCCGCTTTGATCGACGGAAACGACGGTTCCAACTTCTTGATACCAGTAGGACTCTTTCCGCAGGATGCGAACTTTAGAACCACGTTGAACCATGGGCTTCTTTTCCTCTGTACTGTAAAAACGGATAAAAGCGTGTGGCACTCCCCGCCCGCAAGGGACGGGGATTCTTGCTTCACCGGGAGCCGGAGTTTTACGACGTCCGGGTCGTAGCCTAGCCCTCCACAAGCTTTCACGGCCTGCCCGACCGTGAGTTTGAGTTTAATTAATCTACAGCCTACTACTGGATCTGCGTTCTAGTTCACTTCATTCTTTTAAGTTTTATTGCTAATCGATCCACTCGACCCGGACGAAGTGCGCCGGACGTTCCCACCAGTCCCGGGTTGCGCTCACTTCCACCACCCGCAAGTTGAAGGGAATGGCGGTGGTGACGTATCGCTGGGCCAACTGTCCCAAGTCGGGACTCAACTGGGTCGCCACCGCCGCGGCCATTCCGAGTCCCAGCAGTTGTTCGACGGGGCCTTTGGGCAGCAGCCAGCTCATGCCCACGGCCAACCCCCCCGCCATCAACATCCCTACGGATAGATTCGTCCCGCAGCGGGGGTGGACCGCCAGATCCCACTCTCCCCGGGTGAGGCGGTGCAGGGCGATTTGTACGGCTCGCCGCAGTCGCTCCGAGTTGACCGGCCCGTAGAGGTAAAATCCGGTTTCGGTGGACATCCCCCCCAGGCGATCGCCCCGGGACCCGTCATTTTCGGCCCCCGCCATTTCCTCCAACACCCAGACGGTGGCGTGTTCGAGGGCGTGGACCTGGCGGATGGTCAGCACTTCCTTCAACCCGGAAATGAACCCCAGGCGATCGAGAAGCTCCCGATCTTGGCCGGGGTCGGCGACGAACTCGAAGGGAAAGGAACTGGAACTGGAGGCAGAACTTGCAGAAGATGTCATGTGAATCTGGGGAGAAGTGGTGAATAATTGATAATTATCAATTGTCAATTATCAATTATCAATTGTCTTGTCGCTGGCCGTCGCGGAAGGTTCCGGGAAAGCGCTTTCCGCCGGGGTCGATCAGCACGCCCTGGCCGTGGGGGATGCCGCCCCGAAATTCGCCTTCGTAGCGAAAACCGTTGGGGAAGGTGCAAGTCCCCTTGCCGTCAAGTTCTTGGTTGAAGAACTCTCCCTGACAGCGGGTGCCGTCGGTGCGGGTGAAGGTACCCCGGCCGAAGGGTCCGCCGGCGAAGAATTCGCCCTCGAAGCGATCGCCGTTGGCGTAGATAAACTCTCCCTGGCCGTCGGGTTGGCTGCTGGTCACGCCGCTGCCAATTTCAGTCACCAGCTCGAATTCGCCGACGTAGCGATCGCCGTTGGGGAAGATGACGGTTCCCTGGGTGATGTTACCGTCCTGGAACACCCCCACCACCCGGGAATCGTCCGAGAAGATGAACACCCCCTGACCGTTGGGGAGGCCGTTGCGAAATTCGCCCTCGTAGCGATCGCGGTTGGCGTAAACGTAGACGCCCCGCCCTTCCGGCTGGCCGTTGACGAAGCCGCCCTTGTAGTTGTCGCCCCCCTCGTAGTTACATTTCACCTGTCCGGTGGGGAGTTGCCCCTCGCACACCGGAGGACGCCCTCCCGCATCCTGAGCGACAACCGGCAGCGAAGGACCGAGGCCCAGGGTTCCCGCACAGGCGACGGTCGCCGCGGCCGCAAAACTCAATTTTTTTGGCGTGGAATGAAACATGACACTGACCCATCGCGCATTTGGAGTTCGATTCAATCCCGACCCCCTAGAATTCGGAATGGTGTAGGGGTCGTTGCCCTCAAGAGCGATCGCGAAGCCGTTCGGAGTTCGGGGGCATCACAATCATGTTGGCATTTTCCCCTGGGGGTTGGGCGGTATTAGGGTCGAGAGAGAAGTCACCTTCTCTCCCTCCCATTCAGAACCGTGCATGAGACTTTCGCCTCACACGGCTCCTAGTTCAGTCGTCTCGTTATCATGAGTACGACTCTTGCTTAGGCTACCATCTATGGCAGTCTTGGCATCGTGACAGTGGCGGTGCAGCAGTTGGAG
>NZ_JAJENU010000699.1:0-662 GCF_035615495.1 Lyngbya sp. CCY1209 | reverse complement strand
CTCACCCCCGTTAAGGGGAACAAAGCTGCATACAGGATGAATTGGCAACAGGAGAAACCATGCGATCGCGCCACCATCATCGAAGATATCAAAACCGGGAAGGCTCGGGGCTATGGACTCAGAACAGGGCAAATTAGTGACGGAATTGTAGCGGTTGACTGCGACGGAGAAGCCGCCCACGAACTGGCTAAGTCGTTGGGGGGATTACCCGCGACTGTCAGTTTTACAAGTGGAAAAGATGGCCGCGCCCAATACCTATACAAAATCTCGGACAAATATTGGTGCGACATCAAAACCCAAAAGCTGAGAACGGGGAAAACCGGGGCGGACGGCAAAGAAATGTTGTTGGAATTACGATGGGACGGATGCCAGTCCGTTTTGCCGCCGTCAGCTCATCCCGAAACCGGGCAATACCACTGGATTAAGTCACCACAGGAGACTGCGATCGCCGACGCCCCCCGGTGGGTAATAGAGAAAATGCGGGGCACGGCGCGGACAGAAACTCCACTGCTCAACAGCATCACTTCTGACGACATCCCCCTAACCATCTGCCTTGCGAAAGAAACCCGGAAGTTGATCGAATCGGGGTCGCCAGACGGACAGCGCGGTGACGACGCGATCAAGGTCGCCCAAGACCTTTTGGGGACATACGAACGGCTGCA
>NZ_JAJENU010000698.1:0-234 GCF_035615495.1 Lyngbya sp. CCY1209 | reverse complement strand
AACCGATGCCCTAACCTGATACTTTTTAAATTTAGGATAACCTTTTTTCCCAGGGACTTTAGCTTGACAGTTTTTGTAGAACCTTTCAATAGCTGCCCAGGCCCTTTCTGCATGGGCTTGTCGCGCCATCGAATTCAGCCTTTTAGCCCAAGGAAAATCGGGATTATCTGCCAATAACTTGCAGTATTTGTAGGCATCATTCCGACTTTTAACCTCTCGGTCTATCCATGCTTT
>NZ_JAJENU010000697.1:0-200 GCF_035615495.1 Lyngbya sp. CCY1209 | reverse complement strand
TAGGTATAGCTACCATCATCATTGACCGTCACCGCAGCCCCCCGGGTGCTGGGTGTCTGAAAACCCGTCACCGTCAGAGTTGCCCCTTCCGGGTCGTTATCATTGGCGAGGACTCCAGAGGCGGCATTGACGGCTAATACCGTATCGGCATTGATGCTGTTGCTATCATCCACCGCTTCGGGAGGATCGTTCACCCCAGT
>NZ_JAJENU010000696.1:0-394 GCF_035615495.1 Lyngbya sp. CCY1209 | reverse complement strand
GTCTAAGGATGGAATACCCATACAGATGGAACGAAATAACCCCATAATGGCTCTTGTCCAATGGTCGATTAGGCAAGCAGTAAAGGCAATAAAGCCACAAGTGTAAGCGCAAGCCATATGGGGGTGAGATGTGACCAGAAGCCAACGCCCAGATGTAATGTCTGGGATAAGCAGACGGGTCACGGTTCAGACGTAAGATGGAGACTCGAATAGCAATAATGGCGTCTAGTCAAACCAAAGGATTCGGCAAGCCGAAACCAATGGTCACTAAGAATGCATGGAGGGCTATCAACTGGGGAAAAGTTCAGCGGATGGTCTTCAAGTTGCAAAAACGTATCTATCAAGCGGCTCAATCGGGACAGGACGCAAAAGCTAGAAGGTTGCAAAGACTCCT
>NZ_JAJENU010000695.1:0-338 GCF_035615495.1 Lyngbya sp. CCY1209 | reverse complement strand
CGGCCGTTGTCGTCCAGTCGTCCCAATGCCCGGTATCCCTTGCGGGTGCTGACGGTCAGTTTGTCCGACTCGTCGGCAAGGTCGGTGAGGGCGTCGGCTTCGGCCGGGTCGATCGTCCGGGCGCGGTCCAACACGGGAGCGAACCGGAAATGCTCCCAACTGCCGGGGTTGTCGGGGGTGATGCCGTTCGGACTGGTGACGAAAACGGACCCTTTGTCCAGGTTGCTGTGCTGTCCTTCCACGGGGGCGATCGCGCCCCCCTTCATGTCGTCGCCTCTGACAAATCCAATCATGGGTAAATACTCCTGAGTAATGGGTGAATGGCCGTGGTGATAACG
>NZ_JAJENU010000694.1:0-240 GCF_035615495.1 Lyngbya sp. CCY1209 | reverse complement strand
GAAGGAATCGTCGGTGCGTTCCCCGCACAAATCGAGTTAAATCATCGGGGATAAGTGGGAACGCACCCTACACGACTCAGAATAATGATTGTAGATGGTCGGGTGCGTTCCCTGAAATCATCTGTGGAGTTGAGGAATAAACGAGTGGGAACGCACCGGATTAGAACTCGAAGGAATCGTCGGTGCGTTCCCCGCACAAATCGAGTTAAATCATCGGGGATAAGTGGGAACGCACCCTAC
>NZ_JAJENU010000693.1:0-2219 GCF_035615495.1 Lyngbya sp. CCY1209 | reverse complement strand
TCGCCGGCACCATTGCCGCCCAGGGCGATAATGGCGTGGGAGTCACCGGAGTCAGTTGGGACGCCCAAATTATGGCGGTCAAGTTTCTGAACGATTCGGGTTCGGGAACCATTTTCAACGCCATCCAAGCGGTGGAATACGCCACGATGATGGGAGCCGACCTGACCAACAACAGTTGGGGCGGCTATTTTTCTTCGAGCGCCCTTCAGGATGCGATCGATGCGGCCGGTGCCAGCGGACAAGTGTTCGTGGCGGCGGCGGGAAACTATGATTCAGACAATGATGTTTATCCCTTCAATCCCGCCAGCTACGATTCTGAGAATATCATTTCTGTCGCCGCCACCGACCACAATGATGAGTTGGCATCGTTCTCCCACTATGGAGCCACCAGTGTAGACTTGGCAGCTCCCGGAGTCGATATCTTCAGCAGCGTTCCCGGCGACGGATACGCCAGTTACGACGGCACTTCGATGGCGGCTCCCCACGTTGCCGGGGTGGCGAGTTTGCTGTTGTCCCAAGACCCGAGCTTGTCTCCTGGGGAAGTCAAACAGAGCATCCTCGACACGGTGGATGAAATTCCGGCCCTGGACGGACTGATGGTGACGGGGGGGCGTTTGAATGCGAACACTGCCGTTTCCCCCGACGAACCGGGCAGCATCTCCGGCCAGAAGTGGAACGACCTCGATACTGACGGCGACAAGGATGACGACGAACCCGGTTTGGCAGACTGGACAATCTACATTGACGAAAATAATAACGGCCAGCTCGACCCCGAAGAACCCTCCACCGTCACCGACGGCGACGGAAATTATACCTTCGACAACCTGGAACCCGGCACCTACGAAGTGGCGGAGGAACTGCAAGACGGATGGCAGCAAACCTATCCCGGCAGTCTCAAAAATACCGGTTTTGAAACGGGAGATCTGACGGGTTGGGAAACCCGGGGAGACACATCCGTCAAAACCGACGCTTTCGGTTCCGACCCCACGGAGGGTACCTATCAAGCTTTGGTGACCAATGGCGACGGTTCTCAAAGTGACGCCGACTTGGAAGCCTTCCTGAATTTGCCGGGGGGCATCCTGGACGGTTTGGGCAACGGCGACGCCACGGAAGGTTCCGCCATCAAGCAAACCCTGACGGTGAAGGCGGGAGATGAAATCAGCTTCGATTACAACTTCCTCACCAACGAAGGTTCCGAATCGCCCTTCAACGACTTCGCCTTCGTCTCCGTGGAGTCGGACGGCGATACGGTGGCCAATACTTTCACCCCTCTGGTGCCCTCCGGAACGAGTTTCTGGAGTGAAACCGGATGGGGAACCTACACCCACACCTTTACCGCCGACGGAACCTATAACATCGGTGTCGGAGCCGTCGATGTGGGAGATACTGCTATCGATTCCGGCGTTTTGCTGGACAACTTCTCCTTCACCGGGACTGCCCCCGGCAGCCATACGGTGGATGTGGGTGAGGGCGAGGATGTCCTCGATATCGACTTCGGCAACGTCGAGTCCGAATCTGGCGGCAGCATTTCGGGCGTCAAGTGGAATGACTTGAATGCCGATGGCGTCAAGGATGAAGGTGAACCCGCCCTGTCGGACTGGACGATCTACATCGACGAAAACAATAACAGCCAACTCGACCCCGAGGAGCCCTCTGCGGTCACGAATTCCGACGGCGAATATACTTTCACGGGTCTGTTCGAGGGGACTTACACCATCCGGGAGGAACAACAAGAGGGATGGAAGCAGAGTTATCCCACCGGTGGCGAAGGGAGTGGTACCTCCGAAGGCGAATCGATTGAGATGGCCCGCGAGCAGGTGTCCGGGGACTTGGCATCCGAGTCCGACCGTCGCAGCGAAATTCCCCGCGATGCCGAATATGCGCGGAATCAGGTGATCGTCAAATTCAAGTCCGGTGCCGATTCGGGCGATCGCAATGATATTCTCAACACACTGGGCGCCGAAGTGGTCGAAACCACCCAAAACTCGGGAGTTCAACTGTGGCAGATCGAAGGTGACGTAGAGAATGCCGTCGCCACCTTCAACGAGCATCCCGCGATCGAATATATCGAACCCAATTACATCGTCAACATCAATTCCACCATCCCCAACGATCCGGAATTTTCCCAACTGTGGGGGTTGGACAACACCGGACAGACCGGGGGCACCCCCGACGCGGACATCGACGCCCCCGAAGCCTGGGACGTGCAAACCGGCAAT
>NZ_JAJENU010000692.1:0-338 GCF_035615495.1 Lyngbya sp. CCY1209 | reverse complement strand
CGTTATCACCACGGCCATTCACCCATTACTCAGGAGTATTTACCCATGATTGGATTTGTCAGAGGCGACGACATGAAATCCGGCGCGATCGCCCCCGTGGAAGGCCAGCACAGCAACCTGGACAAGTCGTCAGTGTTCGTCACGTCCCCCAACGGCATCACCCCCGACAATCCCGGCAGTTGGGAGCATTTCCGATTCGCGCCCGTGTTGGACCACGCCCGGACGATCGACCCGGCCGAAGCCGATGCCCTCGCCGACCTCGCCGACGAGTCGGACAAACTGACCGTCAGCACCCGCAAGGGATACCGGGCATTGGGACGACTGGACGACAACGGCCG
>NZ_JAJENU010000691.1:0-203 GCF_035615495.1 Lyngbya sp. CCY1209 | reverse complement strand
GGATTCCGACTCTCCCGGGAGTTCAACTTAAAAACCTGGTGGAAAGAAGCGGACAACATTTCATTTTTGCAGCGGTTAAGCTATTTTATTTCGGAAATTCTGCTGGCGGCGATACCCGACGAAAAAATCGTCATTTTTGTCGATGAAATTGACAGTATTTTGAGCCTCGATTTCCCCGTCGATGACTTTTTCGCCCTGATCCG
>NZ_JAJENU010000690.1:0-52287 GCF_035615495.1 Lyngbya sp. CCY1209 | reverse complement strand
GGTGTAGACTAGCAAGGAGTCTCGGTAGCAGGCGATCGCATCTTCTATGTTCTGTGCCCGCTCTCCCCGGATGCGGTCAGAGTAGGCAGTCCCCAGATTATTTTGGATTGTTGCCCAAGAAGAGGCGTTAGTATCCCGCTTGAAAAAGTCCAGAGCAATACTGTAAATCGCGATAGAAATTTCTAGATTAACATCGCGCTGACCGAGGGGAAATTGCTGGACTAAATTAGCAAAATTCAAGAGATCGATAATTGTGCTATCTGTAGCAAAGGCTCGAATCGCTGCAATTAAGTTGATATTAAGTTGAGCCGTGCGAGTGGCGAGGAACGGATAAACGACGGATGGGTTAACATTACTCTCGGCTGTCAATTTTACCGCTTCCTGTAAAAATGCCAAATCTTCTGCTGTGGAGGCGTCCGAATTGGCGGTGTCGGGCGCAAGCCTTGCGCCCCTACGGTCATTTTCTGTGGGAGAATTGTTGAGAGATTGCGCTAATTTTCGCAGCCAGTTTCGCCAAAAACTCATGTTCCTATGCCTCCCCCTGCAACTGTTCCGCCACCAACCCGCACACCTGCACGAATCCCGCATCCCTACTGATTGAACACTCGCCCCCTAAATCCCCCAACTTTGGGGGACTTGAAGCTCCGGTTCCCCCCAGAATTGGGGGGCTAGGGGGGCGAAGTTGCTGGCGTTTTGCCCATTATAGCCGAGCGGCGCCGCCTGCCGCCGGATTTTCACGCCCTGTTAAGGATTCGGTGGGGAGGAAGAAACCGGGTTTCTAGGAGAGATGTGGGTGGGGGATGAGAGATGCTAGTAGAAACCCGGTTTCTAGGCATCTGGTGGGGAGGAAGAAACCTTCTAGGCGTCTGTTGGGGAGGAAGAAACCGGGTTTCTAGGGAGATTTTTGGGGAGAATGAGAGATGCTCACAACAATCATAACCAGCCGCGATCGCGCAGGTGTTCAACATCCTGTTCAAAATCTGCCACATCGTAGTGTACACAGATGCCACGCTCTGCCAGCAGCTTTTGAAAGTCCATAATATCCATCACCGCAATTGTGCTGGCACGGCTGAGAGAAACCCGCTCTTGCTCAAACAGAGCCACAGCAATTTCCCTAAGCCAGTCGTTCTGATTAAAGGTTTCGGTTTGGCTAAGGCTATCCGGTAGATTTAGAGTAATTTGCATCCGCTCACCCTCCCAAGCTTACATTAACTTTCTGGGTCAACTTCAGGATTAGCCAGAGTTTTCCCGGGTCGCGCTCCTGACTCAATTATAAACCAAATTCTCAGCCTGCTCTTTTTCGATCCGAAATAAGTAAACATTTTGGTTGTTCGTCCATAACCGGTGACTTGCTGGCGTTTTGCCCATTATAGCGGCGCGGCGCCGCCTGCCGCCGGATTTTCACGCTCGGTTAAGGATTCGGTGGGGAGGAAGAAACCGGGTTTCTAGGAGAGATGTGGGTGGGGGATGAGAGATGCTGGTAGAAACCCGGTTTCTAGGCATCTGGTGGGGGAGGAAGGAACCTTCTAGGCGTCTGTTGGGGAGGAAGAAACCGGGTTTCTAGGGAGATTTTTGGGGAGGATGAGAGATGCTGGTAGAAACCCGGTTTCTAGGTGTCTGGTGGGGGGAGAAAGCGGGTTTATAGGGGAGATTTTGGGGGAGGTGACGGCAGGGAATGCACCCTACTAAAATAACTGGGTGAAGGGATCGACGATCGCACCCATGAATCCCAACTCGGGTAAATTATTATCAGAAGAACCGAGCATCAAATCGGCGATTAACAACTTGTTGGCTTGGCTTCCCAGTTCGACGGAAGTGGCGACTCCTTCAAATTCAATTGTCGTGATGCGATCGCTCAAAACGTAGGCACCCGGCGTCAGTCCGGAATCGTTTGTCGGCGATAGCGTGCGGCTGGCGAGTTCGTTTCCGAAGGCATCTCGAATCACCACTTGATGGGAACGGAAGGGGGAGGCGTAGCGGAAGGAAATTTCGTCTACAAAGCCTTCCGGAACGTCGATATCGATGGAGTCGCCGCGATCGTAGGTGATGGCGTCGGATCGTCCGGGTTTTTCATCGATAAAATTGCCGCTGCCATTTAAGTTGAAATCCTCAATTCCCAGAGCATTATTGGAAAATTCGACACCCCGATCGCGCAATTGGGGATTGGTTGAAGTAATGGATCTTAAATTCTGAATATTCAAATTTAACGCTCCGCCATCGCTGGGATTGATCACCACATTGGCGACAGTTTGGGTTCCCAAAATGGCATTTGCTTGGGGATTTTCAAGGCTGATCTCGACGGTTTCGGCTGCTTCAATTTGGCGATCGTCAAAAATGGGAAGGGTGACGACTTTGCTATTTTCTCCTTCATTAAAAACGACATTTAGGGGGATCGGATCGTAGTCGGAATTGGGGGTGGCGGTGCCGCCACTCAGAACTAAACGGATGCCGACAACGCCGGCGGTATTGTTGCGGGTGATGGCGATCGCCGGATTTTCTTCGCTGACGATAAACGTGGGGGTAGAAAACTCGATGATGCTGGTGGTGTCGAGATTGGTAAAAGCCAGATCGGGTGCGTCGATCGCGTCATAATTTGGATCGGCACTGTCGGCGGGAGAAATTATCAGATTGAACGCAGAATCGCCGTCTATTTCAAAGTCGGAAATACCCGCAACGATGACGGATTGCGGAGTGGAAAAATTCTCCGGGGTAAAGATTAGGGTATTGGGAACAACGATCGCTTCCGTGGGATCGGAAGAGACGATCCCAACTCTGACATCCGCCGTCGGCGGGAGACTCAACGCCACATCCACCGCCGAACCGTCGTTTTCTGCCGTGACGGGGGGAATGGGGGGGGTGACGACGATGTTGCTGACTCCCACGGTGACGGTTGCGGATGCCGTGGCACCGTTGCTGTCGGTGAGGGTATAGGTGAAAGTGTCGAACCCGCCAAAACTTGGATTGGGGGTATAAATTAAGCCATTTTCGGATAAAGTGACGATGCCATTTTCGCCGTTTGTAAAGTTAGAAATTGCGATCGCATCCCCATCCGGATCGATCGCCTCTGTTAAAATATCGAGGCTGACGGGAGTATCGGCGCGGGTTGTGGTTTCTAAATTCGTGGCGATGGGGGGTTGGTTGAGGCAAATGGTGGTGGTTGCGACTTCGCCGGTGGTTTTGCTGTCGCTGGCGGTGACGGTAATGATGCGATCGCCAGGAGTGGGAATTTCGGCGGTATTATTATAAATAATTCCATCAATTGCCGTTTGATAGGCTTCCAAACTGGCGGTTCCTGTCAAGTTCAAACCGTTCGGGGTGGGAGTGGCAGTAATTTCCGGGGGAATGGTACTCAGAGAAAGTGTCTCAAATTCGCCGTCGATGGGAGTAAAATTAACCGTCACCGAGGCGAGGGTGGTATCGTCCAAATCGGTAATTTGGCTATTGTTCGCGATCGCGATCGCCTCTCCCCCCACATTGAAAACTGTGTTAAAATTGATACCATCAGCACTTTCATCTAAATCGATAATCGGCGGAAAATTGACAACATTAATCGTGATGGTTGCGGTATCAGTACCCCCCAGGCGATCTGAAATGGTATAAGTAAAACTATCTGTGCCGATAAATCCGGGATTAGAAGTGTAAAAAATTGTCACATCTTCTAGCTGTAAATTTAATTCACCATTCATCGGTTGGGTGGCACTTGTCACCACCAGAATATCGCCATCCGGATCGCGATCGTTGAGGAGAAACCGCATTTCAGTGGAGATGCCACTTGGGACTTCTATGAAGTCGTCGTTGGCGATGGGGGGACTGTTTATCACTTCGACGGTGACGGTGGCGGTGGCGGTATTTTCGTTGCCATCATCGACGGTATAAGTGAAGGTATCAGTCCCCAAAAAGTCATAGTTTGGGGTGTAAGTAACGGTATTATCATCGTTGATTTCAACGCTGCCATTCTCGCCTTGTACGACATTTGTAATGCTGAGAATATCGCCGTCCGGATCGTTGTCATTGGCAAGAACGTCAATCGTCACTGTCGCCAAGTCTTGTGGAGTTATTGTAAATGCCGGGTTGTGTCGGGTTTCGGCGGTGTCGTCGTTGGCGACGGGGGGACTATTTGTCACTTCGACGGTGACGGTGGCGGTGGCGGTATTTTCGTTGCCATCATCGACGGTATAAGAGAAGGTATCGGTTCCCAAAAATCCCCGGTTTGGGGTGTAAGTGACGGTATTATTCTCGTTGATTTCAACGCTGCCATTATCGCCGGAGGTGACATTGGTAATGCTGAGAATATCCCCGTCCGGATCGCTGTCGTTGGCGAGAACGTCGATATTAACTGCGGCGTTGTTTGAAGTTTCGGCGGTGTCGTCGGTGGCGGTAGGGGTTGCGTTTGTCACTTCGACAACGACGGTTCCCGTATCGGTTCCACCGTTGCCGTCATCGACGGTATAAGTGAAGGTATCCGAACCGTTAAATCCTGTATTTGGGGTGTAAATGAGAGAGTCATCGGTGAGAATTTTGGGGGTTCCGTTGTCGTCGCGGCTGACATCGCCATTTTCCCCGGAAGTGAAATCAACCAAAGAGAGAATATCCCCGTCTCCGTCGTAATCATTTCCGAGGACATTAACATTAACGGGACTGTTACTGGGGGTGGTTGCACTATTGTTAAAAGCGATGGGGTTGCTGTTGAGAATTGAGAGGTTTACCCTGGCGGTATCCGTTCCGCCGTTGGGATCGGAAATGGTGTAGGTGAAGCTGTCATTTCCCCGAAAACCGGCGTTTGGCGTGTAGACAACTCGGTTATTATCGGCGATCGCAACAGTCCCGAAATTTCCCGGTGTCGTGGCAATTACCGTCAAATTATCCCCGTCTGGATCGGAGTCATTCGCCAAAACGTCAACGGAGGCGGAAAGTCCCGCCAAGGTGAGGGTGGTGTCGTCTGTCGCGGTGGGGGGTGTATTCTCGACATTGACGGTAATTGTGGCTTCGTTGGAGCGTTTCCCGAGGTTGTCTCCGACGGTGTAAGCGATCGCGGAATTTCCCACAAATCCAGTATTGGGAATAAAGGTGACATCTCCCGTTTCATCAACGGTAAATTCTCCCTCTGCGGCGGTGAAGCTGGTTTGAATTCCCTCCGTCGCCGGATCAAGATCCACGGTGGCGGTGTCGATACTTCCGTCGCTGTCACTATCGTTTTCGGTGATATTAAATGTAATCGGAATGTTGGCGGGAGTTGTGGCGGTGTCGTCGGCGGCGGTGGGAGGTAAATTTGGTGTGATTGTAATCGTCGTTGTGGCAATTTCGCTGTCCGCCTGTCCGTCATTAACAATAACTTCGACAGTGCGATCGCTGGTGTCGGGATTTGTGGCAATGTTATTGTAAATTACCCCGGCGATCGCATTCTGATAATCGGCGATCGTGGCGGTTCCCGTCAACTCCAAAATATACCGTTCCAACTCGGTATCTTCAAAACCGTCAACCGCAATTCCGGCGGGGGGAGTCGGGAGAGATAACGTTTCGGAACCGAAATCAAAGACAGATAGGGTGAGGGTGGCGGATGCCAAATTGGGACTGTCTGGATCGGCGATTTGAGTATTGTTGGCGATCGCGATCGCGCCTTCCCCCTCGACAAAATTAGTATTAAAATTGATGCCGTCGGCGGTTCCATCCAGATCGAGATTCGGCGCAACATTGAGGGGGATTCCGGCCGAAAATTCCGAGGTGTTATTATCGGGATCTGTGGCGGTGGCGGTAATAAATTCAGTCCCCGTCAAAACCACCGGAAGAGTTTCGGAAAAATTGACATTTCCTGCTGCGTCCGTGGTGATGCTGGCTTGTCCCAAAAAAGTCTCGCCCTCGCCAAAACCGCTGGGATCTAATTCTTGATTTGAGAAGAATTGGACGGTAAAAGTGGTGTTCGGCGTACTGTTCAGCGTCCCCGCAATGGTGGTGTCGCCAGTTCCCAGAATGGCGGCGGTTAAAATGGGATAATTCTGTAAATTGTTGCCCCCCGTGTCTCCGTCTCCGCCGTCATTTGGTGTGACTCCATCATCGTCAATATCATCGTCATCTCCATCCAAATCGATTCCCAAATTTTCATTATCAAAAATGCGGTTATCGAGAATTGCATTTTCAGTGGCATCAATTTGAACGGCGACACCGGTATCGCCGTTAAATGCGATAATATTTCCAGCCTCGAAACCACCGATAAAATTATTATCACCCAAGACACTGATGCCATCATCTCCATTTCCCAAATTGATCGCACCGCTAATATCAGTCCCGATAAAGTTTCCCAGAATTTGATTTCCTGACGCTCCCAAAAGGAGATTAATTCCATCTTCTTCATTGCCGGAAATCAGATTTCGTGAGTCCGCGATCGCACCGCCGATGACATTATTATTGCCTGCAATATCGATGCCGACTCCGTTCCCCAAAATTGAATTTCCCGTTCCATCAGTGCCGATCAAATTTCCTTCAATTGTATTATTGTCGGACTGCACTCGAATGCCACTTCCGGAAAAGCGGTTGACAACCAAACCTTTAACCGTACTGCTGGCGGCACTGATTGTCAAACCGTCGGCATCATCGTCAATGAGAGAACCGTCAATTTCAATAATTGGAGTCCCGGCAAATCCGGGCTGACTCGTACCGTCAATAATAACAGAATCGGTGATTTCAGGAAGTTCTGAAAAGGGTTGAATCGTGTAAATTCCGGTGATCGGGTCGTAACCTGGATCGGTGATGGGAATATTAAAAATAATGCTATCTGTTCCGGGTGTCACATTGGCAATTTCGACCGCATCTCGAAGAGATCCCGTAATAATATCGTCGGTTGTCGTAACTGTAAAAGTTGCCAAAATTCCGCTATAATTTTGTTGAATAGAATCGACAAATGGGAAGTCACGCCGAACCCGTCCGATCGCGCGATCGAGATTCCAACTTCCCCCTTTTGTCGCACTTCCCACCCAACCGGAAGCCGCCGCAATATTTGCCCCCGTCAGTTCGTGGAGGCGGGACAGGAGATCGGCCCTCACCCCCGGCCCCTCTCCCAATTCTGGGCGAGGGGAGGCAATTACAGAAATGGGTTCCCCCCAGAATTGGGGGGTTAGGGGGGCCACCCCCCAAAATTGGGGGGTTAGGGGGGCCACCCCCCAAAATTGGGGGGTTAGGGGGGCAACATTACACGCATACAGCAGAATCTCCGCCACACGCCACCGCCGCAACTGGTGGCGATACCGTCCCACATTCTCCCCGCCGAGGCGAGTCGTCCCCAACTCCAATACACCGGGGGCACCGTGACAGATGATGTGGAGACGGGTGATGGAGGCATCCGCCTCCAAAACCGCCGTAATCTGGGCGATCGCATCCCCGTCCAGTATCAGAACCTTCGCCCCCGGGAGCACCCCCGCCTCCAGCATTTGGTAATCTTCGACTTGGGGGGCGATCGCGACGAGCATTCCTTCGCCGGGAAGGGTTTGTAGGGGTGGGGTGGTCGGCTGGATCATGGTCAATTGTCCGTTATTCGGGGCTTGTTGAGGTTTAAATTCAAAAACTGTTCACAATTATCAAACAGTTTTAATATACATTGGAGACGATCAAAATATGCCGATAAAATTGATAGAAACGGAGACACCCCCATGAATTGCAGTATTTTTCGATTCTTCTGTCTGTTGTCCGGTGTTGCGATCGCCGCAGTGATTTGGGGAGAATCCCCCACCAATGCCCAACCAACCCGCCGCCTGCGTCCCGGTTTCTTTGAAGAAGAACAGGATGTCGAAATGATTGGCGGCTTCAGCAACACATTTTTGATCGACGCCTTGGGAGGCGTCGCCGATCCCCTAACCACCAGTAAAGGAGTGGCGACAACGGTAGACTCTCTCAAAAACGTAGAAGTTCAACGAGGAGTCCTCGGCGATCGCAATTTTTCCCCGAGTTTTCTGCGCGGCAATTTCTCCGAAGATGGAGTAACACCCCGCCCCTCTTTACCCCCCAGCTTCGATCGCACCAACGTCATCATTCCCGGAAGAATTGGGCGTTGAAAATATGAAATTATAACTTTCCCAAGCCAGTGAATCCCCCCTTTTAAGTAATAAAAAACAAATTCAAAGCCCCCCATTTTAAGGAGTTAAAACCGAATTCAAAGCCCCCATTTTTAAGGGATTATAGCAGTACGCATTTAGGTTGGGACACGATTACTCCGAACGAGTCCACTTAAGTGGACTTTTGCTATCAGCCTTGAAATTCATTTCAAGGCGGGACTCAAATTAGCCGATCTGTCCTAACCGTGTTATCCCATTTTAAGGGATAAAAACCGAATTCAAAGTCCCCCTTGTTAAGGGGGATTTAGGGGGATCTCCTGCGTCCTTCCAAACTATAAAATACCCCGATCATTCATTTCTAATGCAAACCACAAAGACACAAAAAAATTCTCTCTGTGTCCTCTGTGCCTCTGTGGTTCTTCTTCCCCAAATCCCCAACTAAGCACCCACAGACTCTTTCGCCGCGTACATGACTTCCAGGGTAATTTCCTGCAAACCGCGATCGCGGGCAAATTTCTCCGTATTCCGCTTCACCTTACCCCGCACAAAACCGGGAACCTTGTTCAATTCTGCCTGGGCATCCTTCGCCCAACTCAAATCGGAATCAGCCGAAATTCCCTTCGTAATCACCTCTTTTGTATCGTGTCCGCCGAAGATTTCCAGCAGGTGATCTTCCATCCCCAACGTAAAGGAATTGTACACCAAATCGGCGATCTGGTTCGTCCCCTCGTAGCCCAAAAACGGCTTGTAACCGATGGGGAAATCCTGGATGTGGATGGGGGCCGCGATCACGCCGCAGGGGATACTCAACCGCTTTCCGACGTGGCGTTCCATCTGGGTTCCGAAGATTGCCGCCGGTTCAATGCGGGCGATCGCATCCCCGATCGCGCCATTATCATCACTGATCAAAACCTCGTCGCAATACTCGCCCACCTGTTCCTTGAACCAGTCCGCGTCATACTTGCAATAAGTCCCCGCCAAAACCACATGAATTCCCATTTCCCGCGCCAGAATTTTGGTCATGGCGGCGGCGTGGGTGTTGTCTCCAAATACCACCGCCTTTTTACCCGTCAAATTCTGACAGTCGATGGAACGGGAGAACCAAGCCGCCTGGGAAACGTGCAGGGTTTGATTGTCGATATAGTCTTCATAATCGACATCTGCCCCTTGGTTATTAATCACCGCTTGAATTTTGCGGATGCAGCGGGCCGTCTCCACCACCCCCATCGGCGTGATGTCGATATAAGGGGTTCCGAATTCAGCCTCCAAATACCGCGCCGCCATCAATCCCAATTCGCGATAGGGAACCAAGTTAAACCAAGCCCGGGGCAGGTTTTTCAAGTTGTGAACCGACGCCCCTTCGGGAATCACTTCGTTGACTTCGACGCCCAGATCGGCCATCAACCGCTTCAGTTCGGTGCAGTCATGTTGATTGTGGAAGCCGAGGGTTGACATCCCGATGATGTTGACGGAGGGTTTTTCGGTTTTATCCTCCGGGAGTTCGCCTTTTTTGCGGGCTTTTTGGATGTAGAATTTGACGATTTGTTCCAGGGTGCGATCGGCTGCCTGCAGTTCGTTGACGCGGTAGTGGTTCACATCCGCCAGCATCACGTCTCCTCGGGCGTCCAACTGGGCGCGGCTGACGAAATTTTCCAGATCTTCCTGGAGAATGCTAGAGGTGCAGGTGGGGGTAAGGACGATCAGATCGGGGTTTTCTTCCTTATCTTTGCGGACGATATTATCGACGACTTTTTCCTGGGAACCCCGGGCCAGCACGTTGCGATCGACGATGCTGGCGGTGACTGGCGTGTAGTCCCGTTCCCGTTCCAACATCGATCGCATGACATTGAAATAATCGTCGCCGAGGGGGGCGTGCATGATGGCGTGGACGTTCTTAAAAGAACTGGCAATGCGGAGAGTGCCGATGTGGGCCGGACCTGCATACATCCAGTAAGCCAATTTCATACAATTTTCTCCGGTATTGATAATCAGTGCGGGTAGCTTTTCGCTATTGTCTCAAACCTTAAACGCGATCGCAGCAGGGGAGTAAAAACACCTATTTTCTGCCGCAAGGTCTGACGTTTGTCGGTTCTGAGGATTCAGTGTGCCATTAAAGCAATACCAAAATTGTTTTATGCAATGATTCTTATATTTTTTGTGGAGATTTGTAAATTTTGGAGTCGGTATCTTGACAAGTGAAATTGAGTACAAAAACTTACGGGCTTGAGATTTCGGCGATCGCCGGCGAGAAGCCTGTGCGACGAAGTAAAAATCCCATTCAAATCTTCTCACCACAGAGGCTAACGATACGATTGCGACCCGATTCTTTAGCTCTATAAAGGGCGGCATCTGCGGTAGAAATCAACATTTTAAATGAGGTAGAATAGGTGGGAATTTGACTGCTAATTCCCAGGCTCAAAGTGATATAGGGGCAAACTTTAGATTTGACGTGGGGAAGTTGATGTTGTTCCACCGTCGCCCGAATTCTTTCGCCGATCGCCTCCGCAGTGTCCGGGGAGGTTTCCGGTAAAATGACGGCAAATTCTTCCCCGCCGTAGCGGGCGACGAGATCGGAAGATTGCCGGACGGCGCGATCGATGAGTTGGGCCACGGTTTTGAGGCAATCATCTCCGGCTTGGTGTCCGTAATAGTCATTATAAGCTTTAAAATAATCCACATCTGCGATAATAATTGACAGAGGAAACTGTAATCTAAAATGTCGCCTCCACTCAGCCTCAATAAACTCATCAAATTTGCGGCGGTTTGAGATTTGGGTCAGTTGGTCGATCCGCACCATTCGGTGCAGTTCCAAGTTAGCCTCTTTGAGGAGGTGTTCCGTATTTTCCAACAGTTGAATTGCCAGTTGGTGGACGAACAATTGGGCGACGAGGAGTTGTTGGGTGTCGAGGACTCGAAATTCGGAAGGGGAAAGGCGCACCACCAAGGGTTCGTACAGATGTTCCGGGGGGCGTTTCACGGCTTGGCGGGCCGCATCGGAAATGGTCGTCTGGGCGGGCAACACCAACGGCGACACCCCCAAAAATCGATATAAGGATTGAATGGGACGGGTTAAAAAGAGCTCCCGCCCGTAGGGGCGGCTGAGAAGTCGCCAAAATTGTCGCTGGGAAATCATCCCCAAAAACTCACCGCGATCGCAGAGAATAACTCCCGGAATATTCCCATCATTTTCAAAAATTTGGGCGAGTACCTTTCCCAATTGACTCAATTCTGCCCGGGTATCATAAAGCTTCAAATCCACGAGGGTGGATTCTACGGTAAGATGATCCATCATTAAAAATTCAGAGCAATAAATAATGACTCACGGTCGAACGCTTAGATGGATATGACTATGGATTGGACTTGAGAGCGCGATGAATTTAACGGATCAATTTGGGGCCAATCAACTGCACGCCCAAGGCGACGGACAATATAATTGCGATAATTGCCCCGGACGGAAGGGTAAACAGGGCGAACCAGTGCATCATTCCCATCGTGGTGAGCAACTGTCCCAACCCGGGTTTTCCCGGACAGTAAACGTCCATTCCACCGCCGGATTCGCAGCCGAACAGACCGGCCAGTGCCACCCCCAGAAATGCGATCGCCAGAGGAGCGATCGTATAAACCAGGGTAATTCCGATCAAAACGACATTGATCTTGACCCACATTGTTGACAATCTCCTGTAAAAATCCTCGTCACATCCCACCATCGCAGATGCAGACGAATCGATGAAAAAAACCGATCGCAACCCCTTTTTAAGGGGGCTTTCTTTTCAATCTTAAATGCGATCGCGACTTTTGCCCACACCCCGGCCGATCGCAGCCCCCCGGTTCAGGTATCCGCCAAAGCGCGGCGTTGCAATTCGCACAATTCTAGGATGCCCTTTTGGGCGCAGTCCAATATCTTGTTCAACTCGGCGCGGCTGAAACTCTCCGCCTCCGCCGTCCCCTGCAACTCGATCATCCCCAGATCGTCCCGCATCACCACATTAAAATCGAGGTCCGCCGCCACGTCTTCCTCGTAGTTGAGATCGAGCAACGCCTCCCCCTCCATGAGTCCCACCGAAATCGCCGCGATCTGGTGGCGGATGGGCGATCGCTCCAATTCCCCCCGTTTCACCATCTTGTCAAACGCATGAGCGAGGGCGACAAACCCGCCAGTAATTGAAGTTGTCCGGGTTCCCGCGTCCGCCTGGAGAACATCCGCGTCTACAATCGCAGTCATTTCTCCCATCGCCTCCAGATCCACCGCCGCCCGCAAACTCCGCCCGATCAGGCGTTGAATTTCCTGGGTCCGCCCCGACAATTTCATCAACTCCCGGGACTGCCGTTGGGGAGTCGCCCCCGGCAGCATCCGATATTCCGCCGTCAGCCACCCCCGTCCCGAGTCCTGCAAAAACCGCGGCACTCCGGGCTGTATCGTCACCGTACACAGCACTTGGGTGTTGCCACACTTGGTCAGAACCGAAGCGGCGGCAAACTTCGTATAATCGAGTTCAAACGCAACCGGACGCAATTGTTGGGGCTCTCTGCCATCGGGACGTTGCCAGGACATGATCTTTTATCACCTCAAGGTGGGCCGCTACTGCCGGACGAGGACATCGAGGATATCTTGAGAAACCTGTTCCGGCGGGTGATCGCCGTTAATATCGAGCAGATGCCCCCGAGGCTCGTAATATTCTAGTATGGGGACGGTGCGCTGGTGAAACACTTCGATGCGGCGCCGGATAATTTGTGGGGTGTCGTCGGCCCGCGATCGCTTCAAAGAACGGGTCATCAAGACATCATCCGAGACATTCAGATAAATCGCCCACCGCAGTTTTTGTCCCAAATCTTCCAACAGAAAATCCAACTCTTCCGCCTGAAAAGCCGTGCGGGGATAGCCGTCGAGGAGCCATCCGTTGCTGACATCCGGCTCCAGAAGGCGATCGCGAACAAATTGAATCAGAATTTCATCCGGAACCAGTTCCCCCTTTTCGACGTAGGGCTCGGCTTGGCGTCCCAACTCCGTCCCGGATGCGATCGCCCGTCGCAGGATCTGACCCATATCCACACAGGGGATCTCCAGGTAGCCGCACAGTATTTTCGCCTGGGTTCCCTTTCCGGCTCCGGGTCCCCCGAGAATCGCCAATTTCACGTCCGTCCGGCTCCTCTTTCCATCAACGGTGTCCCCTGATATTGTGCCATCGGGTTGTTGAATTTTAGATTTTAGATTCCCCCCGACTCCCGATCGATGGCAACCTGATACGGTTGTCCCAGATATTCCCCATCCCATCCCCACCCAATCCCCCATCGCAATATCTCCGACCGCCTGGGGTATCTTAGAAGGAAGGTTGAATGAGGGAACGCCCATGCCATCCACCCCCGATCGCGGTTCCGATTCTTCCCCCCTGGAACGGGGGTTGGCTGCCCTCAAACAGAAGCAATACCGGCAGGCGATCGCACTGTTGGAGCCCGTCGCCGCATCCCAACCCGATCACACCGCCCGGTTGAAAGCTAAAATGGCACTGGTCAAAGCCTACGATCGCGCCGGACAGAGCGATCGGGCGATCGCCCTGTGCGAAACCCTCACCCGCCACCCATCCGAAAAAGTCAGAACCCGGGCCACCCAAATCCTCGAACAACTCCGCCGCCGCCAACCCCCAGTCTCCACCGGCTTCGTCCCCTTCGATCCCACCCTCCAACCCCCCAAAGTCGAATCCACCGCCAACCGCCAACCCCCCCCACCCCCCCCGAAACCGACACCGACACCACCCAAAACAGACGAAAATCCGCCCGTCTACGTCCGACTCCAAAAACAGCAGGGACAGCCCACATTCGCCCCCCCGACGACGGAGGAAGAACCCGCCCCCGCCGAAACGGTGGAATCCGAACCCCAGCCCCCTGTCGCCGACGTTACCCCACCCCGACACGAGTGGAAACAGGCGGGACGGGCCGCGATCGGATGGCGACGTCTGGGCAAACTGAAATTGACCCGATTTCGGATCGAACAATTCCTCACCGTTTTCGTATTGCTGTGGCTGAGTCCCCGCCTGGTGGAATTTCTCTTGGAAACCACCAACCATATCTTGAGACAACTGCCCTTTGTCAAACCGATCCAGTTTTTTTATCGCGACCCGAGCCGGTGGGTTTATCTAACCTTGGGAATCTTATTTGTCGCCTCCCCCTGGCTGTTGGATGCATTGCTCAAATTCTGTTACGGCCAACAGGTTTTTCCCCGCACCCAACTGTTACAATCCTCCCAGGAAGCCAGCCGCATTTTGCAGACTTACTGCCGAAACCGAAACTGGAAATTTCCAGCCCTGCGGGTGTTGCCCACCGCCGCCCCCATCGCCATGACCTACGGATGCTGGCCCCGGTTCGTCCGCATTTGTGTCAGCCAGGGGTTACTCGACACCCTGACGGAAGACGAGCTCGCCGCCATCTACGCCCGCGAAATCGCTTCGGTGGGAAATTGGGATTTTTTGGCGATGTCTTTCGCGACGGTGTTGACTCAAATTCCCTATTTGATTTATTGTCAGTTCGCCGATTGGGGCGAAAACGATTTCGATCGCCTCCAAAGGGACTCACTCCCCCGCTGGGTTCCGGATTTCGCCCCGTCGCTTTTAAAACCCCCCGCTAAAATTTTCCGCTTTCTGGCGTTTCCCATCTCCGCCGCAGCCTACGGGATTTATCAAATTCTGCGATTTCCGGCCCTGTGGGTGTCTCGGCGCCGGGTGTACTATAACGATCGCCTCGCCTGCAATTTGACGGGCAATCCCAACGGCCTGACCCGGGCATTGTCTAAAATGGCGGTGGGAATGGCCGCAGCGATCGCGGCGGAGGGCAAAACCGATACCCTATTGGAGGGGTTCGATCTGTTGACTCCGGTGGGATACCGGCAGGCGATGACTTTGGGAAGTCTGGCGAGAGGGGGAGATTTTGAGTCCTTATTCATATGGGATCTGCAAAATCCCCACCGCAAATGGTTGGAGATCCCCAATTCCCACCCGGCTTTGGGCGATCGCTTATTGATCCTCTCCTACTACGCCCAATTCTGGAAATTGGATCAGGAGTTGAATCTGGAAAGTCCCGCCCCGTCGAAATCTCGGGGCGATCGCGAAAAATTGGCGATCCAGGGCGCCCCCTATTTCGGACTCCCCGCCGGAGTGGCCATCGGCTTGGCGGTTTGGCTGATGGGGGCGATCTTCGGGCTGATCGGATTCTGGCAGTTGGAATGGCTGTTCGGGGATCGGTGGATTTTGTACGGTTGCATTCCCATCGGCTGCAGTTTGGGGATCTTTTTGCGGAATAACGCCTTTTTTCCCGAAATCAAACCGGCGAAAACGGCGATCGATCCGGACCTGCGGGAGTTATTTTGCGATCCCCGAACCCTCCCCATCGACTCCAAACCGATTTGTGTACAGGGCGAGTTGATCGGACGGGGGGGAATCGACAATATTATGGGTCAGGATCTGATCTTGAAAACCGCCGGCGGTTTGGTCCGCCTCCACTACGTCCCCCCATTTACCCCCCTCGCTAACTTCTGGTTGAAATCTCCCCACCCCAAGGATCTGATCGGGCGTCCGGTGAAAGTGACGGGGTGGTGGCGGCGGGGGGCGACCCCCTGGATCGACGTGGAACGGTTGCAAAGCGTCGAGAAACGGCTGGAACTCTACGGCGGACATCCCCTGTGGTCGGTGATTCTGGCGATCGCGATCGCCCTGTGGGGGGCGAGTTTGATTTCCCGGGGGGGGTTTTGATGCCGGATGCGATCGTAATGTTTCCCGGCGAGGGTTTACATTTTGTCCCGACGGTGTTACATTTGTTTACATTGAAAAATAGAATTTAACAAGATTGCTGACTTCATGGCGGAAAGCACGATCGCTTGCGGGGTAACGGCCGAGACTCCTGTCATCCACAGGGAAGACGGAAATTTGTTTCGGTCAACTGCTAGGAATGTGCGCTAGGTTGTGGTATCTTAGAGGATGGTCTGTTCTTACCGTTCTTTTTGGGATGACTAGATAGCGCCGCAGTTCGGTTGTCACCGTTCTCTCACTTGAATAGTTACGAGACAAATTAATCGTTCTGCAAAATTTTTTGTTTTGTTGCCCCAACCGTACTAAACTTGAAGAAGCATTTCATTGTTCCGAAGTTGAAGTCCTTTGACACTTCTTTTGACGATCTTGGCTATAGAAGCATTCAAATTGGAACTCGGCAAGAGTGATGTCAAAATCTATAGCAGTCAGTTTTGAAGCATGACTCAAACTTTACGCGACAATTTCCCAGATCAATCTTTTCCATGTTTGCGACTCCGATTCAAAGCCAACTTGAGACGTTATTTTTGGGTCGAAGACGATGGTAATTTGCAAACAGCCCAAGCGGAAACGAGTCGCAGGCAATTGGCGTTGTCAAGTCAGCCTGAGTTTAATTGTGCTTTTTTTAAGATGACCTGATTTAACAGGATTTTTCAACCCAAATATTACAGTTACTTACTGGAGGTATCATCAATGTCTGTTCGCCTTTATGTCGGAAATTTGCCAAAAGAACTCGATCGCAAAGATTTGCAAGCCGTGTTTGCAGAGGAAGGCGAATCCATCTCGGCGAAAGTGATCACGGATCGCAAAACGGGCAAGTGCCGGGGCTTCGGCTTCGTCACCGTCCAAAGTGACGATCAAGCCGATCAAATCGTCGAGAAATACAATGGTGTCATGTTCGGGGAAAACGCCCTGAAAATCGAGCGGGCACAACCCCGCAAGAAAAGTAAAGGGGAATCCGAGGAGGAAAATCGCTCCGTCGCCCCCGTCGGAAAGAGCAGTTCCAGCGGTGGCGGCAAGAACCGGAAAAAATCCAACCGCAGCGCGGGCAGTTCTTCCTCCCCCTCCGGCGATTCGGGTTCCATCCAACCCGATCCCCGCTGGGCCAGCGACTTAGAAAAACTCAAGCAAATGCTCTCCGCCCAAACGAGCAATTCTTAATCCCCCGCCCAATTTTTTCTCCATTTAACCAAACAGACCCGGCACTTTTAAAATCGGTGCCGGGTCTGTCTATTTTGAGGGAGTCGGTCCTAGGGAGTCGGGAATAGGGAATAGGGAATTTCCGAACCGGGGGGAATCTCAAATCTCAAATCTCAAATCCCCACACCCCACCGAACCCACCCCACACCCCAACTTAAAGGACTTTCGCCCGCAGCAGGGCGACGGGGAGACAGGCCATCTTCTTCCAGGTGGGGACGTAAGCCCGCTTGGTGAAGACATCGTATTGGTTGCGCTCGATTTCGTCGAGAATTTGGCTGTAGAGCATCAGAGCCGTCCACACCGGCCAGCGGATGTCCGGGTTCAGGGAAGCGATCCCCCGCTCCGCCCGGGCGTAAAATTTGCGCGATCGCTGAATTTGGAAGCGCATCAACTCCCGCCAGCGGTCGTCCACCACGCCGTTGAGCAAATCCGCCTCCGTGTAATCGAACAACGCCAGGTCATCCAAGGGCAGGTAAATCCGTCCCCGGCGGGCATCTTCCCCCACATCCCGCAAAATATTGGTGAGTTGGTTGGCGATTCCCAGGGCGATCGCTTCCTCTTTGGGACAGTACGGGGGGCGATCGCGGTTCCAGGGGCTCGGGTCAGGCTCGGCCGTCCCCATCACCGCCATCGACATCAAACCCACCGTCCCCGCCACCCGGTAGCAGTACAGCTTCAATTCCTCGAAAGTCCTGTAGCGGCTCCGGTACAGGTCCATCCGCTGGCCAGCGATCATGTCCCGGAACGGCTGGATGTCGAGGGGAAATCTGCTCAGGGTATCCACCAGGGCCACATCCACCTCGTCGATGGGGTTTCCGGCGAAAATCGATTCCAGGTGTTCTTCCCAGCGATCGAGGGTCTCGTCCGTCGTCGAAGCCGCCATCGGGCCGTCCACCAGTTCGTCCGTGCGACGGCACCAGACGTAAATCGCCCAAATCGCCCGACGCTTCGCCTCGGGCATGATCTGAGTTCCCAAGTAAAACGTCTTGGCGTACTCGGCGGTAATTTGACGACAGAGTTCGTAGGAATCTGACCGGGTTGCCTGAGTTCTCATGCGGGGGGATTTAGAGAGTTGCAGCATTCGTTTTTTTTTCAGCCCTCAGCTATCAGCCATCGTCCTCAAGCTACTGCTTGACGGGGGTCGGGAGTTCGGAAACCGTGACGGGGGATTGTCCGTTTTCCGCTTCAGACGGGTCTGACAGCTTCGGATCGCGGCCGGTCTTTGAATCCCGTTCGATCGCTCGTGCTGTCAGCTTACCAGAAAGTACGGCACCCTCCATACTCGCCAGATAGCGTTGCATGGTGTAGTCTCCGCTCAGGTAAAAATTGGGGATGGGTGTCCTTTGGTCGGGGCGGCAGGCTTGGCGGCCGGGAGTGGCTTTGTACACCGATCGCGGCGTTTTCACCACATGGGATTTCAGCAGTTGGGCGCGGTGGGGGAACTCCTCGGGGAACAGTTGCTCCAATTCCGCCATCGTCGCCGCCACAATGTCCGCGTCCGACTTGCCGATCCAATCCTGAGCCGGGGCCAAAACCAACTCCAACATCGAGCGGTCCGGGTTGGCGTACTCCCGGCAGGTGTTGCTCATGTCCGCGTAGACACTCAGCAGTGGCGATCGCGAAAACAGCAGGTGGTCGATGTCCGTCAACTTGCGATCGAACCACAAATGGACGTTGATCACCGGGACCCCTTCCAAACCCTCAAGTTGCTTGAAATAGTCCATTTCCCGCCACGAATCGGGCAGCATCAGCTTCAGGGGATCGACCGGCATCGCCGATACATAAACATCCGCCGTCAACTCCTCCTCCGGTTCGCCATGGCGCCCCGGAATCCGGAATCCCCGGACGCTGCCGTCGTCGTTCAACAGGAACTCCCGGACGGGCGCATTCAACCGCACCTGTCCACCGCGCTCCGTAATATAGTCTACCAAGGGCTGACACAATCGCTCCGTCGGAGATCCGTCCAAAAACGCCATCTTCGAGCCGTTCTTCTCCTGCAGGAAGCGATTCAGGGCCGTCAAAATCACCGTGGAGGAGATCTCGTCGGGTCCGATAAAATTCAAAGCCTTGGACATGGCGATGAACACCTCCGTTTCCACCCGGGGCGGCACGTTCTGGCGTTTGAGCCACTCCGAGAAGGAATATTTATCCATCTCCTCGACGTATTTCTGACCCTTGATCATAGCCGGAATCAAGCCCAAACCGAAGCGAATTTTCTCCGGCCAGGTGAGCATATCGTTGTTGCGGAGAATCGCAATGATGCCGTTGATGGGGGCCGGGAGGTCGGGAAAGTCAAATCGAGAATAGGTTCCCGGATGGTCCGGCTGGTTGAAAATCATCGTGTGTTCTTTCCACTGCAGCCGGTCCTCGATGTCGAGTTCTTTGAACAACTGCAACATATTGGGATAGGCCCCGAAGAAGATGTGCAGTCCGGTTTCGTACCAGTCCCCGTCCTCATCTTTCCAGGCGGCGACCTTGCCGCCGAGGACGTCCCGGCGTTCCAGGACGATGGGCGTATAACCCAGATCCGTTAGATATTTGGCGCAACTGAGGCCGGCCAAACCCGCCCCGGCGATCGCAACTCGCATTGACAACCCTTTATGACTTGCTTGTATTTCGTTCTCATTATACGTTACATCTTGTTACATTCAATGGATGAGGTAGCGATCCCCGCACCTTTGGGGCGTCGAGGATGTCAGACGATAAAATTATTGAAAGATCTAGCCACATCAAAAAGAGTAAGGAGAACACCAACGAATGGGTAGAGTAGTCGGCATTGACCTGGGGACGACCAACTCTGTGGTAGCGATCATGGAGGGGGGCAAGCCCGTCGTGATCGCCAATTCCGAAGGGATGCGGACGACCCCCTCCGTCGTTGGCTTCACCAAAGAGGGGGAGCGGATTGTCGGACAGATGGCTAGGCGGCAGGCCGTGCTCAACCCCCAAAATACCTATTACAACGTCAAGCGACTGATGGGGTGCAAGTACGCCGAGCTCAACCCGGCCTCGAAGCGGGTCCCCTACACCATCCGCCGGGACGACACGGGAAACATCAAACTCAAATGCCCCCGGCTGAAGCGGGATTTCGCCCCGGAAGAGATTTCGGCGATGGTGCTGCGGAAGCTGGCGGAGGAGGCGAGTCGCTATCTGGGGGAAGAAATCACGGGGGCGGTGATCACGGTTCCCGCCTATTTTAACGACTCCCAGCGGCAGGCTACCCGCGACGCCGGACGCATCGCCGGGTTGGAGGTGAAGCGCATCCTCAACGAACCGACGGCGGCTTCCCTGGCTTACGGGTTGGAAAAGCAGGATTTCGGGACGATTTTGGTGTTCGACTTGGGGGGGGGAACCTTCGACGTCTCGATCCTGGAAGTGGGGGACGGGGTGTTTGAAGTGAAAGCCACCAGCGGCGACACCCAACTGGGGGGGAACGATTTCGACCAGAAGATCGTGGACTGGCTGGCGGAGAAGTTTTTGCAGGAAGAGGGACTCGACCTGCGGCGCGATCGCCAAGCCCTGCAACGCCTCACGGAAGCGGCCGAGAAAGCCAAAATCGAACTGTCCGGGGTGGGGGTGACGGACATCAACCTGCCCTTCATCGCCGCGGACGAGGAGGGCCCGAAACACCTGGAAACCCGCCTCACCCGGGGGGAGTTCGAGGGGCTGTGCGGGGATTTGATCCAGCGGTTGCGGCGCCCGGTGAAGCGGGCTCTGGCCGACGCCCAGATTTCCCCCGTCCAAATTGACGAGGTGGTGTTGGTGGGGGGTTCGACCCGGATACCCATCGTCCAGCAGTTGGTGCGATCGCTCATCGATCGCGAACCGAATCAGGGGGTCAACCCGGACGAGGTGGTGGCCGTGGGCGCGGCCATCCAGGCCGGTATTCTGGGCGGGGAAGTCCGCGACATTCTCTTACTCGATGTCACGCCGCTTTCGGTGGGGTTGGAAACCATCGGCGGGGTAATGAAAAAACTGATCCCCCGCAATACGACGATCCCGGTGCGGCGATCGGACATTTTCTCCACCTCGGAGAACAACCAGACCCTGGTGGAAATCCACGTCCTCCAGGGGGAGCGGGAACTGGCGAAGGACAACAAATCCCTCGGCCGGTTCAAACTGACGGGAATTCCCCCGGCACCGAGGGGGGTGCCCCAAGTTCAGGTCGCCTTCGATATCGACGCCAACGGGATTTTGTTGGTGACGGCCCTGGACAAAACCACGGGCCGGGAACAGAGCATCACCATCCAGGGCGCTTCTACCCTGTCCCCGGACGAGGTGAACCAGATGATCCGGGAGGCCGAAGAGTTCGCCGACCAGGATCGCCTGCAGCGGGAGCGGGTGGAAAAGCGCAACCGCGCCCAAGCCCTCACCTACCAGGCGGAACGGCAACTGAGGGAAGTTGCCCTGGACTACGGGATGCAGTTCGCCCAACGGCAGCGGGGCCGCATCGAAACCTTAATTCGAGCCCTGCGGGACAGTTTGGAGCGGAACGACGATCGCGGCATCGACCGGGCGAGTTCCGACCTCCAGGATGCCCTGTACGATTTGAGTCGGGAGGTGTCGCTGTTCGCCCAGGAGGAGGATGAAGACGACCTGTTCGGCTCCATCCGCCGCACCTTCGGGGGCACCGAGCGGCGCCGGGTCGATCCCTACGAGGTGGCGCCGGGGCGCTATTCCCCCTACGACGGCGTGGGAACCGGCCGTCCCGGGCGCCCCTACTATCCCCAGCAGAGCAGTGATTGGGACGATGACGATGACGATTGGCTCTAGACGTTAAATTGGGAGATGGGGAAAGTGAAAAGTGAAAAGTGAAAAATGAAATTTTCCCCATTCCCCATCCCCTCCCCTATTGCCTATTGCCTGTTCCCTGTTGCCTGCCCTACTACACTGACCGCTGATGCAAAACTTTCGGAATTACTAT
Source organism: Lyngbya sp. CCY1209 (assembly GCF_035615495.1). Classification (GTDB taxonomy): domain Bacteria; phylum Cyanobacteriota; class Cyanobacteriia; order Cyanobacteriales; family Microcoleaceae; genus Limnospira. Next base: position 30,331 of record NZ_JAJENU010000690.1, on the reverse strand, counting down.
CAAATTTTAGGGGTTTCCAGAGATGCCTCCGTCGAGGAGATTAAAAAGGTCTACCGGAGGTTGGCGAGACAGTACCACCCCGATTTAAACCCCGGCGACAAGGAAGCCGAGGAGAAGTTCAAGGATATCGGCGAGGCCTATAATATTCTGTCCGACCCGGAGAAGCGATCGCAGTACGACGAGTACAGCCAATTCTGGAAACAGAAGGGATTCGGCGGCAAGAAAGGATCGCCGATGGCGGGGATCAAAACCTGGGGTTCCCGGGTGGCCGGCCGCGCCCCAACCCAGACCCAGACCAAACCGGTGGATTTTGGCGACTACGCCGATTTCAACACCTTCGTCGATCAGCTTCTCGGACGCCGCCGGGAGGTGCGGACGGTGAGCGCGGATACCCCCCGCGTGACGTCTTCGGACCCCTACCGCCCCAGCCGCAAAACCGTGCAGCGGGTGCCGACGCAACCCCGACGGGATATCGAGGCGAGGTTGACGCTGCCGCTGGAGAAAGCCTACACGGGGGGGACGGAGCGGATTCGCCTGGAGGACGGGCGATCGCTGGAGGTGAATATGCCGCCGGGAATGGTGACGGGACAGCGGATTCGCCTCAGAAATTTGGGCATTCAGGGGGGGGACCTGTTCCTGAAAATTGTGGTGGAGCCCCACGAGTTTTTTCAGTTGGAGCGATCGGACATCATCTGTCGCGTGCCGGTGACGCCGAGCGAGGCGACGTTGGGGGGCGATATCGAGGTGCCCACCCTGGACGGTTGGGTGAAGATGAGGCTCCCGGCGGGGGTGACGTCCGGCCAGCGGCTGCGGTTGGCGAATAAGGGGTATCCGAACGGAAATGGCGATCGCGGCGATCAGTTGGTGGAAATTGAGATCGTGGTGCCCAAGCAGGTGACGTCCCAGGAGCGGGAGTTGTACGAAAAACTCCGCCAGGTGGAGACGTTCAAACCCCGCCAGGCCCTCCCCGTCTAGCCGCCGCCGACGATGGTGACGATTTCGAGCACGTCGCCGGTTTGCATGGTGGTGGCGTCCCAGTATTGGCGGTGCAGAATTTCCCCGTTGTACTCCACGGCGACCAAACGGGGATTGAGCCCCATTTTTTCCAAAAATGCGGGCAGGGGGGTGTCTGGGGGGCAGCTTTGGGGTTCTCCGTTGACTTTCAGGGTGATGGTGGAATCGGACATCGGTTTTTGATGGTTGGACTGGGTGGGTGCGATCGCGGTTTTTATTTTAATATAAATCTTTATAAATTGTGTTCTCAAAGTCCCCCTTTTGAAGGGGGATAATGGGGGATCGCCGCTCCTCAATAAAGACAGAGATCCCCCCCAACCCCCATCCCCCCCGCCCCCCTTTGTAAGGGGGGAGGTAGGGGGGAGAATACGAAATCGGTTTTAATGTCTGCCGGTGGCGAGATTTCGGAAGGTGGTATATTGGGGGTCGAACAATAATTTGACGGTGCCGGTGGGGCCGTTGCGGTGTTTGGTGATGATGATTTCCGTGATGCCGCGATCGGGGGAATCGGGGTTATAATAATCGTCGCGATAGAGCATGATCACCATGTCGGCGTCTTGTTCGATGGAGTTGTGGACGATGATATTATTTGCCACAAAATTATGTAACCCCGGAACGGTCAGATCGTAAACTTCCGTTTCTCCGGCGGGTGCGATCGCGCAAATTTCATCCCAATAAATATCACTTTCTGCCAGACCAGCGATTTGACGCGAGTTGACAATTTGAGCCAATTTTGTGGCTCGTTCGCGGCTGACATTATCACTCATCGATCGCCCGTCCGAACTCGGCAAACATCTGGGTAAAGCGATCCGAGAACCCGCGCTCAACTGATCCAAACGTTGCCAACCCCGAACCGTCAAAAATTGATGATTTCCCGTCGCTTTTATGGTGCGACCCAAACGAGTTTTCAAACAAAATATCGGCTTGATTCCGGTCGGAAAAACGCGCCGAACTGTCGCCTTTTCCAACTTCATGGTCGCTTCATTCACGGCCCAAACCGAAAAGCCCGATTTGCCGACCAATTCCCGCATGGGAACTTGCAAGCCACTGTCGGCGAGGGTGACTAAACTATCCCCCGACAAACAGCCGGATTCTCTCAAATCCGACATCATCGGGCGCTTATTTGTCCGGGATTCCACGCCGCGACTCAACTGAGACAGGGCGATCACCGGGACGTTGAGTTCCCGCGCCAACCCTTTGAGCGATCGCGTAATTCGTGACAATTCCTGCACCCGGTTGTCCGGATTTCCCCCCTCCATCAACTGCAAATAATCGATCAAAACCAACCCCAACGCGCCCCCCTGTTCCGCCTGCAACCGCCGCGCTTTCGATCGCATTTCGGTGACGGTAACGTTGGGGGTATCGTCGATAAAAACGGGCAATTCCGACAAGTTTCCGATCGCCTCCGTCAGCGGTTCCCACTCCGCTTGGCTGATGCGCCCCGATCGCAATCGGTTACTCTCAATTCTCGCCTCACTCGACAGCAGCCGCTGCACCAATTGTTCCTTGGACATCTCCAAGCTAAACACCGCAATTCCCAACTTTTGCATCTTGGCGATACTGTGTCCGATCGCCACCGCAAAGCTAGTTTTTCCCATCGACGGACGCCCCGCCACAATAATTAAATCCGACCGTTGAAATCCCCCCGTCATCGCGTCCAAATCGTAAAAACCGCAGGGGATGCCGGGGAGGGCGATGCCTTCGCTGCGGTCTTCAATGTCCTGAAAAGTATTGATCAACGTTTCCGAAATGGAAACCAAATCCTGTTTCGGCTGAACTTGGGTGACGTTGAAAACCCGCTGTTCCGCCTGATCTAGAATCACGTCCAAATCCGTCGCCGTCTGATATCCCAACTGGGCGATTTCATTCCCCGCCTGAATCAGGCGACGGCGGATAAACTTGTCGATCGCCAACAGGGAATATTGGTCGATATTCACCGCAGAAACCGTGCGATCGACCAGTTGCGCCAACTTCATCTGACCCCCGGCCGAATCCAGTTGCTTTTGGTCCGCCAGCCAACTGGTGACGGTCATCAAATCCGTGGGTTTCCCCTGCAAGTGTAGCGCCAGGGCCGCCCGATAAATGGTCTGGTGGGCGGCGATCGCGAAATGCTCCGGTCTGAGCAGTTCCGCCACCCGAGAAATCGCCTCCGGATCGAGGAGAATCCCCCCCAAAATCGCCTCCTCCGCCTCGATATTTTGGGGCGGCAGGCGATCGGACGGTGAAATTGGGAGATTGTCAGCCATAGGAAAATTGGGAGTCGGGAGTCGGTATTAGGGAGTCGGGAATAATTAATAATTAACAATTAATAGTTAATAATTATTCCCGAAACATTTATGCTATTTTCCGACCACGTGAACTTCCACTTCTGCGGTAACTTCCGGGTGCAGCTTAATTTGTGCTTTGTAAAAGCCGGTTTTGCTGATGTCCGGAAGGGTGATTTCCCGGCGATCGACTTCTTTGCCGGTGGCCGCCTGAATGGCTTCGGCGAGCTCGCTGGCGGTGACGGTTCCGAAGATAGCCTCGCCTTCACCAGCCTGCTTGGAAATGGTAAAGCGGCCGACGGTTTCCAGGGCCGTTTTCTGGGCTTCGGCCTCTTTTTTCAGTTCGATCAACCGCTGCCGTTCCTCTTCCCTGCGCCGTTCCACCTGCTTGAGCACGCCGGGGGTGGCCCGCACCGCGAAACTGTGGGGGAGCAAATAGTTCCGGGCGTAACCGGGCGCCACATCGACGAGATCGCCTTCCCGTCCCAATTTGCTGACATCCTTGGTCAGAACGACTTGAATCCGCTTTGACATAATGGTTCCTGATAAATTTTTATCCCAAACACTCTATCATAACGACAGAAGTGGCGAGATTGCAATAAGGCGGAGGTGAATGTAGGGGCGAATGGCATTCGCCCTCTGCAATATCTATGGCATTCGCCCTCTGCAATATCTATGGCATTCGCCCTCTGCAATATCTTCTGTAAGTTCGGGGGATGCCGGTTCGGGGGATGCCGGTTCGGGGGATGCCGGTTCGGGGATGCCGGTTCGGGGGATGCCGGTTCGGGGATGCCGGTTCGGGGGATGCCGGTTCGGGGGAGGGCGCAAGCCTTGCGCCCCTACATTGGGTGTCAGAAGCGATCTTTCATTCCCCGCAGGCGGGAGAAGGTTTGGACGGCATCTTTGCCTTGGACCGCAGACTGTAACTCGGGGCGGTCCCAACCGAAGAAGGGGTTGGTTTGCTTTTCGATGCCGATGGAGGAGGGGACGGTGGCTTCGTCGCGATCGCGGGCAGATTTCACCTGTTCAAAGCGATCGCGCAATTTCGGGTTATTTTCATCGACGGTGAGGGCGAATTTCAGGTTTTTGAGGGTGTATTCGTGGGCGCACCAGAAGCGGGTGTCGTCGGGGAGCGATCGCAGTTTGGAGAGGGAATCGACCATCTGGGCCGGGGTTCCTTCAAACAGGCGCCCGCATCCCCCCGCAAATAGGGTGTCGCCGCAGAACAATTCGCCGCCTTCGGTGTCGGTGGGGGGGAAATAGTAGGCGATGTGGCCGAGGGTGTGGCCGGGGATGTAGAAGACTTCGGCGGTGCGATCGGCAAATTCCACGCGATCGCCTTCTTGCAGGTAGACTTCCTGTCCGGGGATGCGGTTGCGATCTTCCGCGCCGCCGTAAACCGTCAGGTTGGGGAATTTTTGCATCAAATCGCGGTTTCCCCCAACGTGGTCCGAGTGGTGGTGGGTGTTGAAAATGGCGACGAGTTCGGCGCCGAGTTCCTTCAACTTGCGGAGGACGGGGCGGCTTTCGGCGGGATCGACCACCGCCGCCTGATTTCGTTCGGTGTCGTGGAGGAGAAAAATATAGTTGTCGGAGAGGGCCGGGAGTCGATAAACGTCCATGAATCTTTACCGCTGAGTCAACATCGATTTTCTATTGTGACATTGTTGCCCGGTTGCGACATCGTGCTGGGGGGAAGATTTGGCGATCGCCGCGAGTTATGGTATCCATTGTTGAACCTCTGCCGTTTTAGCATCAACTACTAAGATATTTATAGCAACTGCCAGAGCGGTTCGGACAGATCTGTCAATTTTAGACCCGCCTTGAAATAAATTTCAAGGCTCATAGCAAAAGTCATCTCAAGATGACTCAAAACAAACTCCCCAATCCACGAAGCGAGGATTTGAGCTTGTAGGGGCCCCTGGCTTGCGCCCTCGGGAATTAATTCCCAAGCGGACTCGATATCCAACCCGTTGTGTTCCGGGCATTCAACCGGGTGTGATATTATTTTTTAGATTCAAATATCATCCTCAAAAATATCCAACTGCCCGATCGCGCTATCTTTCGGTTTTTGCTTCTGAATTCCCTTCCGCAAACCGATCGCGATTTTGCTGTGTTTTTCGATCTGTTTCATCACCTGTTTTGCCCGCCGAATCACCACGTCCGGCAACCCCGCCAGCCGCCCCGCCTCGATGCCGTAGGATTTATCCGCACCCCCCGGCTGCACCTGGTGCAAAAAGATAATTTTATCGGGCAATTCCTTCACCGTCACCTGGTAGTTGGCGACGTTTTCCAGAATCGAAGCCAGTTCGTTCAACTCGTGGTAATGGGTGGCAAAAATCGTCCTCGCCGCGATCGCCGTCGCCAGATATTCCGCCACAGACCACGCGATCGACAAGCCGTCAAATGTCGCCGTCCCCCGGCCGATTTCGTCCAACAAAACCAGGGATTTCGGGGTGGCGTGGTTGAGGATATTCGCCGTTTCGTTCATCTCCACCATGAACGTCGATTGACCCGTCGCCAGGTCGTCCACGGCCCCCACGCGGGTAAAAATGCGATCGCAGATACTTAACCTCGCCGAAGTTGCCGGGACGAAACTGCCCGTCTGTGCCAACAATTGGATCAACCCAACCTGCCGCAAATAACAACTTTTTCCGCTGGCATTCGGTCCGGTTAAAATAATCAAATCCGGGTGGGACGGTGCGGAATTGTCGCCCTCCTCCCGGCTACCGAGTTGGGCGGTATTGGGAACAAAAAATCCCGCCGGCAGCGACTTTTCAACCACCGGATGCCGCCCTTCGATAATGCGAATTTCTCGGCCGTTGACCATCTCGGGGCGGCAGTAACCCTGATAAACGGCGATTTCCGCAAACCCGCACAAAACATCGATCGCGGCGATCGCCCGAGAGATATCCCGGATCGAATCCGTGTGTTCCCCCACTTGCGATCGCAACCGGGCAAAAATCTCGTATTCCAGTTGATTCAAATCCTCTTTTGCCGTCAGAATTCGCGCCTCCCGTTCCTTCAATTCCGGGGTGATGTAACGCTCCTCATTCGTGAGGGTTTGTTTGCGGATATAATCGTCCGGCGCCTGGTCGGATTTCGATCGCGTGATGCTGATATAATAGCCGAAGGTTTTGTTAAAACCGACCTTCAACGTGGGGATGCCCGTCCGTTCCCGTTCCTGCACTTCCAAGTTGGCAATCCACTCGCGATCGCCCGCCGCCAGCGCGTGCATTTCGTCGAGTTGCGGATCGACTCCGGAGCGAATTAATCCCCCTTCTTTCAAATGGATGGGCGGCGATTCGACGAGGCAACTGTTAATTTTTGTCGCCAATTCTTCCAGCGTCGGGGGAACTTTTTGCAGGGCTTTCAAATAGGGAGATTTTGCCGACATCGCCAGGTTAGACAGTGCGGGCAATTTCGAGAGGGAATCCGCCAGGGCGACCAAATCTCGGGCGTTTGCCGTGCCGTTTCCCGCCCGCCCGGTGAGGCGTTCCAGGTCGTAAATTTGCCGCAATAGCTGTTGTAAATCCTGCCGCAATTCGGCATTTTCCACCAGTTCTTGAATGGTGTCGTGGCGGGCGCGGATACCTTTGAGATTTAACAGGGGTTGAAGCAGCCAGCGACGCAGGGCGCGGCTTCCCATCGCCGTGGCGGTTTTATCGATCGCCCACAGTAACGAACCGTGCAGCGTCCCGTCCCGGACGGTTTGGGTAATTTCCAAGTTGCGGCGGCTCTGGTGGTCGAGAATCAGATAATCGGTGATCGTGTAGCTGTGGAGGCACTGCAAGGGCACCGGATTTTCCTTTTGGGTTTCTTCCAAATATTCCAATAATCCCCCCGCCGCCCGCACCGCCAGGGGCAGGTGTTCGCAGCCGACGCCTTCGAGCGATCGCAGTTGGAATTCTTCCAAAATGCGGGATTTCGCCTCTCCCAAAGTGAAGGGAAGTTGCGATCGCAAAGAATAGCAAAAACACTCCGGCAGGCACTCCGGCAAACTCTGGCTGGTTTCCCCCGGACGCAGCATCCGCCCCAAGTCGGGGGCGTTGGTGGGAAATAGCACTTCCGAGGGCTGCAACCGCATCAATTCCTGGGTCAAATGTTCCAAGTTTTTGGACTGGGTGGCGAGGAATTCCCCCGTGGAAATGTCCGCGTAGGCGAGTCCCCAATGGTCCCCGGCGATGACGGCCGCCGCCAAATAATTGTTCTGCCGGCCCCGCAACATTTCGTCGTCCGTCAGGGTTCCGGGGGTGAGAATTCGGGTGATTTCCCGCCGCACCTGCCGCCGTTCCTTCGCCGCGATCGCCGCATCTTCCACCTGGTCGCAAATTACCACCGAATAGCCCTTTTCTAGCAACATATTGCTGTAGCGGTAGACGTGCTCGAAGGGAACCCCCGTCATCGGCACCCGGCCGATTTCTTTACCGGCGGATTTCGTGGTCTGCACCAGTTCCAATTCTTGAGAAATGGTGACGGCATCTTGGAAAAAACACTCGAAGAAATCCCCGACTCTAAAAAACAGTAAAGCGTGGGGATATTGATATTTTACGTCGATGTAACGCTGCATCATTTCCGACAGTTTGTCGCGATCGAGCTGTCGGTAGTCGGTGTTGGGGGATGGCGATTCAGATGCACTGGGGGAGACAGTCATAGGATTTTGAAGATGTCGGGATTTAACGATTTATTGTCGGAAATTTAGATCTAGAGTTTCTCAAGCTGGCGGAGTACAGTTTGGGGCTAAAGTCCCCCTTTTTAAGGGGGATTTAGGGGGATCGTTCGGCTCTCATCAGATCGAAAACCGCTTCGGCCTCAAAGTCCCCCTTGAAAAGGGGGATTGAGGGGGATCGTATCAAAGTCCCCCTTCTTAAGGGGGATTTAGGGGGATCGTTCGGATCGGACTTTCAGCCAATAGAATAGCACAAGCCTCCAACTTGTGAAAAGTCCCCCCGATTCGCGGACTCCCCGTCCGATATCTGAAATGGAAATCCCCCCGCCTCAATTTTGAGTTAGAATTGGAGTGCAATAATTCGACGAATCATCATGTTAGCAACTCCCCCAACTTACAACGTTACATGGGAAAAGTTACCCGATGATTTTAAACTCCCCGATGATCCCGTGGACAATATCAATCAACCCGCCCTCGCCGCGGCTTTAACTGAAAGCTTGCAAGTCGCCGGCCGACTGCCCGAAACCGCCCTCACTCCGACCAACTACGGCATTTGTGCCACGGTTGACGGCAAAACCGTGGTGAAAGCGCCCGATTGGGCTTTTATCCCCCGAATTACCGTCGATCGCACCGAAGTTGTCCGCAGTTATACCCCCCAACTTCAGGGTGAAATCCCGATGGTGGCGCTGGAATTTTTATCGGATACGCCGGGGGAAGAATACTCGATCAAAGAAACCTATCCTCCCGGCAAATTCCTCTTCTACGAGCGAATTTTGCAAATCCCGAGTTACGGTATTTTTAACTTGGAAACCGGCACGTTGGAACTCTATCGCCTCGGCGAAAATAAACGCTATAAGTTGGCATCTCCCGACGAAAACAACCGATTTTGGCTCCCGGAAATGCAGCTTTTCTTGGGCGTCTGGCAAGGGACGCGGCAAAACCGAGACGGTTACTGGTTGCGTTGGTGGGACGAACAGGGGAATTTACTCTTGTGGGGTACGGAACAGGTGCAACAAGAACGCGATCGCGCCGAACGACTGATCGCCCAACTGCGGGCGGCTGGAATTGAACCGGAGGATTGATATTCTCGGCATCGGATGCGGGGCGCAAGCCTTGCGCCCCTACAGCAGTTGTCATTTCTCGGGGCGGTTCCCTGGCCCGCCCCCGTGCCAAATTCCTCGGAAATGAGAAAAAATTCCCCGATTTTCCAATCTTCTCGCGCCCGTGCCTTCCCAGCTCCATTGACGCGAAAAAAGGAAGGAAGATAGAGAATAGACCAAAAAGGTTGAAATGTATCCAGATCAGGCTTTTTTTTGCTTCTCTATCTTTCGGGGGATGTGAGCCGGATTTTCCGGAATTATCTTGGGTACAGATAACTCACCTATTTCGACTCTCAATTCATCTCGCACCTAACTCATTTCCAACATCCGTTGAATCGGGCGCAGGGCAGCAGACCTGACCGTTTCCGACATCGTAATTTCCGGCTCTCTATTTTTCATCGCCCAGTACAGTTTTTCGAGCGTATTCAGGCGCATATGGGGACATTCATTGCAGGCGCAACTGTTCGTCGGTGGCGCGGGAATGAAGGTTTTCCCGGATGCCTCTTTTTGCATTTGGTGAATGATGCCCGGTTCGGTCGCCACAATAAAGGAAGAATTCGGGCTCTGTTTGGCGTATTTTAACAAAGCCGTGGTGGAGCCGACGTAGTTGGCATGGCGTAAAACGGGGGGTTCGCACTCGGGATGGGCGATCACTTCCGCGCCGGGGTGTTCGACTTTGAGTCGGACGATTTTCTTTTCGGAAAAATTCTCGTGGACGATGCAAGCGCCCTCCCAAAGCAGCATTTCTCGTCCCGTTTCCGCCATTACATAGCGGCCCAGGTTGCGATCGGGGGCGAAAATGATCGGCCGATCGCGCGGAATTTGATTGACAATATCCACCGCGTTGGAACTGGTGCAGATGATATCGCTCATCGCCTTAATTTCGGCGGTGCAGTTGATATAAGACACCACCAAATGATCGGGGTGGGCGGCTTTGAAAGCGGCGAAGGCGTCGGGGGGGCAGCTATCGGCGAGGGAGCACCCGGCGTTGAGATCCGGAAGCAAAACTTGTTTGTCGGGGTTGAGGATTTTCGCCGTTTCCGCCATGAAGTGGACCCCGGCAAAAACGATGACCTCGGCATCGGTTTCGGCGGCTTTGCGGGAGAGTCCGAGGGAGTCCCCGATGTAGTCGGCGATGTCCTGGATGTCGGGATCTTGGTAGTAGTGGGCCAAAACGATCGCGTTCAGGTCTTTTTTCAACGTCGCGATCGCCTCGAACAGGTCGTCCGGCGTTTCGGCACGGCTCGATTGTCGGTCTAAGGTCGCTGCAAACATGGCTTGACTGGGTGTTTTTACTCTGTAGTGACAATTATAGTTGAATTCACCAAAAGTGTCGGGGGGGAAACCGCCATCGGTTGAGGCGGAGGAGGCAGGGGGGGCTGAGGGGGCTGAGGAAGACCCGCCTTGAAATAAATTTCAAGGCTAATAGCTAAAGTCCACTCTAGTGGACTCAGTTCTATTGTTTACTAATATCAGATCTGGTTATCCCCCCCTAAATCTCCCCAATCATCTGAATATGATTTTGGCTATTAGCTTGGGAATTAATTCCCAAGCGGTTTGGCTGTTCAACCTGTTTCTCGACTTCCTCCGCTCCCTCCGCTTCCTCCGTTCCCTCCGCTCCCTCCGCTTCCTCTGCTCCCGACTCCCGACTCCCGACTCCCCATTGCCTTATCCTTATAAAAGGAGTGGCGAGAGGAACCGCATGAGTTTGAATCCGGAAACGGCCGTCAAAATTGCTGTCATTGGAGACGTTCACGACCAGTGGGAACCGGAAGACGGCGCGGCGTTGAAACAGTTGGGGGTGGATCTGGCCCTATTTGTCGGGGATTTCGGCAACGAGGCGGTGGAAGTCGTCCGGGCGATCGCGGATCTGGATATCCCCAAGGCGGCGGTGTTTGGCAATCACGATGCCTGGTACACGATGACGGACTGGGGGCGGAAGCGGTGCCCCTACGATCGCGCCGCCGAAGATTGGGTGCAGGATCAGATCGACCTGTTGGGGGAAGCCCACGTCGGCTATGGAAAGCGGGATTTTCCCGAGTTGGGACTGACGGTGGTGGGGACTCGCCCCTTCAGTTGGGGGGGTCCGGAGTGGCGGTATAAAAGCTTTTACCGAGAATGGTTCGGGGTGAATGACTTGGCCGAATCTCGCGATCGCATCGTGGAGGCGGCGAAAACGGCGGCTTACAATCAAATTATTTTTTTGGGACATAACGGCCCGACGGGGTTGGGAGATACCCCGGAATCGGCCTGCGGGCGGGATTGGAAGCCCCTGGGCGGGGACTTCGGCGACCCGGATTTTGCCGAGGCGATCGCAAAAACCCGCGACCTCGGAAAAACGATTCCCCTCGTCACCTTCGGCCATATGCACCACACCCTCCGCCACACCAAAACCCGCCTGCGATCGTCTTTGGAGGTGGACGAGCACGATACCGTTTATCTCAATGCCGCCAGCGTCCCGCGAATTCAGGGGACCGGACTCGAAAAACGCCGACATTTCGCGATCGCCGTTTTGCGGGGCGGAAAAATTGCCGCAGCCTCCCAGGTTTGGGTGGGTTCGGACGGTGAAATTCTCGCCGAAAAACCGCTGATAGAGAAGCGGGAGTCGATAGAAAGCGTCAAATGAATTTTGAGCTGTCCCCCTGACTAAGGGGCGAAGGGGCAACCCGAGACGATTGCCCCCACGGAGGATTTAGGGGGATGGTTCGGATCGGAATCGTCCCCCTGACTAAGGGGCGAAGGGGCAACCCGAGACGATTGCCCCCACGGAGGATTTAGGGGGATGGTTCGGACAACCCTTTGCAATAAAAGAGGATTTTGGCGATCATACTTTTCCCGCTGGCTTGAGGACCCATCAAAATATTGATTTTTTTTATTTCAATATCGATATGATTTAAGCCTGCAAAATTTTTAATTATCAGTTTTTCAGTTGCCATACTTTTCTAAAATTAAAAATTACGGCTTTCCAGTCAATTATAGCACAACGCGCACTGCTTCAAGTCCCTCTTGAAAAGGGGAATTTAGGGGGAACGTCATCATCGGGAAGCCATAGATTAAACCGCTCCCACCTTTGAGAGAACCACACTCGTTTGATGCGGTGTCCCCAGAGATGGCAGCGGTCATCTCAGTCCCGGCATTTACGCCGAGGGTCGTTTAATTTGGGTGTCGAATTGGCAATTCGTCCTAGTCGTAGGTTCCGGTATTGAGTCGGAAGTCGCCCTCTTGGAGAATCGGCTCGATCGGAGTTACGGTAAACTCGTCGATATAGCGTTCTAACACTTCTTTTTGAGCATCGGTTAATCCGGGCATTTCCAAGACTTCTTCAACCGAGTCGAACGGTGCCTCTTTGACAATCTTGGAGGCGAGGGTGGGGAACATTCCGGGTAATTTGCGGAATTCCCGAATCGAAGTGTTGTTCAAATCCAATTTGTCACCGAATTCAGTTCCCAACTTTTTATCCGCCCGGTTGATGCGGTTGACTTCGGCTAAAACGGGGGGCTGAATCGTCGGAAATTGAACGAAGCTCAAATTTGCCGCGTCTGCCCGCTGGGGACTGGTCCACCCGAGAAAACCGACCAACAAGCCCAACAAAGCCAATAGCTGTCCCAATCGTTTCATCAAAACTCTTCTCCTAATTGATATCAACTGTGCAGACGGGATGCCAGGAACTGACTCCCAATCGGTTTGAGTGGGGAGCATCGTTGCTGGCGATATTTCATCACCGTCTCGCAATAAATGATACTGTTTTTGACGCCCTCCCCAACCTGACGGAATGGGGATTCTTGAAATCACTTTCAAGACTTCCTCGTTTCTGCGATCGCCCCCGGGAATCCACCCGCTCTGACGGGCAATCTTTAAACCGTTTCACCGTTCGGCAAAAACCGGTAAAAACGCCCGGTCGAGTTGACCCCAATGGCACGATCGCCCGAGGCTTACTAGGATAATTTACCTAGCGTTCTCGCCCGTCCCGCGATACGTTTTCCAAGCCAAAGTTTGACTTTTATGGTCGTGCGACGCTCCAGTTCGATCGCTCTGTTTTTATTGGTTTTCGCGACCCAATTTTTTGTATCCTCGGCGGATACCTTTGAGTGGCGATCGTCGGCTATTTTGCCTCAATGCAACACTCAGGGGGATTCAAACCGATCCAATGATACCATCAAGTCTCCCGGGGAAAGACTTTAGACCCAATTTTTTGCTAATATACCGCAATACCGGACGCCCGACACCCAAAATAGGGGGCCAAATTGCGATCGCCCGGTGCCGGGAGGTTGGCCTCCATCCGAGGACCGCGATCCCCGGGGGCGACCGCGGCGGAATGGGTTTCGGGACCGGCGGGACGAAAATCGCCCCGGACCGTCAAACGGGTCGGGAAAAATCGGCTTCCCACTGTTTGATCTGGTCGTAGAGGGGGCGGGAGTGGGTGTCCAGAATTCTCACCGTCTCGGCCGACAATTCTTCATCGCCGCCGTTGACTCGACCCCGACGAAAGAAATTCTGAAATCCCCCCTGTTCGGCGAATCCCAAACGGCGGCTATCTTCGCGGTCGGCCAATTGTTTGAGGCGGTGAAATTCTTGATGTTCGACGGCCCTCCGACATGGGCAGTCCGTCACCTCCAGGCCGAGAAACTGACAGACCCGTTTGAGGACGTTTTGGGGATTCCGTTTCATCGATTCGTAGGATACCAAAAAGATGCGATCGCCGGCCGTTTCTTTCCCAGCCAGATAACTTTTGATGTGGGCGTTCCACTGCTCCATCCGCCCCAAACAAAAGGCGTCGATGCCGGAATTGTTATCCCGAAATTTGGGCGATCGCAGCGAATAATAATAGTAAGAACAGAGGCAATCTTTCGGATTTCGGAACAGGTAAATGATCCGATAGTCGGAAATCAAATCGTAGGGTTCGTGGGTTTTGATCGCCCGAAACGGGATGTCAATCTGGGGATTGCGATACCAATCTTCGATATCCACCTTGTAAACGTCCGGAATCACGTTGCCCCCGGCCTCCGTTTCGTGACCCCCCAACTGGCGGATGACATCGCTCAACAACAGCCGCATCCAGGTATTGCCGGAGCGGGGATAGGAGGCGATGAAGACATCGCTCGGCCGGAAATACCAGCGGTTAATCTGATATCGGTAACTCGATGAAAACATAAAGCGATCGCCCTGAAACGACGGGGGAAGGAATATCCATTAATAATTAATAATTAATAATTAATAATTTTCAATTCCTCCCGCCCTCTTACTTGTGCCGGATGTATTCGTAAATTGACAAATACTGCGTCCCGGGATTCTTCCAAGAGTAGTCATATTCCATCCCCTGAATTGCCAATTTTTGGAATTCCTTGGGATAGTGATACCACAGCCCGATCGCCCGATCCATCGCCGATTCTAACGCAGTATTGTCCGTTTGGAAGAAAACGTAACCGTTGCGTTTATCCGGGTCGTGATAGTTGTCATAATCGCGATCGAACACCGTATTCAACAAACCGCCCACGCCGCGCACCACCGGAACCGTCCCGTACTGCAATCCGATCATTTGAGTCAACCCGCAGGGTTCAAAATTGCTCGGGACGATAATAATATCCGCCCCCGCATAAATCAAATGGGACAATTCTTCATTGAACCCAATTTCGACGTGACAATCCGGATTATTATTAAGGTGATTCTTTTCATGCCAGAACCAATTGTTGATCCCCTTTTCTGTCGCCGAACCCAGCAGCACGAATTGGGCGTTTCGATGCAGGGCGTAGTAAATAGCGTGGTGGACGAGGTGGACTCCTTTTTGTTGGTCCAGACGGCCGACGTAAGCCACCAGGGGTTTGTCGTCGTGGGCCAGCCACAGTCGCTCCCGCAGCGCCTTTTTATTTTTAGCTTTTTCTTCAAAAGTATCGGCATCAAAATGGTGGGGAATGTAGCGATCGCTCGCCGGATTCCAAACCTCGTAATCGATGCCATTTAGCACCCCGCCGAACTTGTGCTGGTGTTCGTGGATGGTGTGTCCCAAACCGTAGCCACAATCTCCATAGTGCGCTTCCCAGGCGTGATGGGGAGACACCGTGGTGATGAAATTGGAGTAGACGATCCCGCCTTTCATCATATTCAATGCGAAGGGATTGAAGGGATCGCAGAGGCGATCGCTGGCAAAATAATAAGCTTCCCGATTCAAACCCGTCGCCCACAAAATATCCGTTCCGCTGATGCCCTGATGTTTGAAATTGTGGATGGTATAGCAGACCCGCTGATCTTCCATCCCGTGATATTTGTAAACCTCGAATAACATCACCGGGACTAAACCGGTTTGCCAGTCGTGACAGTGGATGATATCCGGCCGCTTGTTCGTCCGCAGCAAAAATTCCAGGGCGGCTTTGCTGAAGAACGCGAACCGCATGGGGTCGTCCTCGCAGCCGTAGTAGCAGCCCCGGTTGAAAAACAGGTCGTCGGAGTGGGGGTCGATAAAAAAGCACAATCGTCCGTAAACCCAGCCGCAGTAAACGTCGCAGTAGATGGCCGCACCGTACCAGGGGACGACCAGATCTTTGTAGGCTTCGTGCAGCCCCCAGATGTGGTCATAACGCATACAATCGTATTTGGGCAGCACGATCTCGACGGCGTGGCCCCGCTTTTCTAACTCCCGGCTGATCCCGAATACGACATCACCCAAACCTCCGGCTTTGATAACGGGGGCGCATTCAGAGGCAATCTGTACGATGTACATCTTCACTCCTCGCGTAACAAAAGTTTATATTCTATTTTCCCATTCAACCAGGAAAAAGCACCGATCGCTCGGGAACTGAGCAAATAACCCCCGCCATTTCTACCCATAGAATCATCTTTCAACCGGGGTGATGGACCGAGAACCCGGGGGGGCGACGATCGCCCATTTCCCCACCCGAGTGCGATGGCGGGGATCAGCCGGGATCGGCTCTCGGACCCCAGATAGTTATTTTCGGGCAAACCGGGTCAAATGGTCCGCTGATTCGAGACTTGATGTATAGTCTGAGGTTAGAATGTCGCAGGACTCAAAAACCAGTCGGGGCGACGGGGATCGCCCCCCAGACCTGGTTGGGTGATGGATTCGAGTCCGGCGTCGATCCGGATCGATGCCGATCCCGAGGATAGCCCCTTCCCCCGATTGGGCCCGGGCCGGACTGGAGAATCCGTTAACAACCGTACCGATTTAAACTTCCGCTTAGGAGGGAACCCTGATGAAGAACGGTGTGTATGGGTGGATAGGAGTTTTAGCTTCTCTTGGGATTGCGGTTTCTGGACTGCCGGCCGGAGCCGGGCCGCCGACAATTCTGACCGGTTCCAATATTATCTCCCGTTATAGGCGCATGGTCGAGCAGTCTTCGCAACCGGAACCCAACAAGCGGATGTTGCTGATTTCGGCACAAAACGATCTCAACTCCATCGTTGCAGATGTGGGGGAAACCTGCGAAGCCCTGGCATCCGGGGAGTTGACCTGGCAGGAACGCCAGGAAATTCAAGAGGAGTCCCTCCGCCAGGAAGTGAATCCGGACCCCCAACTGCGGGAGATCTTGCAGGCTGATCAAATGATTCGCAACAGTTTGGTCAAACAGATGTGTCCGGAATACATCCCGTGATCTACTCGCCATCCATTTCCAGCAATTCCGGTACGGTGACAAACCGATAACCCCGGGCTTTGAGTCCGGCGATAATGGTTCCGAGGGCCTCCACCGTCCGCCCCCGGTTTCCCCCCCCGTCATGCATGAGGACGATCGCACCGGGGTGGGCCTGGGTGAGGACGCGATCGGCCAGGGTGGCCGCGGACGGCTGCTGATAGTCCTGGGTGTCGATGGACCACATCACCACTACATAATTTTTCCGGCGGGCATAATCGACCGCCCCGTTATCGAGAATGCCACCGGGGGGACGAAAAATCAACAGGGGAGTCCCCGTCAGTTCCGCGATGTGGCGGGCCGTCTCGTCGATTTCCCGGGCTGCTGCCGCCCCGTCCAGGGCCTGGTAGGGGTGGTTCCAGGTGTGGTTCCCCACCGCGTGGCCGTCCGCGACCACCCGGCGGGCGATGTCCGGGTACCGGGGCAGGTTTTGGCCGAGGAAAAAGAAGGTGGCCCGCACTCCGTGGCGTCGCAGCACCGCCAGGACGCGATCGGTGTCGGGCCAGGGGCCATCGTCGAAGGTGAGGGCGACCACCCGTTCCCCCTGTTTGGGGTAGACTCGATTGACGATCGCACCGTAATATCGGGCCGGAATCGTAAAGGTGCGGGTTTTGGGCGCGGATTTGGGAAAAACCGGGGGCGACGGCGGTGCGGGATTGGGCAGGTAGAGACGCCCTTCGCCGAGGGGGGGGACGGCGGGGGCCGCGAAGGGATCGGTTTCGACCGCCTCGGGTTCCGAGGGCCGCCAGAGTCCGGGGATGTCCGCCCGGGCGGGTTCCGGGGATGCGATCGCCGTCAACATTCCCAGGGCGATCGGCCCGATTCCGAGTATTGGGTTGAAAACCTGGACTCCCATCGTCGGTTTTGGGTGAGTAATGATTACGACTCATTCTATCTTCATCGGGCGCGGCCTGTGCTTCGGAAAAATTGAGATTTGTTGATGATCGATTCGCGTCCCCGACTCGACTGCCGTTGAAAGCGCCACTTCACATCAAAAAAAATTGATAAATTGACCTCGGTTTTACGCTGCGGGCATTCTCCGTCAATTCTCAGAAAAAATTAAGTTTTACCGCTCGAATTGGCGGTATAATTTGAAGTCGGATGACCGCGATCGCGAGTTTCATCCCTGGCAATTAAGAACGATCAATAGAAGCCGCGAGGAGAGTTTTTCCCGATGACCCAAGCCCAACCCCAAGAAATGAAAGTCAACTCCGATTTGGAGCGGGAAGTATTGGAGCGTTACAAATCCGGCGCGAAAGCCGTCCAACCGTCCCTGTGCTGTCCGACCTCCTACGATAACAATTATCTGGAAATTTTGCCCCAAGAAATTATTGATAAAGATTACGGATGCGGCGACCCGACCCGATACGTCAACGCGGGGGAAGTCGTCGTCGATCTCGGCTCTGGTGCGGGCAAAAATTGTTACATCATCGCCCAGAAAGTCGGGGAGTCCGGCAAGGTTATCGGGGTCGATTTCAACGACGAAATGCTGTCGCTATCCCGAAAATATCAGGATGCGATCGCCGAAAAGTTGGGGTACAAAAATACCGAATTTGTGAAAGGTAAAATTCAAGATCTGAGTTTGAATCTGGATCGGGTTCAGGAGTGGTTGCGGGCGCACCCCATCGCCTCCGTGGAGGAGATTTCCGGGTTCGAGGCGACCTGCGATCGCCTCCGCCGAGAGGAGCCGCTGATCCCCGACGACAGTGTAGACGTGGTGGTATCTAACTGCGTCCTCAACCTCGTCCGTTCCCAAGATAAAAAACAACTGTTTCGAGAAATTTATCGCGTCTTGAAGCGGGGGGGACGGGCCGTCATTTCCGATATCGTCTGCGACGAAAATCCGACGGAGGAAATGATGAACGATCCCGAATTGTGGAGCGGCTGCATTTCCGGAGCATTTCGGGAAGACGAATTTTTGGCAATGTTTGAAGAGGCGGGATTTTACGGCGTCGAAATCCTCACCCGCCAGGTGGAACCCTGGCAAGCGATCGACGGCATCGAATTCCGATCGCTCACCGTCCGCGCCTACAAGGGCAAAGACGGGCCTTGTCTAGACCGGAATCAGGCCGTCATTTACAAAGGTCCTTGGAAGCAGGTGATGGACGACGACGGTCACATTTTGTACCGAGGACAGCGGATGGCGGTTTGCGACAAAACCTTCCAACTGTACGGCGATCGCCACGGCCCCTACCACGAAGATATTATCCCCATTTCTCCTTACCAAGAAATTCCGCTGGAGGAGGCGAAAGAATTCGACTGCCTGCGAAATTCCGTCCGCAACCCGAAGCTGACGAAGGGGGCGGATTATCGCGTCACCACCGACAATGACGGGGACTCTTGCTGCTCACCGTCCGGCTGTTGTTGAGGGTGACAAACTTGAAAATGGGAATCGGGAGTCGGGGGAATCAATTGATCATTATCAATGATCAATTATCAATTATCAATTTTCCCCGAGTTTTCACTCCCAGACGATGACGCGATCGCGCCCCAGCTCTTTGGCGCGATACAACGCATCGTCGGCCATCTTGAGCAGGTCGTCGGGAATTTGTGCGTGTTCGGGGAAACAAGCCACCCCGAAAGAGGCGGTAATTTGACCGAGATCTCGACTCTGATGTCGGAGTTGTAACCCTCGAATTCCCCGGCATAAAAACTCAGCCCGGGCGATCGCGGTTTCCAGGGACGTTTGCGGCAAAATCAGGGTCAGTTCTTCCCCGCCGTAGCGGCAGGCGACATCCGAGGCGCGGACATTTTCTTGCAAGAATTTGGCGATGATTTGCAAGACGAAATCCCCCGCCTCGTGGCCGAAGGTATCGTTAAAGCCCTTGAAATGGTCGATATCGACCATGATAATACACAACGGATTTTGGTTTCGTCGCGCTTTAGCAAACTCTTGGTTGAGGGTTTCTTGCAGATAGCGGCGGTTGAAAAGTCCCGTGAGGGGATCGCGGATACTTTCCAAGCGCAATTGTTCCTGCAATTTGAGGTTGGAAAGGGCGAGGGATAACTGTTCGGCCACGGTGCGGGCCAACTGTTCCAGGTAGGGCCAATTCGACGACGGGAGTTGAGTTCTCAAATAGAACAGTCCCAAAATTTTAGTTTGGGCAATCAGGGGAATGCATACGGTATTGGCGGGAGGCAGATCGAGGTGAACGTGCTGACAAAATAGCCCCGGTTGTCGGTGGTTGGCGGCGTGAATTTGGCCGCGCCGCAGCGCCCAACACTGTTTGAGGTTGAATTTGATTTCGCTGTCGCGGAGTTCTCCGAAGGCGGAAACCGCCTCTAAATTTGCCTGATCGCCGCCATAATCCGCGTTATTTTCGACCAGCAAAACCGCGCCGGAAAACTGCGGAAACAGTTGTTTGAGAAACTCTGCGATCGCCCCGTACCCGTCCTCAACCTTGTCGCAAGCTTGCAGGAATTCCATCATGTCACTGATGATTTCCATTTCTCGGTTGCGCTGCTTCAACCGCTGATAGGTTTTTTGCAGTGCCTCTTCCGTCTGTTTCCGTTCCGTCAAATCCGTCGCCGTCCCCAATATTTCTTGCACCTTTCCGCCGGCAGTGCGGCTGAAAATCACGTCGCGGCTGAACAGCCAGCGCCACTGTCCGTCAGACCGCTGCAATCGGTATTCGACGGAATGAATCTCGCCATCTTGCGCCCCTTCCAAGCGTCGGTAGTGTTCTTGAACGGCCCTGCGATCGTCCGGATGAAGATGTCGTTTTAAAAAATTATCGCCCAGGTCCCGTATTTCATCGGAACTGTAGCCCAACACGTCCCGAATGCTTTGATTGACATAAATCATTCGGGATTGAATGATATCGTTAATGTAGAGAATATTGGGGAGAGTATCGGCGATTTTTTTGATAAAGATGTTGCTTTCTTTTAATTTCGTCATCGCCCGTTTTCGCTCGGTTGTATCTTCGACGATACCCGCAAATCGATAAATGTTTCCCGACTCATCCTTCACCGGAAAGATGCGGACTTCCACCCACCGAATTTGACCGTCCGGGCGGACGATCCGATACTCCTCATCGAAGGAATTCGGCCCCTGAATTTGTCGCCGGTAAGCTTGGGCGACCCGCTCCCGATCTTCGGGATGTACCGACTCCATCCAAGCCCGAGGATTGCGGTAGAGACTCTCGCAGCTTTGCCCCCAAATGGCTTCGTAGGCGGGATTGATATAAAGCATTTCCTGGCCGTCAAAAGACGTGATCACGAAAACTTCCCGAACCGACTCGGCAATTTGTCGGAATTTTTCCTCACTTTCTTGGAGGGCAATTTCGGCATTTTTCTGCTCGGTAATGTCAATCAGGATGCCCTGGATGAACAGGGGTTGTCCGCCCTCATCCGCGACGGTGCGGGCGCGATCGCGAACCCAGAGAACCTCACCCGATCGCGACACCATCCGATATTCGACGCTAAATCCCCCGTCCCGCTGGGTCTCCTCGCCGATCTCCCGCAACACCCGATCGCGATCGTCGGGGTGCACCCGTTCCATCCAAAAATTCGCATTTTCCAGCCACTCGCTCGGCGAAAATCCCAACAGGCGTTCGATTTGGGGGCTAATGTAAAGGGTGGAACAAATCTCGTCGAAAGATGCCGTATAGGTCGCCGCCGGCATCTGTTCGATCAGGCGGCGATATTTGGCCTCCGAGGCGCTGAGGGCGATTTCCGCCAATTTTTTGTCCGTGATATCCATCGCCAGACCGAACAGGCGCACCACCTGTCCCCGGGAATCCATTTCCACTTCCCCCCGGGCTCTCAAATACCGCATCTCGCCGCTGGGACGGAACAGGCGATATTCGACGTTAAACGGTTCTGCCATCGTCAACGTTCGCCTCAATTGTTCTTCGTGAATGAAGCGGTCATCCGGGTGAATGATCTCCACAAGTTCTTCCAGACTCGGGTGGGGCTGAGTCGGGTCGATGCCGAAGATTTTAAACACCTCTTCCGACCAAGTAATTTGGCGGGAAACCGCATCAAATCCCCAAGTTCCAATGCCGGCAATTTTTTGGGATTGGAGGATGTTTCGGGTCGTTTGATAGAGTGCCAATTCGGTTTGTTTGCGCTTGGTAATATCCTCAGCGATATAACAAAAACGGATGTGATCGGAGTCGGAATTGAGAATGGGGTTAGCCGTCGCTAATATACAATATTCAGCCGTGGCGGTGGAGTGGACGTACTCGAATTGAACGGGCTTTCCGAGCTTTTGACTCTGCCGGTAATGGTTCAACCACAGCGCGATCGTGGATTCAGGAATGCCGAGTTGACTCGACTTTTTATTCTTCATTTCCTCCGGAAGAATGCCAAAAAATCCGGCGGTCGCATGATTATCCCAGATGTGCAGGATGTCATCTTCGAGGAGTTCCACCACCCCCATCATCAGGGTCGTGCTGTTGTATAAGCTGTTGAGAATTGCCTCCCGTTCTTGCAGCGCCATTTCGGCGAGTTTGCGATCGTTGATATTTTGGGCAATTCCCAGGATATATTGAGGTTCCCCGGCATCATTAACAATCAAAGAACCGCTGATATTGACCCAAATGGGCGAACCATCTTTGCGGACAAAGCGTTTTTCATAGGACAACTTCGGGATTTTTTGTTCGAGCAAATCCAGGAGTTGAGTCCGAGTGTTAGCAACATCTTCCAAATGGGTGATATCTCGGACATTTTTGTGCAGTATTTCGCCGACAGAATACCCCGTAATTTCGGCTAATTTGGGATTGGCTAAAATAAAATTGCCTTCCAAATCGAGTTCGCCGATTCCGATATCCGCTTCATCAAAGATGACGCGAAACCGTTGTTCACTCTCCCGGAGAGCCGCTTCCATTTGTTTGCGCTCCGTGATATCCGTCATCAGGGCAAGAGAGCCTTGATATTCGCCGCCGTGGCCGAAAATCGGCGTTCCCGAAACCAACACCCAGATCGGATCGCCATTTTTACAAATGAATTTAAAATCGTGAGTTTCTCCGATTCCTTGGTGGCGATTGACGAGATTTTGGGCGGCGAAGTTTCGATCGCCTGATTCCATAAATTTCATCAAAGATTGCCCGAGCATTTCCTCCGCCGTATATCCCAGCATTTCCGCCATGCGCCGGTTGACAAATGTGGTGATATTATTTTGGGCGATAATCCAAACCCCTTCCAGGGTCGTTTCGACGATCTGCCGGTAGCGTTTCTCGCTCTCTTTCAGGGCAATTTCCGCCCGCTTGCGATCGCCGATATCGATCCAGTAGCCCACCCATTCCAGGGGATTTCCCGCCCCGTCCCGCACCAGTTTGAACTCGTCTCGCATCCACCGATAGGAGCCGTCCCGATGGAGAAAGCGATACTCGTAACAGTAGCGGTCCGGCAGTTCCTGGGGACTCATTCCAAAAACCAGATCCCGATCGTCCGGGTGGATGCGATCGCGCCAAAAGTCCCCGTCATCATCAAAATTTTGGGCATCATAACCCAGGATATCCCGCACATTTTCGCTGACGAACGTACTGCGAAACGTCTCCGGTTCGCAACTGTAAATAATCGCCGAGCTGGACTTGAGCAAATAATCCAAACGCTCCCGGGCGAGTTGCAAGTCCCGCTCCGTCTGCTTGCACTCTGCAATTTCGCACTTGAGTTCTTCATTGATGCGGGCTAATTCTTCGGTCTGTCGGGCGACTTGCAATTCCAATTCTTCCGACAACTTTCGATAGGCTTCCTTCCGTTCTTCCAACTCCAGTTCGGCCCGACGGCGATCAGTGATATCTTCCCCCGTGCCGATAATAAACTCCACCTCCCCCGCATCATTGAACAGCACCGTATTCGACCAAGAAATCAGGCGGCGATCGCCCGTTTTCGTCACCCAAGAATTTTCGTAACAATTCATCGACCGACCCGACTGGAGCCGTGCAAACGTGTCCCGCACCCCCTCGACCTCCGGTTCGGGAACCAACAGATCCCAAAAGACTCGGTTTTGCACCTCTGCCAAAGAATACCCCGTCGCCCTCGCGCAGGCTTGGTTAAATTTGACGATCCGCCCCTGCCGGTCCAAAACGACGATCAAAGTGGCGACGGTATCGAGAATGGCGGTGGTAAAATCCCGCTCCTGTTGCAGTTCCAACCGGCTCTGGGTGTGCTCTTGCCGGATCAGTTCGGTGCGGTTCTGATGGATCTGTTCGAGCCGTTCCGTCTGCAGTTGGCAAACTTCCTGTTGCAGGGCCCGGACGGTCTGGTAGAGTTCCACGGGGCTGAGGGTTTGCAGCAAACTGGTTTGGGTGACGATCCCGAGCAATTGTTCCCGTTCGTCGCACACCACCAGGCGCCTGACGCGCCGTCGCTGCATTTCCTGGTGGGCCGTCCACAGGTGGTCCGTGGGGCGCAAACTCCACAGGGGCGCACTCATGATTTGGGCCGCCGTCACCCGCCGGAAGTCGAGTTGGAGCGCTTGAAACTGCACGATATCCCGCTCCGTGACGATCCCCAGCGGACGGGGTGCGTGGGACGCGGCGATCTGGGGTTCAACAATCACCACGCAACTGACCCGATATTCCGTCATCAGCCGCGCCAGTTCCAGCACCGACGTGCCGGGTAAGGCGTGGATCACCTCCGGCGTCATCGCCTCTCCGACCTGACGCAATTTGAACAGGTCAGCCGGTTGCAACCGGGCGCGGATGCTTTCCGAGGCGATCAGCCCCAGCACTTCGCCCGTTTCCGACACCAGGGGGAGGTGGCGGATCTGATGTTGGCGCATCAGGGCGATGGCCGTGAAAATATCCGGGTTCGGATAGGTTTGCAGGGTGATCAAATCCCGGGTCATGACCTCTCCCAAGGTCAGATCCCCCAAGTCGTGATATTGCGTGGACAGACGCACCAGATCCCGCTCAGTGAGCAGCCCCACCAGTCGGGAGCCTTCGACGGCCAGAACGCAACTGCCCCGAACTTCCCGGGCCGGCTCCGACACCGTTTCCGACAGGTCGCACCGGC
Source organism: Lyngbya sp. CCY1209 (assembly GCF_035615495.1). Lineage (GTDB taxonomy): Bacteria > Cyanobacteriota > Cyanobacteriia > Cyanobacteriales > Microcoleaceae > Limnospira. Next base: position 5,682 of record NZ_JAJENU010000690.1, on the reverse strand, counting down.
CGCGCTCCCGACTCATTAGGGAAATGACCTCCGTCAAAGCAGTTTGAGGAGAAGCGGTGAGCGGGTGGGGATCGATCGCAGTATCCAACGACAAGTTGGACAGTAGAGAACTTGAGCTGCTCATGGAGTTGAGATTACAGAATAGGGGCAATCAGCATTGAATCGACTCGATCGCGGAACAATCAATCTGCGGTGGAGCGATCGCGCTCGGCGGACCCTGCGGGAGATAGAGAATCGGAGTAACACGATCGGCGATCGGGTTGCGTGCGGACTCCTACATTCTAGGAGTTTATAATCGCCGTCCTGAATTCAAGGTAGGATAGGACAGAAAAGATTTTGACAACGTTTTTATGAGATATTTTGTTTCACGCCTGCTCGCCCTCGTTATGGTTGTCGCGATTACCCTCGTGGGGTGTGGCAGTGCCACCGACGGCCTGACGGGAAATTACAGCCAGGATACTTTAGCCGTCGTCAACAGCTTGAGAACGGCGATCGAACTCCCCGAAGAAGCCCCCGAAAAGAGAGCCGCCCAGGCGGAGGCCCGGACCCTGATCAACAGTTTCGCCTCCCGCTACCGCCGCGATCCCGCCGTCGCCAACCTGGCCTCCTTCACGACCATGCGGACGGCATTGAACGCCCTGGCCGGACATTACAGTTCTTACCCCAACCGCCCGGTTCCGGAGAAACTCCAGCAGCGTCTGGAACAGGAGTTCAAGCAAGTCGAGGCGGCGATCAAACGGGGCGCCTGATCCGAGATCCGAACTTTCCCACTCTCAAACCGACCCATAGACTGAAGCAACTCAATTTCAGGCGTATTGATTTGGAGTTGCTTCCGTTTTTTTTCCCGTGAACCCATGTCCGACCCTTTGATCGCCCCAATCCCCCACCGAAAGGCCCTGAAACGCACCCTGGCGGGGACGCTCCTGGCCGTTTTCTTGTCGCCCCTGATGATGACGGCGGCGCGATCGCAAACCCAGGCCTACTGCCGCCTGTCCCCAGATGCGATCGCCCAAAAAGACCGCCTCCGCCAAGCCGCCCTGGGCGGAGATGCCACCGCCGAGCAGCAATACAACGACCTCCTCACCCAACACGCCCAGGCTGTGGATCGCTGCCGCCGGCAGAGTCGCCCCCAAAATCAGGCGATCTGGGTGCGGTTGTACGACTGCGACGCCCGAGCGGGCGCCTTGGAACGGCTGCTCGACGACATCATCAACAAGGGCTACAACCAGGTTTATCTGGAGGTGTTTTATGATGGCCAGGTATTGCTCCCCGTCGCCAATAATCCCACGGCTTGGCCTTCCGCGATGCGATCGCCCGGTTTGGAACAAGTGGACCTTTTAGCCGAAACCATCCAAAAAGGCCGGCGGCGAGGGCTGCAAGTGTACGCCTGGATGTTCATGCTCAACTTCGGCTACACTTACACCCTGTTGGGCGATCGGCAGCAGGTTCTCGCCCGCAACGGCGCCGGGGAAACCACCGTCAGCGCCGACGTGGACGCCACCAACCGGGACGACTTCGGCGAAAGCTACGTCAACCAAGGCTTCGTCGATCCCTACAATCCCCGGGGGCGGCAGGATTATGACATCCTCCTGAATGCGGTTTTGAGCCGCCGTCCCGACGGCGTTTTATTCGACTACGTTCGCTATCCCAAAGGGCTCGGCCCCGAATCCGTCGCCACCCGCGTCAAGGACCTGTGGATTTACGGCGACGCCTCCCTGGAAACCTTCCTGCGACGCCCCAACACCGACATGGGCCGGGATCTGCTGCGGCGCTACCTCCAACAGGGCTATTTAACCGAAAACGACGTCAGCCAAATCCGCCAGAAATATTCCCCCGCCAATGTCGGGGCGGAAGACAAACTGTCCGAAGACGACGACAAGAAACAGGAACCGCCCCCGTCTCCGTGGCCCGACGAGGAAGCTTTGCCCGCCCTGGCCGGAATTCCCTCCCTCGGGGACACTTACAATCAACAACTGTGGCGGTTGAGTGTCGCCCACGCGCAGCAGGGGGTGATCGACTTTTTGAGCAATGTCAGCCAAAGGGTGCGATCGCGCAATATCCCCGCCGGCGCCGTCTTTTTCCCCGAAGGCAACCGCCGCATCGGCGGACAGGGATTCGACTCCCGCCTCCAACCTTGGGATCGCTTCCCATCTTCGATACAATGGCATCCGATGGCTTACGGCGTCTGCGGAACCACAAGTTGCATCGTCGAACAGGTGCAAACCGTCGCCGCCGGGGCTCCCCCCGGAACCCAAATTATCCCCGCCCTCGCGGGAGACTCGGGCCAGTCTATCAAAAACCGCCCCCCTCTGGAAACCCAGATGCGCGACATCATCAACGCCGTTCCCCAGATTCAATCCGTCAGCCATTATTCCTACGACTGGCAGGAACCGGAAATCACCCGGGAGCGAAAATTTTGCCAATAATTGGGGTGTGGGGAGAGTTGGGGTGTGCTCGGTGCTCGGTGCTCGGTGGGGAAAGTGAACAGTGAACAGTGAAAAGTTACCGATTCCCTATTCCCTCAAATTGTCGTATCCAAAACAGGAGTAAGTATTTTGAAAAGCGCACAACCTCAACAAGGTTTACCCGCAATTATCCTCGGAATTATCGCCGCAGCGGCCCTTCTCATCGGCCTCAATTCCTTCGTGATCATCACCCCCGGCCAAGCGGCTGTGTTGAGCATTTTGGGAAAAGCCCAGGATGGCGCGCTGTTGGAGGGGTTGCACTTCAAGCCGCCCCTCATTTCTGCGGTGGATATCTACGATGTCACCGTGCAGAAATTTGAAGTTCCGGCCCAGAGTTCCACCAAGGATTTGCAGGAGCTTTCCGCCAGTTTCGCGATCAACTTCCGCCTCGATCCGGTGAACGTGGTCAAGATCCGCCGGGAACAGGGAACCCTGCAAAATGTCGTCTCCAAAATTATCGCCCCCCAGACTCAGGAATCCTTCAAAATTGCGGCGGCAAAACGGACCATTGAAGAAGCGATTACCCAACGGGAACAACTGAAAGCTGATTTTGATTATGCTCTGGTTTCTCGATTGGATAAGTATGGCATTATCGTATTGGATACCAGTGTGGTTGACCTAGCCTTCTCCCCGGAATTTGCCCGGGCGGTCGAGGACAAACAGATCGCCGAACAGCGATCGCAGCGGGCCGTTTATGTGGCGCGGGAAGCCGAACAGCAAGCCCAGGCGGATATCAACCGGGCTAAAGGTCGCGCCGAAGCCCAGCGGCTGTTGGCGGAAACCTTGAAAGCTCAGGGGGGTGAATTGGTGCTGCAAAAAGAGGCGATTGAAGCTTGGCGCCAGGGCGGCTCTCAGATGCCGAAGGTGCTGATCCTCGGGGACTCGAAGAGCAGCGTTCCTTTCTTGTTTAATGTCGGCGATATTGCCGAAGAAGCCCAGTAATTGGGGTGTGAGGCGATCCGCAGATTACGCAGATTACACAGATTGAATTGAGTTGAAAATCGATCAGTGGAATTTGGGTGATTTGCCGGAGGATGGGGGTGTGGGATGTCGTGAAATTCCCATTCCCCCCTCCGCGATCGCCGATTTTAAGGATTTTGCAGATGGCGCAGATTACGGATTCTGTGGATTCAGATTGTTATAATTGATAATCTATCAACTGATAAAATTTTTATTTTTGGCGTTTGAATATGAATATTTTAACTCTGCGATCGGTTCAAAAAGATTTCGGCACCAAGGAAATTCTCAGGGATGCCAATCTGAGTTTGGGCGTGTCGGATAAAGTGGGTTTGATCGGCACGAATGGCTCGGGTAAATCGACCCTTCTGAAAATGATCGTCGGCGCCGAACCTACCGACGGGGGGGAATTGTGGGTCAATCCGAAAATTAAATTAATTTACCTGCCGCAGCAGCCGGAACTCGACGAAAATAATACCGTTTTGGAGCAGGTTTTTGCCGACAGCGGCGAGAAGTTGCATTTGATTCAAGAGTACGAGGACTTATCCCGAAAAATTGCCAAATTCCCGGAAGATGAAAGCCTGATGACTCGCTTTTCCGAGGTCATGCAGCGCATGGATTCTAGCAACGCTTGGGAGTTGGAAACCCAGGCGAAAATTATTTTGACGAAACTGGGTATCGAAGATTTTGATGTCAAAGTCGGCACCCTTTCCGGGGGCTATCGGAAGCGCATCGCCCTGGCGGCGGCGCTGCTGCGGGAACCGGACGTTTTGTTGATGGACGAACCGACGAACCATTTGGATGCCATGTCGGTGGAGTGGTTGCAGGATTATTTGAATAGTTATCGGGGCGCACTCTTTTTAATTACTCACGATCGCTATTTTTTGGATCGCGTCACCAATCGCATCGTGGAAATCGATCGCGGCGATTTGTTCACCTACTCCGGCAACTATTCTTACTATTTGGAAAAAAAGGCGGAAATGGAAGATGTCGCCGCCGGCCAACAGCAAAAACACCGGGGCGTATTGCGGCGGGAATTGGAGTGGCTGCAGCGGGGGCCGAAAGCCAGAAGCACCAAACAAAAAGCCCGCATTCAGCGCATCGAAGGGATGCAGGATGTGGAATTCAAACAGGCGTTGGGGAAAGTGGAAATCTCCACCCCCGGACGCCGGATCGGAAAAAAAGTGATCGAATTGGAAAATATCTCCAAATCCTACGACGGCAAAACGTTAATTAAAGACTTTACCTACACCTTCAGCCCCCAAGATCGCATCGGGATCATCGGCGGCAATGGTGTCGGAAAATCCACCCTTTTGGACTTAATAACGGGGCGCACCGAACCCGACGCGGGAACCGTTGACATCGGCAGTACCATCCACATCGGCTACTTCGACCAACATTCCGAAAACCTGCTGGCGGCGATGAACGAAAATCAGCGGGTTATTGATTACTTAAAAGAAGTCGCCGAATACGTCACCACCGCCGACGGAACCCAAATTAGCGCCTCCCAAATGTTGGAGCGATTTTTGTTTCCCCCCGGACAACAATATGCCCCCCTGCACAAACTTTCCGGGGGAGAAAAGCGGCGGTTATTCTTGCTGCGGGTATTGATGGGGGCGCCCAACGTGCTGATTTTGGACGAACCCACCAACGATTTGGACGTGCAAACCCTGTCGGTTTTAGAAGAATATTTGGAAGAATTCAACGGGTGCGCGATCGCCGTCTCCCACGATCGCTATTTCCTGGACCGCACCGTTGACATGATTTTCGCCTTCGAGTCCGCCGGAAAAGTCCGCCTCTACCCCGGTAACTATTCCGTCTATCTCGACTACAAACAAGCCGAAGAAGTCAAAAAAGCCGAGGAACAAATACAGGTCGCCGCCCCCCAAAAAGCGGCGGAACCCGAACCGGAGAAATCCCCCCGCTATTCCTGGGGAAAAGACGGCCGGCGGAAACTCTCCTCGAAGGAGCGGCGGGAATACGAAAAACTCGAAACCGCGATCGCAGAACTGGAGGAGAAAAAGAGCCAAATTGAAGCCGAACTCTACACCGCACCCCCCGCCTCCGTGAGTCGGGTGCAGGAATTACATCAACAAGTCGAATCCCTGGCGGGAGAAATCGATCGCGCCACGGAACGGTGGATGGAGTTGGCGGAAATCGACTCTCAGGATTAGTCGTAGTGAACCGTTTCGGCTAAAATGAGGCAATAGTAGGGTGGGTTAGGCGCGGCAGTAATTTTTCGGAAAAACCCACAACTGTT
>NZ_JAJENU010000689.1:0-30042 GCF_035615495.1 Lyngbya sp. CCY1209 | reverse complement strand
CCTTGAAACATCGATGTAAAGGTCATTTCAGTTTCCTATTGCCTGTTGCCTATTGCCTATTGCCCTCTAGCAGCGCTATACCTTGTATTTCAGATCGAAAAAAAAGCCTTAATAAAAACTTCCGAAACTCGACCCGGGCAGCCGGGGGATGGCCCGCCGTCTGGTGTGTAACGACTCGCCTCGCACAGCGCTATATACCCTATAGCAGCTTGAGCGGACATAATGTCACAGCCCCCAGCATTGGGGGTTTGGGGGCCGGACAATACACCCTCAATCATTCACCTGCAACCGGGCATCCAAGGTTTTGAAAATGCGATCGCGGCTCTTTTCCAAGTGGGCGAGGGTGTAGGCATCCATGCGATCGCCCCCTTTGTCCAAGCGATGACTAATCGCCTCCCCGAGTTGCTTTAACTGGAACCAAGCCAAGGTTTTCGCATCTTCGGGGACGTCGGTATTTTCCAATACCATATCGGCGAGAATATCGAGGTAAACTTGTTGCAGGGGACGGCGAAAACCGCCGATCGCAACTCCATCATCCCGCCAAATTTCCGTCCAAATGCTGTTATTGAGCATTTCAAATAATTCCGGCAGGGTGAGGGTATTTCCCGGCGCGGTTTTCAACTCCAAGTCCCGCAGGCGACTCAAGCGGGTGGGCGCCAGCAATTCCCGAAGGACGTAAGTTTGCAGCCACAAAATGCGATCGCCGATGGGATAGTCGAGGGAGGCGTAGCGATCGGGATTTCCCCAATCCGACCACCGGGAGGGCACCAGGCGGTTAATTAAATCCGGAGAAAAATTGAACGCATCTTCGGCAAAAACATACTCTTCCAACAACCGCAGCGCCCGTCTTTGTTCGCTTGCTGGAATCGGTTCCAGGGGCAGTGTTCCGCCCCGACTGCCGACCCGTTGGCGATCGAAAGATTGCCCCCCGACGTAGACCGTCGCGTTGTCAACTTGGCTGAAATAGTAGCCGAAAATCGTCTCGAAAACCTGCCGCAGTTGGTCCGACTCCCCACCCCATCCGAAAGAGCGGGTTTCCAACCGCTCCCACATCGCCCGGGCGTTGTCCAACTGCGATCGGGAATATTGCAACATATCATTGCTCAGATCGAAGGCGTTCGCCGCCGGGTCGAGGTACACCCCCCACAGATCCTCATCCGTGGCGAAGGCCAATTCCGGCGCCGTCCCCCGCCGCGCGATCTCCTGCAATTCCCGAGATTCGCCGTAGGGGGTACCCGCCGAAATCGGCTTGTACCCGTACTCAATCGCCCAGCGGTCGTAGGGGCCGACGATCGCCGGAAAATAGTCGCCCTGGGGTTGACCTCGGGGGGCGAGGTTGACGGGGACGTAATCCATCACCGAGGCCACCATCCCCCGCGTCCGGGTAATATTTTTATCGTTCAACTCCTCCGGCGCCAGCATCGTGCTGCCGTGGAAATTGTGTCGCAGTCCCAGGGCGTGGCCGATTTCGTGGGCGACGAGGAGGCGGAGAAACTGGTGGATGTACTCTTCTACCGAGTCGGTGTGGGTTTTCGGATCTAAAGTGGACAGGGCGATCGCGCCGACGGCCAGTTGTCGCTCGGAGCCCGCCGCGAAACATCGGTGTTCGTCGAGTTCCCGGCGGTTCGCCGAGAGTCCCACCTCGCAGACATCGGTGTTGAGGTCAGCCAAAACAGCTTTTCCACTGCCCAGATCGGCGATCGCCCGACTCTCGATCACCATATCGGCGTCCAAAATTTCCCCGGTCAGAGGATTGACGTGGGAGGGGCCGTAACCGCTAAATCTCGCATCGAAAGACATCGACCAGCGGATGGTATTGTAGCGGACATCCGCCGGGTCCCAGGGGGCATCGTCGGGCATCTGTCGCACTTCGATGGCGTCGGAAAAGCCCGCCGCCTCGAAGGCTTCGTTCCACATCAACACCCCCTCCCGAATGGCGTCCCGGTATTCCGAGGGGACGGTATTTTCGATCCAAAAGACGATCGGTTCCACGGGGGGAGAAAGGGGGGCAGCGGGATCTCGTTTCTGCAAATTCCAGCGGTTGATGTGGCGGACGACGGACGATCGCCTGCCCCGGTTCGGGTCGGAGACATCTTGGTAAGTGGTGGTGAAGTAGCCGATCCGCTCGTCGGCGATGCGGGGGCGGTAGCCGTTCGGGTCGGGAACGGCGAGAAAACTATAGCGAATTCGCAGATTGAAAGACCGGGAGTCGGGGAGGGCGGGGGAGTCCCAAAACGGCAAATTTCCGCCCCCGGAAAATCCCAAAACCGACTCGATCTCAACGTTGTTCGGGAAGGCTTCCACGCTGGAAATGTAGGACTTTTGGGCGTCGAGGCTGTAGTTATTTTGCAGGGCGGCGATCAGTCGGTCTGAGAGTCCCGAAAGTTCGCGATCGCCGGTCAAAACCGTTCCCAGGTCCACCAAAACGCTCTGGCGGTCCGGGTGGACGGCGAGGATGGGCAAGGTGTAAAGGATCGACTCCCCCGCCGAACGAGCGAGCGATCGCCACTGGGGATCGTCGGGGGCGGCGCGAAAATTGATGTTGGGAATGACAAATTCGACCGAGTTGGAACGGGGACGCAGTTGAAACAGGAAATCTCCGAGATCCAGGCCGCCGAAAGTTCCCACCGTTTCCAACCCGGCATCTAGGGTGATAAAACAGAGGAAAGGTTCCTCAAATTGTTCCGGCCGAATTTCCAGATAAACTGACCCGGTCTGGGAATTTTGATAGAGGGTAAACAGCCCCGACCATCGTTCCATTCCCTCTACGAGATCTGCAAATGTCGCCGCTGGAGCCGGTTCCTGGGCGAGTTGCATTTCCGCCCGAAAGGGGGGCGGCGAAACTTGGGCGATCGCCCGGGGCAACGCGACTGTCACCGTCAAAAATGAGAGGGCAAAAATCCCCATCAATAACCCAATCTTTTTCATTCCCATCCCCCCTATTATTCAAACATTTGTCGGGAGATTATTTCTTCTGTGGCGTTCTCAAATTATATTCTTCCACTTTCTGCTCGAAAATCTGCGACGCCCGGTCGGCGGGGACGTCGAGCATCTGCCACAGATGGGTCAAAAATTCCCGCTCTTTCGCCGAGAGGACACCATCCACCAACAGCAGGTCGCTGACGACGACGAACGCGGGTTCCTGCAGTTCTGCCGGCAGAAATTCTCGAGCGATCGCCAATAGGGAATAGGTCCCTTTGACCGACAACAATTCAAACAGTTTTTCCAACAAATTGGTCAGCCGCTGTTGGGAATACCCCTGAAACAGGGGCAGTTCCGAGAGCAAAACCACGATGCGATCGCGCTCTTCGTCGCGCATATAACCGTCGGCGGAAATGGCACTCACCGCGATCGCCGCGAACGCCTCCGGAGTGGACAGCGAAATTCGGCCCTCGTCGGCTCCCTTAAAGATTTTATTCAGTATGCTCATGGCAAACTCTCCCCCTTGACCTTCTCGAAGACCTGTCGAGCCGATTCCATCCTAACCCAAACGGGCCGGCGACGGCTTCCGATCCGCGATCGCTCTGGAGGTTAACTCCTCAACTCAAGTTTTGACGGGCGCTCCCCCTCCCCGACCTTTCGGAGGGGGGAGTCGCCCGGTTATCGGTTGGAACCGTTTCCTCTCGGAAGCGTCAGGCCCTCGGCCGCCTGACGGTACTCTTCCACATTCTCGTTGAAATCGATAGGCAGCACGGCCACCACGTTCTCGTGGGGGCGGGGAATGATCACCCAGGTTTCCAGAGCCGCACCGTAAACGTGCTCCACCGCCGCAATTCCGGCATCCATCGCCGTTTTCACTTCCGAGACGTCGCCGCGGATCATGACCGTAAACCGGGCGCTCCCGGCCCGGATGTAGCCCACCAGGGTGACGCGACCCGCTTTGACCATCGCATCGGCCGCCGCCAAAATTCCCGGAAATCCCTTGGTTTCCAGTGCGCCCACTGCTTGTTGTGACATCTAATCTCTCCTGGATAAATGAAATAATTTGTCGCCGCGACTCGATTTGAGCGAATGTTGCGACCCCTATTGACCGATAACATTTGCCGTGAAATCCGGCCGAACCCCGGGCGACCCCCTAAACTCGGAAGGGTTCGCTCTCCGGCGTGTGATGGATGGGGAGGACATCGACGATATTCGGCGGCGGGTTGGGGATGGTGTAGTGCGTGATAATCGTACACCCGAACGTCTTTTCCGCCGCGGCGACACCCGCTTCCATCGCCGGTCTGACTTCGGAAGTCCCTCCCCGAATGGCGACCATGAACTCTCCCCGTTCGGCCAGACCGTAATACACCAGGGTCACTCGTGCGGCTTTCACCATCGCATCGGCCGCCGCTAGTACCCCCGGAAATCCCAATGTTTCAATTACACCCACCGCCTCTGGCATGGAAGGTCTCCTCGATCGTTAGATATGGCTCAAGCTAATTCTACGCCGAAACCCGCTTCGATTGGGACGCTTCGTTCAGAAAACTTTAGGAATGGCTGAAATTTGGATTGATACCGGGTTGGCGATCGAGTCGTGGCAACATGAAAAGAAGACATGAATGGGTAAGGATCGAAAGAACATGGAGATACGACGCATCGCGGAATTGTTGAGAACGGGTCAGCCGGGGGAAGCGGTGACGGTTCGCGGTTGGGTGAGGACGAAGCGGGAATTGAAGGAGTTCGCCTTCGCGGAGGTCAATGACGGGTCCGGTATGGCGAATCTCCAGGTGGTGATCAATGCCGATCTCGCCGACTCCGATACTATTTTGCGGCAACTGAACACGGGCGCCTCGGTGGAGGTGACGGGGGAGGTGGTGGAGTCCCCCGCCAAGGGCCAGCGGATCGAACTGAAGGCGACAACTGTCCGGGTTTACGGGGAAGCGGACCCCCAATCCTACGTTTTGCAGAAGAAGCGGCACTCCTTCGAGTTTCTACGGACCATCGCCCATTTGCGATCGCGCACCAATACCTACGGGGCGGTTTTTCGGGTCCGCAACGCCTGCGCGGCGGCGGTCCACCAGTTTTTCCAGGAACGGGGTTTTCTGTGGGTCCACACCCCCATCATCACCGCCAGCGACTGCGAGGGGGCCGGGGAACTGTTCTCGGTGACGAGTTTGGATCTCAATGCCTTACCCCTCAATGAGGCGAAAGCGGTGGATTTCAGCCAGGATTTCTTCGGGAAGCGGGCGTTTCTTACCGTCAGCGGCCAGTTGGAGGCGGAAATTATGGCTCTGGCCTTCGGGAGTGTCTACACCTTTGGACCGACGTTTCGGGCGGAAAATTCCAACACCTCCCGCCACCTGGCCGAGTTCTGGATGATCGAACCGGAGATGGCGTTTTGCGATCTCGACGGCAATATGGATCTGGCCGAGGCGTTTTTGAAACATATTTTTAAATCCGTGTTGGAAAATTGCGCGGAGGATATGGAATTTTTCAACAAGCGCATCGACAATTCGGTTCTGGAGACGGCGGACAATATCATCAACAACGAATTCGAGCGCATCACCTACACTGAGGCGATCGCGCAATTGGAAAAAAGCGATCGTAAATTTGAATATCCCGTCAGTTGGGGCCTGGATCTCCAGTCTGAGCACGAGCGCTACCTGGCTGAGGAATTGTTCAAAAAACCCGTCATCGTCACCGACTACCCCGCCGAGATCAAGGCGTTTTATATGCGCCAAAATGACGACGGAAAAACCGTCCGGGCGATGGATGTCCTGGCGCCGAAAGTCGGGGAAATTATCGGCGGTTCCCAGCGGGAAGAACGCTTGGATGTCCTGGAAAATCGCATCAAAGCCTCGGGTATCGATGCTGAGGAGTTGTGGTGGTATCTGGATTTGCGACGGTACGGAACCGTCCCCCACGCCGGATTCGGCCTCGGTTTCGAGCGGGTGGTACAATTCATGACCGGAATGGGCAATATCCGCGACGTGATCCCCTTCCCCCGCGCACCGCAAACCATTGATTTTTAACCCATGAAAAGTAGGGGCGAATGGCATTCGCCCTCTTCCCCTTCCCCTTCCCCTTCCCGATTCCCGATTCCCGATTCCCGATTCCCGATTCCCGATTCCCGATTCCCGATTCCCGATTCCCGATTCCCTTTTCTCCTCAAACCTTCAACACCGATTTTCGGATCAAATCGATCCCTTTATTGGCGACATCTGAATAACTCAACTCCCCGGCAAAGATGCGGCTCATTGTCGCCGCCGCCGCCTGATGTTTGACTCCGACTTGATAACTTAACTGGGGGAAGCGGTAAAATATTTGAGCCAATTTCTGCGCCCAAAGCATCTCTTTTCCCCACTCTTCGACCATGATTTCCGTGTACCGTTCCAAGGCATTCATATTTCCGGCGATCGCATCGTGAATCGCTGCGGCCGCTTTCAAACCGCTGAAAATAGACGGGCGAATCCCCTCCGCCGTAAACGGATCGACCACGCAGGCCGCTTCCCCCGCCAGCAGGGCATTTTGGGCGTGCAATTTTTGGCTTCCGTCCCACAGCGCGATCGGATGTCCGCATTCCGTCGCCCCGTCTAAATTCAGGTCGAACATCTGGGCGTAATCTATCAAGATTTGCTTGAAATTTTGTGCCTTGCGTTCTTTCCAAAATGCCGCCGCACCGACTGAGAAACCGTCGGCTTTGGGAAAATTCCAGGCATATCCTTTATTGACTAAGCCGAATTCAAAGTAAGTTTGATTGTCCCCTCGATTCCCCCGGGGAATTTCTAACTCTAAAGCGCCCGCAACCACTTTTTTCTGCTTTGGGAATCCCAACCATTTTGCCATCGATCCTTTGGCGCCGTCGGCGGCGATCAAGTAACGGCCGCAATACTGTCCTTTCGTCGTATTGACGAACCAGCGATCGCTTTTAAATTCGATGGAAGTGACTTCGGTATGATCTCGAACGGCGGCCCCTTGTCCCACGGCTTGATTGAGAATGAAATAGTCAAACACTTCTCGCCTGACCATCCAAATCGGATAGTTTTTGAGCTCGATGGCGACCGGGTCGTCTTTCTTCCAGGTCAAACAGACGGTATTCGTTTTCAGAGAAATGGCCGGGGACAAGTCGAAATCGAACCCATCCTGGACGACCGGAGAAACGCCCCCACCGCAGGGTTTATAGCGGGGGAGAATGGCTTTGTCGATCGCCAAAATTGAATGCCCTTTTTTGGCCAGATGGTAAGCCGCCGTCGCCCCGGCTGGTCCCGTGCCGACAATGATACAATCAAACATGGTGCGATCGCTCCCGAAATTTTTCTACGTTTTATAACATAAAAAAAGGGAACGTATCAGCAGTTTAGACTCCCGTTCCCCACATCTGAAATTCCGGCTCGATCGCCGCCAATTTACAGATCTCGATTGCGAATTCCCGGCGCCGCCGCCCCGTAATTGATCCGGCAACCGATATTGAAAATACTCGCCCCGCATTCGAGGGGCACCACCTGACCGTTGAGAATGGCGCTACAACTCACGTACTCGTCACCGTTGGTATCCCGCATCATGCACTCGATGGGGGTGGCGCCGGAGCTGTTGGACCACACCCGCATTCCCAACCCGGCGACCATGTGCGCCCAGAAAAAGGCGATCACGCCCACGATAATGATCAGGACGCCGACGGCTCCGAATCTGAGCTTCCAACTGCCCAGGAGTTTGAACACTCTCTCCCGGATTCCCATTCCCTGGGGGGCCGGCTGTTGGGTGGTTTCGGTTTGATTCTCTGTCATGTCGCTTGGCTTCTCCATTTGATTGATCGGACGCTTTTCTGGGGGCAAGAAACGCTCAAATTATCGGCTGACGATAATTATTATTTATACCTTTTGCGAAAATTGCCCGGATCATTTTGATGACAACTCTATCTATTTTGACTTGACTATGGTATGATTCTTTATACAATGGAAATATTGACAAAAATTTTATTTTTTAACCCATCCCCATTTTAAACGATAATAATTGAATTTTATCGCAAGTTACCGTTTCCCGTCAACCCTTCAACAGGCGGATCAATTCCAGGGGCAGGCCATCCGCGTCGGCGACAAAAGCGACTTCGTAGACCTTTTCGCCGATCGCCTGTTGGGTGGGTTCGAGGAGGACGTTGAGGGAATCGACGCGATGGCGGAGGGAGTCGATCCAACTGGGGAGGTCGGGGGTGGCGTCCGTCAAGTCAAAGGAGAGATGGTAGTAGCCGACATAATGCTCGTCGCCGAAGGCATCGGGGGCGGGTTTAGGTTCGGGAATTTGGATCAGTTCGATGCGGCCGCCGAGTCCCTCCATCCAGCAGGCGAGGGTGTAGCCGGTGGTGAAGCGATCGCGCACTTCAAACCCCAACTGTTCGTAAAAGGCGATGGCGCGGTGGATGTCGGCGGTGCGGATAGAAGCGTGGTGCATCAGCGTTTCCCCAATGGTGGCGGTCGATTTTCAGGTGCGGTTCCTACTCAAATAAGCGGAAATACGGATAGCGGACGGGAACCCCCTGTTCCTTTTCCAGGTCGAAATTGATCACCTCCCAGCAGGGTTCCTCCTCGGGGTCGGGGCTAAATTCCACCGGCAGGCCGTACAGGCGGGGCTGGTTGGACTCGGGCTGCGATCGCCAGGGGGTGCTGCGTTCGAGGTAGGAACCGATCAAGTCCCGGTAGCGCTGGGCGATGATGACGCGGGTCGCCCGGTATCCTTGGGTGTAGAGGCGATCGAGAGCCTCGTGGATTTCAAACCGGATACCGTCGGGGTGGGTATGCTGCCGGTACCACTCCTCATTCCACTGTCGCCAGTGGCGCCCGGACTGGAGGTGGATCAATTCCCCCGTTTTCGGATCGGCTTCAAAGGCACCATGCCGAGGACACAGATAGGTATCCGTGAGAGTCAATGCGGGAATTTTCTGGCGGCAGTGGGGACAGCTAATCTCCGAGCCAAAAATAGGGTACTGCAAGGCAGAATTCATGATGAATGCTTTTGCACCAAACCGACGTAAAGTCTATTATAACGGTGGGTCTTCCATCCACACGGATCAAAATTTTTGTCGTTTCGTCCGATACGTCCGCGATCGCCCTTGAGTTATGAATCAATCCCCCCAGTTTCCCATTTCCCCCGCCATCGGCCGCTGGCCGTCGCCGGACCTGTCCAAAGCGGCCTTCGTCGCCCCCGGGGCGGTGGTGGTCGGCGATGTGGAAGTCGGCGAGGGGGCGAGTATTTGGTACGCGGCGGTATTGCGAGGGGACGTGGAAAAGATCGTCATCGGCGATCGCACCAATATCCAGGACGGGGCCATTTTACACGGCGATCCGGGACAAGTCACGGTCTTGGATCGGGATGTCACCGTCGGCCACCGGGCCGTCATCCACGCGGCCCACGTCGAACCGGGGAGTTTGATCGGCATCGGGGCGATTATCATGGACGGCGTGCGGGTGGGCGCCGGCAGCATCGTGGGGGCCGGTTCCGTGGTCACGAAAGACGTCCCGCCGCGATCGCTGGTGGTGGGGATTCCCGCCCAACGCATCCGGGAGGTGTCCGAGGCAGAAGTGGCCGGACTCATCGAGCACGCCGAACGCTACGAGAAATTGGCGCGAGTCCACGCCGGGACGGGCACGGAGACAGGTTTCGAGCGATCGCACTGAGGAAAAGGGTCGGGTCGGGTCTCGGGCGGACATCGAATTTTTTCAATCCTTCTCGTGGGAGGATTGAGTGATTGCAAAAAACGTGCTAAATGCGATAAAAATAGGAATATGAAAATTTCTTTAAAATTAGGAGGAGAGCAGATGGATTTGGATCTTCGGGTAGTCGTGGTTTTGTTGCCCGTACTCCTGGCCGGCGGCTGGGCGCTCTTTAACATCGGTGCCGCGGCCCTCCGCCAAGCCCAGGGTTTCATGAATAAGAGCTAATCGGCCTGCCGGACCCTGAAAGAGTCCGAATCCTTTGCCGACGAAGGATTTCGGCGACTTGAGACATCAGCTCCCATCGGAGCGATCGCATCAGAACCGACGGTTCCCACCGGGGGAGCGTCGGTTTTCATCAAGATGTGGGGTGCGGGGAAAGTGAAAAGTGAAAAGTGAAAAGTGAAAAGTTCCCGATTTCCTTTCTACAATCGTCGAGATCAATTGTCTTTGGACTTGAAGACGCTGACTTCTTTGGGTTTGAGTTTTTGGGGGGTTCCGTTCAGGCGATCGAAGATGTGGCGGGACATCCGGGGGAAGATCTCCTCATTTTGGGCGTAGGCCGCATCGGTGCCGAAAACGGCCAGGATGTAGATGGCGCGGTCGTCGAGGGTGCGGACGAAGATGACCTCTTGGCGCGATCGCGACGTGTAGCCGACCTTGGAGGCGAAGTAAATGTCCGTGGGGAGGGATTCCCCCAAAAACCCTTTGACAAAATCGCGATCGCCCTCGTCCCAGGCGGACGGATTCAGATCGCGGGTCAGCAGGTGGGCCATCTTGGTGCTGGCGACGGGGGAAACCGCCTGTTTCGTATAAATTTCGTACATCAGCCGCGCCGCCTGGTCGGTGCTGACCCGGTTTCCGCTGGCCAAAGCCCGGTTTTGTTTCAGTTGTAGGTCGCGGCCGGCGGGGGCTTCTCCCCCATCGGTGATGGGATAATTCTTCGTACTCAGAATAATATTTTTATAGTTGGCGTTGCGGAATAATGTATCGATCTGGCTGCGCTTGTCGATCCACGTCTCCAACTCCGTCCCCTCCAAAGCTTCTCCCGAGGTGGTTTGGGTGATCGCGTCCAGGATGCGGCCGGCCGAGTCGTTGTCGGAAATGCGGATCATGTAGTTGAGGTCTTGGTAAAACGGGGACTCGTCGGGAATCGAACCGGCCCGGACGCGCTGGAAAAAGGCCGCCAGCCAAAAGAGTTTGGAGACGCTGGCGGGAAAGCGCATGATTTGAGGGTTGTATCCGGCTTGGTAATGGGTGGCCGGGTCGCCGACGTCCACCAAGGTGATGGAGAGGGCCTCCGTGGGGAGTCCCGCGTCTTCGGCCAGGGCGACGGTTTCATCCACGATCGCCTGCAGGTCGGGGTTTGCCTGCCAATCGGGGGGGGATTTGACGTTGTAGGTGGTCGCCAATTCTTCTCGGGACACTTCGGAAACGGTCTCCGATGCGGCCGGGGGATCGGAGGGCAGCAGCCATTTGAGAATCGAGATCGCGCTCCAACTGAGGGCGATTCCCAAACCGATCAGTAACAAAAGGCGATCGGATCTCAGGCGGGGCAAGTCGTTCCAATGGGCCTTGAGGGAACGCTGTCGGCCGGGACGGCGACGTTGGGGGAGATACACCATATCCTAGATGTTGAGACGGTTTGAAACGGTTCGATCTGGATTATCATACGCGATCGACCGACAAAAAACCGGGGATGTCCCCGGTTTGAAATCGGTCGTTTGATCGGATGCCCCATCAAACCGCTACGCGATCTTCATGGAATTCGAGTGGGCGAGATACCATAGGATGGAATCGACGGTCTGTTGTTTGAGCCAGCCTTTCTGGACGGCGAGTTCGCCGAACCGCCGGCGCTCTCGCTGCTGTTCGGTCAAGATCAGGTGAATTTGTTCGTCATCCAACAGCCGGGCGGCTTTGAGATATTGACCCAAGGGCTGCTTTTCGGGTTGGGTGCGGATCAGGGGCAACTCGTCGGCGAAGAAATCGACGGTTTCCTGGGACAGCCACCCCCAATCGGAGAGGATTTCTCCGAAGCGCAGGTGGCGCTGTCGGGCTTGGGCTCGGAGGACTTGTTGGACCTGGGCGGGGGTCAGCAAACCGGCTTCTTGGAGGGTCTGTCCCAACAGGGGCATCTGCCAGTCGGGGATCACCACGTCTGACTCGGAGGCGAAGGGCGATCGGTAGCGGTTGAATTTCTGCTGCATCAACAGCCACAAAAAGGGCATATCTTCGATCAGGTAGCGCTTCCAGAGGCGCTGAGGTTCGGAGGTGAGCCGGTGCAGCCACTCCAACCCCATCTCGCTCATCCACTGGGGAGAGCGGGGCTTTTCGCCCGCTTCAAAGTCGATGGTGGCACCGATCGCCAAAAAGACTTTGATATTCGTCAGCTTGTGCTTGTGGCACATGATCCACTTTTCTTGTTTGGGAGCACCCACCCCGACCGCCAGAACCGTCGCCCCGGATTCGTTGATGCGATCGACGATCCGCTGACATTCGAGCTCGTCTTTTTCAAAGCCGTAGGGGGGAGAATAGCAGTCAACGACGATTTCCCGGCCCACCGTTTCGTTGATGTTGGCTTGGGCGCGGACGGCGACTCCCTCGGCGGCCCCGAGCAAGAAGATCTTGACCCCTTCGCAATTGCGATAATACTGATAAAACGCCGGAAACAGATCCGAACCCGAAATCTTCTCCTTGATGGGCTGGTTCAGCAGCCGGGAGGCGTAGTAAACAATTTTGCTGTCGCAGATTCGGTAGTCCGATTGATGGTAGAGATCGTAAAATTCCCGATCTTTTTGCAGGCGCATCAGGTGATCGACGTTGGGAGTGAAGACGACGCCGCCTTTCTGACCGAGATTTTTGAGTAATTCTTCGGTTGTGATGTTATCGATTGATATATTAAATAGTTGAACTTCTTTCATAGCAAGGATACCCACTTCAGTTGGTCTGGACACCGATTTGAGACCGATCCCATCCCCGTGGAACTCTCGATCTCAAAATTTGCGAAGGACTGGTCTTCGGAACGGATTTGTATGAGACTCCAATCCAGAATTTTGACCGGGTGAGATTGACAAATCCCGCAGTTATCGATAGTCGGTATCGGTTTTCAAATGGTCTGTCAATTTTACCCTTGTCAATTGTCAAATTGAATGGATGTCTGATACGCAAGCAAGTCCATCATAACGGTAAGACCCGATAAAAATCCAGTCAATTCTGTAAAAGATCCGGATTTTAATATGAAGATTGTGTAAATGTCCCGGCATCCCGTCCGCCACCGATCGCCTCCCATGGAGGGATCTCATTCTTTCCCGGCGGGGGCGGCGGGGGTGGCGATGGGGGTGTGGAAGAAACGGATCGATCCCGGATTGTCCGCGCCGGCCCATTTGTCATGCTTTACAAATCAAACGGTTTTTGATCGGCTGTTTCACCCGCTCCAACTTTAGCCTTCTTCCGCCTTGTGCTTTCCCTCGTTCAAGGGGACAAAAACGGGGTCGGCCCCATCGACCAACCCCGTTTTTTATAGCAGTGAGCGCTGGAGTCGTCACAGACCTTAATTGTAAAAACCCTCGCTCCGACTTCCGAATACCGACTCCCGACTGCCTTTTCCCGAATCTGTAACCACACGATCGCTCATTACGATAATGGGCGATGCCGTTCAATTTAGTCCTGATAGGCCTCCATCGGGGCGCAGGAACAGACGAAATTGCGATCGCCGAACGCATTATCCACCCGGCCCACCGGCGGCCAATATTTGTACTCCCGAGTCCAGGGGGCGGGGTAGGCGCCGATTTCCCGAGAATAGGGGCGGTTCCATTCCCCGACAATCAAGGATTCCGCCGTGTGGGGGGCCTGTTTGAGGGGGTTATTTTCCCCGTCCATGTCCCCGGATGCGATCGCGGCGATCTCGGCCCGGATGGCGGTCATGGCTTCGCAGAACCGGTCTAACTCGTCCTTGGACTCGCTCTCCGTCGGTTCCACCATCATCGTCCCCGCCACAGGCCAGGAAATTGTCGGGGCGTGGAACCCGTAATCCATCAGGCGTTTGGCGATATCGTCCACGTCGATATTGGCGGACTTTTTGAGTGATCGCAAATCCAGAATGCACTCGTGGGCGATCGTGCCGTTCTGACCTTTATATAAAATCGGATAGGACGCATCCAGCCGTCGCGCCATGTAATTGGCATTCAAAATCGCCACCTTCGTCGCGTGGGTCAACCCCGCCGCCCCCATCATGGCAATATACATCCAGGAAATCACCAAAATGCTGGCGCTGCCCCAGGGTGCCGCCGACACCGCCCCGACCCGATGTTCCCCCGGCATCTCAACCACCGCGTGACCCGGTAAAAACGGCAGCAGGTGGGACATGACACCGATGGGACCCATCCCCGGCCCGCCGCCGCCGTGGGGGATGCAGAAGGTTTTGTGCAAATTCAGATGGCACACATCCGCCCCGAAATCTCCCGGACGGCACAACCCGACCTGGGCGTTCATATTCGCCCCGTCCATATAGACCTGGCCGCCATTGTCGTGGACGATCGCGCAAATGTCCCGAATGCCGGTTTCAAACACCCCGTGGGTGGAGGGGTACGTCACCATCAGCGCCCCCAGGTTCTCCCCGTGTTTCTCGGCCTTCGCTTTCAAGTCCCCGATGTCGATATTCCCATCTTTATCGCACTTCACTGCCACCACTTTCATCCCGCACATCACGGCACTGGCGGGGTTTGTCCCGTGGGCGGACTCGGGAATCAGGCAAATTTTGCGGTGTGCCTCGCCCCGGCTTTCATGGTAGCCGCGAATCGCCAATAATCCCGCATATTCTCCTTGGGACCCGGCGTTGGGTTGCAGGGAAATGCCCGCAAATCCGGTAATTTCCGCCAGCCACGCTTCGAGTTGTTCAAAGAGAATCTGGTAGCCGTGGGTTTGCGTCTGGGGGGCAAAGGGGTGGATTTTGCCGAACTCCGGCCAGGTCACTGGCAGCATTTCCGCCGTGGCGTTCAGCTTCATGGTGCAGGACCCGAGGGGAATCATGGAGGTGGTTAGGGACAGGTCCCGATTTTCCAAACGTTTGAGATACCGCAGCAGTTCGGTTTCCGAGTGGTGGGTGTTGAAGACGGGGTGGGTGAGGTACTCGGAGGTGCGGGTCAGGTTTTTGGGGATGGCTGATTCTGCGGACAAATCCTCAATTTCAAAGGAGAGGGTTTCGCCGAGGGCGAAAATTTCCAGCAGATCGCGGATATCTTGAAGGGTGGTGGTTTCGTCGAGGCTGATGCCGATCGCATCTTCTCCGATTATCCGCAGGTTAATCTGTTTGGCGATCGCCCGATTCAAAATCTCGGCCTGGGGGATGTCTCCCAATTCCACTCGCAGGGTATCAAAAAAGGCTTCGGAGGCGATCGCGTAACCCAACCGCTGCAACCCCGCCGCCAAAATTCCCGTCATCCGGTGGACGGTTTCGGCGATTTTTTTCAGTCCCTCGGAACCGTGGTAAACCGCGTAGGTGCTGGCAATTACTGCTAACAAGACTTGGGCGGTGCAGATGTTGCTGGTAGCTTTGTCCCGGCGGATGTGCTGTTCCCGGGTTTGCAGGGCGAGTCTCAGGGCCGGGTTGCCCTGGCGGTCCTTGGAGATGCCCACCATCCGGCCCGGAACCTGACGTTTGTAGGCTTCTTTGGTGGCGAAATAGGCGGCGTGGGGCCCGCCGAAGCCGAGGGGGACGCCGAAGCGTTGGGTGCTGCCGATCGCAATATCTGCCCCGAGTTCGCCGGGGGGCGTCAGCAGGGTGAGGGCGAGGATGTCTGCCGCCATTGTGATGATCGCTTGATGATTGTGGGCGGTTTCGATGAATTCCCGATAGTCGTAAATCGCGCCGTCGGTGGCGGGGTATTGCAGCAGGGCGCCGAAAATGGGGGTGGAGAAGTCGAACTCGCGGAAATCCCCGATGATGATGTCGATGCCGAGGGGTTGGGCGCGGGTTTGCAGGACGTCGAGGGTTTGGGGGTGGCAGTCCCGGGAGACGAAGAAGGCGTTGGCTTTGGCTTTGCTGACGCCGCAACTCAGACTCATGGCTTCGGCGGCGGCGGTGCCTTCGTCTAAGAGGGAGGCGTTGGCAATTTCGAGCCCCGTCAGGTCAATCACGAGGGTTTGGAAGTTGAGGAGGGCTTCCAGGCGTCCCTGGGCGATTTCGGCTTGGTAGGGGGTATAGGCGGTGTACCAACCGGGATTTTCGAGGATGTTGCGCCCGATGACGGGGGGGGTGATGCAGTCGGAGTAGCCCATTCCCAGGAAGGATCGGTAAATCTGGTTTTTGGAGGCGATTTCCCGCAATTTTTCTAAAGCTGCGGTTTCGCCGAGGGCGGGGGGCAGGTCGAGGGGGCGATCGAGGCGGATGTCTCCAGGAACGGTTTTGTCGATCAATTCGTCGAGGCTGGAATATCCGACGGTTTCGAGCATTTGTTGAATTTCTGCGGCGTTGGGGCCGACGTGCCGGCTAACGAAGCTGTCGGCGGGGGTTGCCTCCGGGCGATCGCTTGATGGCGAATGGGGGTGGCTTCCGTTGGATGGGAAGGTGGGGGATTGGGTTTGAGCGGGGGAATTAAAATCCAGCATGAAACTCCGACTGATTCGACAAGGTGGATAAGAGAGATTGATTTGGATACGGCAGCGCCCATCTACCGAGGCTGTACGCCATCCCGAGTTGGAATTAATGACAATTTTGTATTGTTAGATACAGCGAAAATCTACACCCGGCGATCGGGTGTACCAAAGCCGATGGGAACTTCAGCTTTTTTATGATTTTTAAAGAATTGTAATCATTAACCGGACAAATGGGTAGAGCCATCGCCCCGGCGATCGCCCCGAAGTGGCCGGGGAGAAACCGCAAAACTCCCGCCATTGCGAAGCGTTGGGGGGTTCCGAGGACTTCCGCCGCCCGCCGAAATTTTTACCGTTGCTTTACATTGGGGCCAAAACTGGACTTCAATTGGAGCCCAAATACCCTCTAATGGGATAGTATCGCAGTTGGTCGCCGGTTTGCCGCCCCCACCAGGACAGGCCACTGGGATCGAGCGATCGCGTCCACTCGGCGAAGCGGTGGGGCAGTCGCTCGCAGGTGTGGAGGATGTTGGCGGGGGAGACGCCCAGGCGTTCGGCGAGTTCGCGATCGCTGAGTCCGTCTTTGAGGGGGGTGGGGATGGAACGGTCCGCCTGCAACAGCAACGCTTCGAGTTCGGCTTGATATTGGCTGGCCCACTGCTGTTTGAGCGTCTCGGGCAATGTTTGCCACAGGCGATCGAGTTCTTGGACTTGGGGGACGATTTTCGCGTCGGGGGAGGGTGGGTTTCCGAGGGGGATATCCATTTTGACCTGATCTCCAAGGGCGACTGTTACGGTTTTGAAAGTTCTGTCGGGTTCTCTGGGGCTCGGAGGGCGGACATTGACGGTTAATTCTCGTTTTTGATGGCGCTTAAGCGGCAGACAAAGAGTTCGCCGTCCGGGTTTCCGAATCGATCGCCATCTATCAAAGATGAATCTTTTTCAGCCGGTCGAACCGCCAATTTTCCGCCCCTTCAGACGTTCGAGGTTCTCCCCTTCAAACGGGATCGATTCATATGGATTAAAATAGCTATCCCCAGTCTAAACTAAAAATTCACAATTTTCAATCGTCGCATCTCTAACTTTTTGCCGATTTTTGTCAAGAAACGTTGCGAAAAAATGTAAAAAAATATGAAGACGAAGGTCGCCGGTTTCCCGGGGGTTGCGGATGGGATATCGTCTCGCCCCCGGTCGAGATCGGGAAAAATTGCGACAAAATCGGAGACAAAATTGGGGAGAATCGAGGCGATCGCCCAATATTGGGGATAGAAACGGTGGATTTGCGGATGTCGCGCCGTCCCCGGAACAAAAAATGCGATCGCCCCCGTCCCACCTCGGTGTCCGGACTGTTTCCTTTCGGTCGCCGATTGGCTACCCTTCCCCTTCGACTAAAGTCTGATATTCGCTGGAAGAAAGGGCATCTTCGAGCTCCTCGGCATCTTTAATGCGGACTTTGATCAACCACCCTTCCCCATAGGGATCTTCGGCTAATTCTTCGGGTGCCTCGACAATGGCATCGTTTCGTTCGATGACGGTTCCGTTCAGCGGGGCTTTGAGATCTTCAACCGCTTTCACCGATTCGACATTGCCAAAAGATTCGCCCTTCTCCAACTCATCGTTAACGTCCGGAAGTTCCAAGAACACGATATCACCCAATTGCTCGACGGCAAAAGCGCTGATCCCGATGGTGGCAATTTCGCCATCGAGGCGGACGTACTCGTGGCTGTCCAGATACTTCAGATCGTCAGGAAATTCCATCGCCATGTTAGATCCTCTAAAATCACAGAGCATTCGGTCTGTCAGTGCAGACTCGGCTACAAAACTAATCCAAGCACAATCTGAACCCGCTGAACCACATTCAACCCAAAATGAATCGAGCGACAATCAAAAAATGGGTCCTGGGGGAATTTTCCCTCAAGCGCCTGGTCACGTCAACCCTGGCGATCTATCTTTTGGTGGGCATCTGGGCCTACTTCGGGAGCGATCGCCTGATCTTTCTCCCCCGTCCGGCCAGCTACGATCGCACCGGGGAGGTATTATTCCTCGAAACGACGGACGAAACGGCGATCGCAGCTCTGTACCTGCCGAATCCCCAAGGGCAGTATACCATCCTTTACAGCCACGGCAACGCGGAGGACATCGGAGACATCCGCCAACGGTTGCACGAGCTCCGGGATGTGGGCTTCTCCGTTTTCGCCTACGACTACCCGGGCTACGGTTTGAGTGGCGGCAAACCCTCGGTGGCGGGGGCTTATCGGGCGATCGATGCCGCCTACAATTACCTCACCGAAACTTTGAACGTTCCCCCCGATCGCATTGTCGTCTACGGGCGGTCCGTGGGCAGCGGGCCTTCGACGGATCTGGCCGCCCGCGAACCGGTGGCGGGGTTGGTGATCGAGAGCGGGTTTACCAGCACCTTCCGGGTGGTGACGCGGATTCCCATCTACCCCTTTGATCGCTTTCCCAATATTGCCAAAATCCGAAAGGTGAACGCTCCGATCTTGATTTTACACGGCGATCGCGATCGGGTGATTCCCTTTTCCCACGGACAGCAACTTTACGCCGCCGCCGGGGAACCGAAACTGTCCCTGTGGGTACCCGGGGCGGGCCACAATGACCTGTTGCAAGTGGCTGGCGATCGCTACGACCGCACCTTGCTAGAATTGATCACAATTTTATCAGAAACAAAACCTTGAAATTTCCCAAATTTGATGTACAATTGAGCCATCCAGATCGGAACCGATAGGGGGTGCATTTACCGCTTCAAAACCCCACGAAAGGAGTGTTTGACCATGAATCGATTTGGACAGAAACGGCGGATCGGGCTGTTGTTAACCGGATTATTTTTCGGGTGTTTGAGTGGCGGTGTCGGACTCGCCGGCGAGTCCATTTGGGAGCGGTACGGGGAGGAAAGGAATCCCGCCGAACCGGGCTATCAACCCGCCGGAGTTCGCATCTGTATCGTCGCCGATCCGAGCGATACTCCCCTCAATGTCCGGGCGACACCGGGCGGCAAAATTATCGGCAGTCTCCCGGACGGGGCGGAGGTGGAATGGTGGGAGCGATCGGACCACAATAAGAACTGGGTTTATATCTATACCCGGGTGATGGAAGGGTACGTTTGGGCGAATTATCTCCGCTGTTAATGTTAAAATCACAAGGGGTGAAAGCCCCTGATTTTGATCGGGAAAGACATCGGACTAATCGTCGTTATAGCAACCGCCCGGACGGTTAAGACGTAGAATAGGGGAAGTATTCAGATCCGATCGCGATCGCCGACCATGATTTCAACAGTGGAGGCTATGCTTTAGCCTCCTTGTCACCCTCACAGGTTCTCTCCTTAATACAAAAGTTAAGGAATGATTTTGCTTTCATCACAAAGAGAAATGATTTGGTTGACAAAAGCTTTCAGCTCTGGACAAGCTTGAATGGCAATCATTAAATCATTGTCCTTCAAAATCTTTGCGCCATCAATAGGCTTGTTATAATCTCTCGTTACTTTTCCGACTCTAAAGATTTCCTTAAGATAGTAGGCAGGTGGTCTATTGTGATTCACAGTTTCAGGAGAACTACTAGGAGCAGAGCGATTATGTTTTGCTCTTTTTTGAATAGTTGACCAGTATGGAAGAAGCCATGCTTCAAAATCATGTAGTGCTGTGTGTGGATAAAACTTGGGATTATTACCAACCCAAGCCATCATTTTATTTTTTGCATCCTTTGCGTCTTTAAAGTCTTTCGTTCCTGTATAGACATCTGTTAGGGCAATCACGGCATCATAAGCACTCCTGCCAGAAAGCAGGTTTTCAACTACACGCTTAAGCTTTTCTTCTTTAGGAATACGACCATTTTGTGAAATAAATGTGAGTTGTGGCATTTTTCCCGCTAAACGAGTTTGGAGAAACTCACGTAATTTTTCTCTAAAAGCTACTTCAGTAGCGCCCTCAACTAAGATGGCAATTTTCATGGACGACCTCCCATTAAATTCATTGCCCAAACTTGATCGAGGCTGTATTCCTCTAACCATTTATCCAAATCAAGTGTATCTGCCCAAGTCATTCTTGCCTCACCTTCTTCAAGGTCACAGATTAAAATCTCATGGGGTTCAAGAAATCTGATGAGTCGATCTGAATGAGTTGCTACTATAAGCTGTGTGTATTTTGAAGCTTCTCTCATCAAATACACTAAATGTCTCAACAGCTCAGGATGTAGGCTAACTTCTGGCTCATCTAGCAAAGTAATTGTCGTTAAGCTATGACTTTGTAAAAGGGTCACTAACCAAAGAAAACGTAGTGTTCCTTCCGATAGCTCATGCACATATATGGGTTGAGAAAAGTTTCTGTCTGTCCAAGTCATGGAAATAGTTCCGGCGGCAACAGGAGGAAAATTTAACCTCTCAAAATCTGGAAATGCTGTAGAAACAACATCCTCTACTGTTTCAAAACGATCTCTATCTGTTTCCCGAAGATCATACAGACAGGAAACTAAATCTTCGCCGCTTGCACCCGGTAGCTTGGCAGGACGCATAGGCTGGGGCAAGCGAATCGGGCTTTTCTCAGAAACATCAAGTGCCCCATAATAAGTGCAAGAAGCAAGACTTTTTCTCAAGTTCTCAGGTTCACGATACATTTTAGGAACTTGAGAGAGAGAGGTTTCTAGATAATTATGATCCCAATTTGGTTTGAGTAGTTTACGATCTTCTTGACTAAAATATTTGATGTCTACACCCAAAGATTCAATATATTTGAATGGTTCGGGTGCATGGGGATTGTTTTGCTGTGTTAAACTCTCTTCCTGAATTTCATAAGACAAGCTTTTGGGTGACAATGTTAAGCCATACTTCAACGGCTCTCTTTCCGGTACTGTCATCGACACAGTAATCCCTAGATCTTGGGCTTTACCTCTGGTTAAAATCTCATTTAATCCCCCTTTAGATTGTAAT
Organism: Lyngbya sp. CCY1209; assembly: GCF_035615495.1. GTDB lineage: Bacteria > Cyanobacteriota > Cyanobacteriia > Cyanobacteriales > Microcoleaceae > Limnospira. The sequence continues at coordinate 8,886 of NZ_JAJENU010000689.1, read as the reverse complement.
GTTTCTTGCAACTTACCATTGGCTGAAGCCGCTAGTGTTGAAAGAACATCCAAAAACGAAGTTTTTCCTGATCCATTCGCCCCAATCATGACAACAAGATCTCTCATCTCAAGGTCAACTTGTCGAAGGCGACGAAAGCCTCTCACTGAGATATTTTCAAATCTGTCCATACGGAAATTACCAGTAAACGTCGTCGAGCTTGCTGAGAAAGTGAAAGAACGTGCAGAACTCGAAAAATAGAATAATTCTATGATACCATTTCCCATGATTTGCAATCAAGTCCCAAGTCGAGATCGCCGAAATGAATTCTGAGATGGAAAACGCCCCAAAATCCATGACCCCCATTTGGATAGCCGGTAGCATTATTTTGAGGGGTGTGGGTCTGGGATTGTTCGCCCTCGGGGGAATTCTGTGGTTTCACCTCCCCTATTTGCTATTCTTGGATGAATGGCACGCATTGTGAATGTGTGCCATCGCTGAAGCGACGACTACAAACTGTTTGTAGTGTTCACTTTAGTGAACTTCGATCACTGCCGCAATCAAACGGTAACATCGCAATTCTTCTTCCCCATAGGACTGACTCCAGGGTTGGCTAAAACTGAACACCACCAAACAGGGGTTGGAAGGCTGATGGCCGGTGTCGAGTTTTTGACAAAATTCCGGGTCGGTAATAGTGGCAAATAGGCGATCGCTTCCGTCGAGGGGAATGGAACCCCGCCACTTATTTTTGCCGTTCCGAACCACCCGAAAATCCGAGGTTTCGATGACCTGCAACGTCCGCCGTTTTGGTTTCGGTAATTGTAATAAATAGTTGTAGGGAACTGCTGTGAGAAAATCGTCCCGGTGGCTGTGGAGAATTTCGGTTTCGCAAAACGGCTGGATTTCCTTGTAGGGGACGGTTCCGACCCGTTTCCAGCGGGTCGAAAACATGACCCGATTTTCGCATTCATAACCCGGGGATTCGTCGGTTAAAGAAACGTCGATCGCGTCCAGGGGTCGGATGGGTTTTCCGTTAATTATACAGAGTTTTACCGGAATTCGACCGTCGTCCAGGCGGGTGGTCGGACGAACCCACAAACGGGTTGATTTGTCAATTCCGGCAACGCAGCGATCGCTATTTTTGCGCGAATTCGCTAGACAAATCATCTGTGTCATGGCTACAGGTGGTGAATTTGGATATTCCCCCAATGTCGGTTGAGATACTCGGCGACTAGGCGACGGTGGCAATGGTGGGGTTTCGCTTCGCTGCACAGCAGGCAGGCATTTTCTATCAATTCCGGGTCAACCTTTTTTTCGATCTGTCGCTTTTCTAGCAGGTCTAAGAATTTCGTTTCGTAGGTTTCCCAGTCCCCCTTTTGTTTTTTATATTCGTCCAGGATATCTTTGCTGGGGGCCAAATCTATCCGGTGAATATAATCGATATTGCCGATGGTTTTTAGGAAATATTCTAAGTCCGCTTTTTTGGCGAATCCCGCCAGTTGGGAGACGTTGTTTAAGCGGGTGTCGATTACCCGCGTCACGCCGGATTGTTTGAGGAGTTCAAAGAAGTTTTTGGCGGTTTTCTTGGTAAATCCGATGGTGTAGAGATTGACAGAATTAGCCACGATCGCTCCCCCCTTGTTTTTCGACATAGGCGATTTCATCCCCCTGGCGTTTGTAGGCTTCCTCCAGGCAGTCTTCCCGACTCGGTAAATTATTGGAAAATAAGGAGAGTTGTACCGGGGCTGTCGGGTCGGCAAATTCGGTAAAGCCTTGCTTGGATAGCAGCCGGGATTCTAACTGGTCGTGGGATTCCAAATCGCCGGTTTTCAGAATGTGATTGATGGTCAAATTGAAGGGTTTTAAATGGTGGCAGACGAGGATGGCTCGGTGGCAGGTGAGGGGGTCTTGCTCGGCGCACATCAATGCGATATTATAGGTTTGGAGGCCGGATATCACTCGCTGGAGTCCGGCTTGAAATTCGTCGGTGGCGGCGATTTTTTCGTAGACGGCTTTTCCCTCCACATAGCAGGCGGGATTGCCGGAACGGGCGCCGAGTTCTTTGCCCAGAAAAACGTAGCGAATTCCTTGGGACTCTAACGCGGCTGTCAGTTCGGCTTTGTTGAAGTGGGGGAGGTGGCGGCTATGGGGGTGCGATCGCACGTCCGCTAATGCCGTGACACCGTGTTGCTGCAACAGAGAAATAAACGGTTCGATTGGGTGGTTGGAATGACCGACCGTAAATAAATCCATGACCCCGAATGATAAATGAACGGCGGGCGATCGCCGAGTCGGAATTCGGCACGTCAACGGTCGGCACGACAAGGAAATGCCACACCGCAAAAAGAGCGTGCAGAACTCGAAAAATAAGATGATTCTATGATACCATAACCCCGGACTCAAAATCAAGTACAAAGTTCGGAGCATTACAGCGGATTCTGAGATGGAAAATACCCCGAAATCCACGACCCCGATTCGGATCGCCGGCGGCATTTGGACGGGTGTCGGCCTGGGTTTATTCGCCCTCGGTGGAATCCTGTGGTTTCACCTGCCCTATCTGCTATTCTTGGATGAGTGGCACGCCTTGTGGGGGACGGTTGCCCTGACAATCGGACTGTTCGCCGGTCAAATTTTATTCGATCGCCTGGTTGACTGGGTCCTGTCGGGGGATTCCGTCTTGCAGCGGTTCGGGTGGGTGGCTTCGGCGATTCTCTCTGCGGCGATCGCGATCGAGGCGGGAATGCGGTTTCTCGGCTGGGGGACGGCGACGGTGGGTTTGGCGAATTTGGCGTTTGGAATCGCCTTTCTGTGGAGTTGTCGTCGGTTCTGGGGGAGGCCGTCAATTCCCAATGAATTGTGAGGAGTTTGGCGATCGCCCCGAAAAAATGCCAAAATTGCGATCGAGCGCATTTCCCGATCTCCACCTATGACAAATTCCGAGCCCCAACGCATCACCCTTCCCCCCCTGCAAATCACCCTGCACGACGAACAGAAAGTCAGCCTGCAGTGGCTTCCCCAATCCCAACCGAAGTCTAACTTACCGGCGGTGGAACCGCAACCCGAATTATCCGACGCTTGGAAACAGTGGGTTGCCCTCAACAAACTGATGAATTTACCCGACGCCGTTCTGGTGGAACGGATGGTCGAAAAGGGTGTCGATGTCAAACTCGCCTTGGATGCCGTCAGCCAAGCCTCAGACCACCCCTATTTCAAAGCGGGAGAACAGTTCGTTCAACTGCTGCAAAAAGTCGAGTCGATGTGGAAAATTCAGCATCAGTTGGCATCCCTCTCCGAAGCCGCCCAAACCGTCGATCGCAAACCGACAATTTCCCGATCGGAGTTTTTGGATCACTACTACGCCAAAAACACCCCCCTGATTTTGACCAATATCATCAAAAACTGGAAGGCGTTGGAACGGTGGACTCCCGAATATTTGCGACAACACTACGGGGAAGCGAAGGTGGAAATTCAGGCCGGACGCGACGGCGATCCGGAGTACGAATTGAACCTGGAACGACACCGAAAAACCGTCAAATTTTCCGAATATATCGACTGGGTAATTTCCGGGCAAGAAACCAACGATTATTACATGGTCGCCAACAACGGCAATTTGGATCGCCCCGAAATGAAAGGGTTGTTGAACGATATCGAAATTTGTACGGAATATTTAGATCCCAACCAAACCCGGGGGCGAATTTTCTTCTGGTTCGGGCCAGCCGGAACCGTCACGCCACTGCACCACGATCCCGTCAACCTGTTTTTGGCCCAGGTTTCCGGCCGCAAACTGGTGCGGCTGATGCCCCCCTCGCAAACCCCGTTCGTGTACAATCAGGTGGGGGTATTCAGCCGCGTCGATCTGGAAAATCCGGACTATCAAAAATATCCCCTATTTAAAAATGTCAGACCCATCGAATTCATTTTGGAACCGGGGGAGGTAATTTTTATTCCCGTGGGGTGGTGGCATCACGTCCGATCGCTGGAAACGAGCATTTCCGTTTCGATGACCAATTTTGTCTTTCCCAACCATTACGAATGGAAGTACCCCAATTTGGGGCGATAAGCCGGGGCGATCGCACCCATAAAATCCATCGGGGGTGGGGCGGGTTTCGACGTGCCAAAATCGCTGACAATCCGTGATTGTACGGTTGAGTTGAGACGGCAAATCTCGCCATTAAACCGGAGGCGAAATTGAGGCGATCGCGATCACATTTCGACCCGATATTGATCAACCTCCGCATCCCAAAGCGTCACTGCGATCGGGTGTGCGATCGCACATAATAAACCTATCCGATGGCGGTGGCGAACTTTGTCCGTCGCCCCCTATATTGTTGGATAGAACAACTTCTCCGAACCCCTCCATGAATACTCCAATGCCTACAGTCACACCCGATCTAGTCACCATTCCCGAACCCGAAGAATGGGTGCGGGAACACCAAATTCTCGCCGGTTTTGCCCACACCCTCGGCGTGGTCAAAAAACTGCTCTCGGATGCGGACATCCACCACGCCGACGGCATCTCCTACACCCCCGAAGGCGATCTGATCGTCGGCGAAACGGCCCGCAACCTGCTCAGATCCACCTACGGGGACGATCGCTGGCGATATATAGAAAACTACCTGACATCCTAAGTCCTTCAGAAAACCCGTCCGGTCCGCGATCGATTTGCCATCCTCCCCAACCCCGAGGTCGGGGATTTTTTTTGGCGAAGACAAGGGCGATCGCCCCGTCGTCCCCCATTTTGCGGATCTCGAAGCCTTTGCTATCCTCTGCATAGTTCACAATAGAAAAGTTGAGTGGGCAATTCCGATCCTCTCGTCAACCACCTAAAGTCACCAACTCAGTTCTCAATTATGTGTCGTCTGCTTGGCTACATTGGTTCTTCAATTCAACTCGACCGAATTTTATGCGAACCCGAACACTCACTAATCGTCCAAAGTTACCAACCCAAGGAAATGCAGGAAGCCTTGATGAACGCCGACGGGTTCGGGATCGGCTGGTACCACCCCACTCAGGAAGCCGAACCCTACCGCTACCGCAACATCCAACCCATTTGGAGCGATCTGAACCTGGCCCCCCTGAGTCGCTACGTCGAATCGGGGCGGATTTTGGCCTACGTCCGCAGCGCCACCCCCGGACAGGCCGTGAATTTGAATAACTGTCAACCCTTTCAATCCGGGAATCTGACGTTCATCCACAACGGCTACATCCAGGATTTCCGGGATAGCCTCTACAAACCGATCCGCGATCGCCTCTCTGACGGGAGTTATCGAGCGATCGAAGGCAATACCGACTCCGAACACCTGTTCGCCCTGTTCCAAGACGCCCTCGCCGGAAGTGGCACCTCCCCCCTCGTCGCCGCCTTAGAAACCGTGCTCAAAACCGTCGAAACCATCGCCCACGAAATGCAGGTGCGGGTACTCGCAAACATGATCATCTGCGACGGAAATCGCATGGTTGCCTCCCGCCACGCCATAGCGGGAATTCCGCCGAGCCTTTATTGGCTGCAGGACGATCCGAAGTTCCCGGAATCCGTTATCATCGCTTCTGAACCGCTATTTCCGGGGAAATGGCACCTTTGCCCGGAACACAGCATCATCAGCGTTGGAGAAGATTGTGACGTCCACATCCACCCCCTCACTCAGACAGACCATCTGTCACGCCCTGCATGAGTGCCGCCTCGGCACGCTCAAACTCGTCGAGGGCATCGATAGAGATACCCTTTGCGCCCAACCCCACCCCGATTTCAGCCCGGTGGGGTGGCATTTGGGGCACATCGCCTTCACCGAGGCTTACTGGCTGCTGGAGGAGTGCGGGGGGCAAGAGCCGCTCTTCCCCGAATATCGGTTATTTTTCACCGCCGACGGACTGCCGAAGGCGAAACGGGTGGAACTGCCTTCGCTGGAGTTTATTTTAGATTATTTGGCGATCGTGCGATCGCAGGTTTTTCAATACCTAGAAACCGCCCCCCTCGAACAACAGGAACGCCTGTGGCGATTTATTTTGCAGCACGAATGTCAGCACGGAGAAACCATCGCCCTCGTCCTGCAACTGCACCGCTTCGAGGACGTAACCACCCACCTCCCCATCTTCTCCACCACCCCCCCACTCCCCCTCTCCGAAATCGAAATCCCCGCCGGGGAATTTTCCATCGGAAATGACAGCCTCGACGCGATGGATAACGAACGCAAAATCCACCGCCAATTTTTAGATCGCTACTGGATCGATCGCCACCCCGTCACCTGCGCCCAATATCGCCAATTTATGGAAGCCGGCGGCTACCACAAAGCCAAATGGTGGTCCCCCAAAGGGTGGGACTGGCTCCAACACAACTGGGTCACTCAACCCCTATATTGGATCGACGACCCCAGCTTCGACAACCACCCCGTCTGCGGCGTCAGTTGGTACGAAGCCGAAGCCTACTGCAACTTCGTCGGCAAGCGACTTCCCACTGAAGCGGAATGGGAAAAAGCCGCCAGTTTTGACAACGGAAAAACCCGCACTTATCCCTGGGGTGAAGACCTGCCCACTGAGGAAAAATGCAACTGCAATCATCTCGGTAAAATCATTAAAAATAAACCCCAAACCACCCCCGTAGATGCCCACCCCGAAAACGTCAGCGCCTCCGGTGTCTGCGATTTAATCGGCAACGTCTGGGAGTGGACATCCAGCGATTTTGCCGGATACGACGGCTTTGAGTTTTACCCCTATTCCGGCTATTCCCAGACCTATTTCGACGGCGAACATAAAGTTTTGCGCGGCGGCAGTTGGATCACCCGTCCCTGGGCGATGCGGTGCAGTTTCCGCAACTGGTATCACCCCCACGTCCGGGCAATTTTGGCTGGTTTCCGCTGCGCGAGGAGCGAGTGAGGATTCGGATTTTTGTAGGGTGCGTTCCCCACAATTACGGGGCCTTTAAATCCGTCATTAATTCGGGGTAACGCACCGGATATTTGCCAATTTAACTGCTCTCGCGAACAACAAAAAAATCAGATATAATATCAAGACCGCTTGGGAATTAATTCCCAAGCTAATAGCTCCAATCATCTTTAGATGATTGGGGGGTTGAAGGAGGAGGTGATCGGATCTTATGGGATTAACAACTGAGATTATGAAGGAAACAACTGATTTACTCAATCGGATCACTCAAAATCCCGGCCAATGCGGGGGTCGTCCCTGCATTCGAGGGATGCGAATTCGAGTGACTGATATTTTGGAAATGTTGGCGGAAAATGTCAGCGTTGCAGAAATTTTAGAAGACTTCCCCGATTTAGAATTGGCAGATATTCAAGCTTGTCTGTTGTTCGCGGCGCGGCGGACGGATTTTCCCAGGCTGATGGCATGAAGATTTGGATCGATGCTCAACTACCCCCCAACCTAGCAAATTGGTTGACAGAAAATTTTGGTCTAGAAACTGATGCATTGCGAGATTTGGGACTTCGGGATGCTCGGGATATCGAAATTTTTGAAGCTGCGCGATCGGAAAATGCTGTGATTATGACGAAAGACAGCGACTTTATTGATTGGGTTTGTCGCTTGGGGCCGCCTCCCAAAATTTTGTGGCTAACCTGTGGTAATGTCACCAATCGAAACTTACGAAAATTGCTGACTGCTACTTTGCCTGATGCCTTGGCACAATTGCGACAAGGAGAAATGATTGTAGAGATTAGCAATACTCGCTAAAATAAATGTGGCGATCGCAATTCCGACATAGAGGTAATACATATATTGAAGTAACCGCGACAATTTTCGCCGGTTTCCGCTGTGCGAGGAGCGAGTCATGGTCATCTATCCAAAGCTTTGAAAATTGCTTCGCGACTCACCAAATCTGTACTTTCGCCTTCCTGAATTGCTTTTTCCATTGCCAGATCTTCCAAAACTTCAGACAGCAGCGAAGACAAGACTTCTTTTTCTTCTGTTATCAACTCAAGAATTGCGACTTTGATTAACTCTTTGAGTTGGCTTTCATTGACGGTGATTTCACTCATCTCTTTTTTTTAAACAAAAGTTGTTTTCAATTCAATTATACTCCGACCCTTCCGACTGTTCAATCCGCCGCACAAAAAATAAGCCGTTCCCGTACAACGTCAAAGTTGCCCCCAGCATTTCCAAATATTCTTCCAAGCCGATGCGGAGTTCTTCCATTATACCATATCCTGTGTCGAAAATTTGGAATTTCAACAACTCCAATCCCAGGGCACCGAACAAAAAGGTAAAAATCCCGAACCCGACAAAAAACGAAGCCCTCGGATAGAACCTCCAACTCGCTTTTAAATCTTTGAAAAACAGAATAAATGTGGCGATCGCAATTCCGACATAGATGTAAATATAGATATTGAACCAACCGCGACAATTTTCGATCCCAGGCATCCAACACAGGGGTTTATAAAAGTGCTGATGCAATTTAAACGTTTCGTCAATTAAGGAAATATAGAAAAAAATCACCCCCACCGTCACCAGCAACCGCCGGGACGGTTTTTGCCCCGGATAGCTGCGATAAAACGCCAACCCCAGAAAACTGCAGGCGACGGCAAATAACTGAATCGCCGAGAACAAAGAGGGGATATTTTGAAATCCGTTAAAATCCCACAGCGGCGGACTGTCTCCCCACAGCAAAACGGTGGCGAGGTAAATGGCGAGTAGCACCCATTCAAATATCAGCAAACTCCACAGCAGTCGCCGATTGAATTTTCGGACTCGCTGGGCGGGAATTTTATCAAATATTTTTAATTTCATATGTTGACTCCTTTTAGTCTGATCCCCCTAAATCCCCCTTGATAAGGGGGACTTTGAATCTTTGTGGGATATCCGATCCCCCTAAATCCCCCTTGAAAAGGGGGAGTTTGAATCTTTGTGGGATATCCGATCCCCCTAAATCCCCCTTGATAAGGGGGACTTTGAATCTTTGTG
>NZ_JAJENU010000688.1:0-33506 GCF_035615495.1 Lyngbya sp. CCY1209 | reverse complement strand
AATTGAATCATGTATATAATTGAATCATGAAAATCCCCCATCCAGAAGCGGCTGCAACCGGGGACGGTTGCTCCCACAGTTTTTTTTATTTCTGAGGTTCAATTAAATGGTCGTTTTTACCCACAACTTAAAAAGCCGGGGTTATTTGGAATCCCTGGAGATGACTTTGGGAATTGTTGGATCTCGGAAGATGCGATCGGACGACAATTATGGTTCGGGGGATTGGCAGATCTTTGCCCCCAACCTCACCATTTACGGATTCGATGCCGACGCCGATGCCTGCCTCGCCAACAACCTGGAATTGGAGGAACGCAATGTCAATTGGAAAGAACGACACATTCCCCTCGCCATTTCCGACGAGATCGGCACCTCGACGCTGTACGTCACCCGAGGGGTGGATTGCAGTTCGCTGTATCCCCCCAACGAGGATTATTTGCGGCGGTTTCACGCCCTGAACGAACATATCAAACTCGATTTTTCGGTCGATATCGAAACCACCACTTTGGATGATTTTTGCGATTCAGAAAAGATACCAAATATGCACTTTCTCAACCTCGACATTCAGGGGGCGGAGTTGAAGGTTTTGAAAGGGGCGGAAAAGTTGTGCGATCGCGGCGTGATGGGGATTCAATGGAGGTGGAATTTTCTCCGATGTACTGCGATCAGCCCCTCTTTTCTGATGTCGATTCCTATTTGCGATCGCGGGGATTTACCCTGTTCGATTTGATGACCGATCACCCAATGTGCCGCCGTCCCCGTTCCGTTTCTCCGATTTATTCCCAACGACGAATCGGTCAATTATTGTGGGCGGACGCGCTGTATTTCCGCGACCCCATTTCAGATCGCGATCGCACCGTCAATCAAGACCCGAAAAATATCCTGGCTTTGGCTTGCATCGCCGACATCCTGGACTATCCCGATTATGCCCTGGAGTTGCTGTTGTTTCTGACCGAAAATTACGGAAAAAATCCGGATTATCAATTTTCGGACTGTATCGATGAGACGGTGCGATCGAGCACTGTAAACTTGTATTTAAAATAGCAGTCATTTAATTCATTCTAGTGGACAGTTTCAGTAGGGTGGGTTAGGCGCGGCCGTAATTTTTCGGAAAAACCAATAACTTTTCATCCGCGCCGTAACCCACCATAAAAATTCAAAATTCACTATTGAGGCGGTGTTGACATTTCATTAACGCACCCTACTGGACTATTTCAGTTAAAATGATGCTTTATTTGTAGGTTGGGTTTCACTGCGTTCAACCCAACATCAATATCTCGGCGTTGGGTTTCGTTCCTCAACCCAACCTACAAAAGCATCATTTTAGAGTGGCTAGTCCACTCGGAATAAAGCACTGTATCGTAGTGCCGATGAGACGCTTTAAAAATCATCAATTTTTTGGCATTGTTAATGTTGATTATAACTCATAACTTCTCCGTGTTCTCTGTGCCTCTGTGGTGAAATTTTCCGAAATTTTTTCACCTCTAAAATACCCGTGATCGCATTTTTCGTGTAAAATAGATAAGTAACGTGATAGGGTGGGGGGATTTTATGTCCGATCGGCAAATGAGCAACCTTCCAGATTTCCAAAGCCACGGCTATCAAATCGTTCGGGAACTGGGATGCAACCCGGAGGGGGGGCGCATCACCTACAGGGCGACGGATACGCGCACCGGGGAGCCGGTGACGGTCAAAGAATTTCGGTTTGCCTTTGCCGGGGCGAGTTGGGCGGGATTGAAAGCCCACGAACGGGAAATCGAGATGCTGCGGCAGCTCAAACATCCGCGCATCCCCCGCTATCTGGACTCCTTTGAAACGCCCTCCGGCTTCGGTTTGGTGCAGGAGTACAAAAAAGCGCCCTCCCTGGCGGCGTGCGATCGCTTCACCCCGGGACAAATCCAACAAATTGCCGCTTCTGTATTGGGCATTTTGGTCTATTTGCAACAGCACCGTCCGCCCATCATTCACCGGGATATCAAACCCGAAAATATCCTCGTAGACGACCGCCTGAACGCCTATTTGGTGGATTTCGGATTCGCGAAAGCGGGGGGAAAAAATACCGCCCTCAGCAGCGTCGCCGCCGGGACGCCGGGGTTCATGCCACCGGAAGAACTGTTCAACCGCCCCCTGACGGAAGCCTCCGATCTCTACAGTTTGGGGGCGACTTTAATTAGTCTGCTCACCCGCACGCCGTCCCGGGAAATGGGGCAGTTGATCGACGAGAATTATTGTTTCAAATTCCGCCACCGGGTTCCGCCCTGCGATCGCCGTTTTTTGACCTGGTTGGAACGGATGGTCGAACCCAACGTCAAGCGGCGGTTTCCCAATGCGTCGAAAGCGTTATCCGCCCTCTCCGCCATCCGCAGCAACCGCAGCGCCATCCTCCCCCAACTGAAACCCCTCGCCGCCGTCTTTTTCTTCGCACTGGTGGGCAACGTGGCGATGCGGGGAGCCCGGGAATTCACCTCCGCCCAGCAATCCCGAATGGTGAAAAAAACGGAAGTTCCCCCCGTCACCGTTCCCCTTTCCGAGGCGGTTTCCCTCCGCCAACAGGGTCAGGAATTTGCCCGTTTGAACGACTACGATCGCGCTTTGGCGGCCTACGATCGCGCCCTGGAAATCAGCCCGGATTATCTGGAGGCGCTGGAGGGGCGCTGCTGGGTTTTATATAATTTGGAACAGTACGACGCGGCGATGAGAAGCTGCGAAAAAGCGATTGCCATCAACCCCAATTCATTCCGGGCTTGGAATTACCGGGGCGGTATTTTAAACCGGCTGTCGCGTTATCAGGAAGCCCTGGAATCTTACAATCAATCTGTGGCGATCAAACCGGATAATTCCCACGGCTGGAACGGGCGATGTTGGTCCCTCAACAACGTGCAAAAATATGGGGAGGCGTTGAAATCTTGCGATCGCGCGATCGAAATGGACGGGGAATCGGAGTGGCCCTGGAACAATCGCGGTTACGCCTTGGAGAAATTGGGGCGGTATTCGGAGGCGATCGCATCCTACGATCGCGCCCTCGAAATTAACCCCGACAATGCCACCGTCATTCAGAACCGGCGGCGGATTTTTAACCAGTCGAAACAGGCGGCGATTTTCGTTCCCCCGAATATCGACGGGTTCGGATACGGGGAAAAACTGCGAAAAAAAGGGTCATTTTCGGAGGCTTTGGAGGCCTACGACAAGGCTTTGGCGGACAATCCCCACCACTTTGAAGCCAACCTTTACCGGTGTCGGGTGTTGCGAATTTTGGGCCGAATGTCCGACGCCCTCCCCAGTTGCGATCGCGCTTTAGCCATTAATAGCAATTCCGATTTGGCGTGGGAAAGTCGCGCCTGGGTGTTGCGGGGGTTGGGGCGGTATGAAGAGGCGTTAAAGGCCAGCGATCGCGCCCTGGTCATCAATCCCCGCGCCTATTGGTCTTGGATCGAAAAGAGTGCCGCGCTGCGGGAATTGGGGGAATATGAGTCCAGTTTAGAGGCAGCGGATCGGGCGATCGCGATCGATCCAAATCCCATTGAGGGATGGGGCGATCGGGGGGCGGCGTTGAACGGGTTGCGACGCCACGAAGAGGCCTTGGATGCCCTCGATTACGCCCTATCTCGGAACCCCGAAAATCACTGGGCTTGGTATCAGCGCGGCGTGGCTTTGGACGGGTTGAACCGATACGGAGAAGCCCTCGATTCCTATCACCAAGCATCAAGATTTAAACCCCAAACAGAAACCGGATTTTAAAAATAACCCCGGGCAATTTCCCAACCCAAAATGCAGGCGACCAGCCAGACCAACCCAGCCGCATATCCCGCGACAATATCGGTGGGCCAGTGGACGCCCAAATAGAGGCGGCTGAAACCGATCGCCACAATCAATACAATCGCGGCGGAAATAATTAGCCATTGCCAGGGTCGAAAGTGAACGGCAAACCAATAGGCGATGATTCCGTAAACGACCAAGGAAATCATGGCGTGGCCGCTGGGAAAACTGTGGAAACTGACATCGACGATGCGTTCCCACAACTCCGGTCTGTGGCGGCCGAAAACCGATTTTAGGAGGTGGTTTAATAGGGCGACTCCCCCCAAGGCGACCCCGATCGCGATCGCGCCAATTTTCCGACCTTGAAAGAGCAAAATAAACACCATACTCATGCCCACGGCGGTGAGAAATAAGGGGTCGCCAAGACCGGTAATTCCCACCATCAATCGGTCTAAAAACGGGGTGTGAATTTGGCGGATTGCTTGCAAAATTAACCGGTCTATATATTCAGTTTCCTGGTCTAAAACCTCGTCGGTAATTTCCACAAATCCCCACAGGGAAAATCCGGCAATGGTCAGACCGGAAAGGGCGATCGCGGGCAGTAGGCTCGAAATCTCCGAGCCGAATAAATGATGCCATAAATCGACAATTTTCTGGCCGATCAATTTCAAAGAAAGCATAGATTTTCCGTTGACTTTTCTCGATCATTACCGTGACTGCAGGGGATGTTCATCTGGCCGAAGAGAGAAATTTCGGGGGCGATCGGGGCACGGAGTCCAAAAACCGGGAATTGCGATGATATAATGAATTTCAAGGCGGGACTCAAATTAGCCGATTTGTCCTAACCGTTCTGTTGATCGCTATAATGGGCAAAAAAGTGCGATTCGTTGAATATTTCTATGGACGGCAAGAAACGATTCTATCTGCTTTTGACAATCTGTCTGGCATCGGGGGGAATTATCGGCTATTGGGCGACGCAATTTTATTTGAATGGCTGTTTGTTGGCGGTGCTTCCCAGCAGCCAATGTTTGACCCAAGATCCCGTCTCGACAACCTTGGAAGGCGTTTTAGTCAGCCTCCTGGCGGGGATGGGGGCGGCGATCGGTGCGACTTGGAAAATATGGAAATAGGTGGCTACCTCTCCTGGGGAGTAGATGATAGAATTTTTATTCCTGTTGCCCATCAAAAAAGGGGTGCGATCGCAGCGATCGCACCCGCACCCCAAGGAAAACTGTTTCATCATCGGTTTAGCTGGTTTGGCGAGTCACTAAACCCCAGATGAAGATGATCAAAATTGCACCCAGAACGGCGAAGATGATGCTGGGGATGCTGAGAACGCCGGCGGCCGCGCCGCCACCCGTGCCGAGGATCAGTTGACCCAAAAATCCTCCAACGAACGCACCTAAAATACCCAGACCGATGGTCGCCAAAATTCCGCCACCCTGATCTCCGGGATAAATCAGTTTAGCCAGAGCACCGGCGATTAAACCTAAAGCCAACCAAGCGAGTATACTCCACATAGATATTTCTCCTAATTTAACTTCAAATTTTTAAACTTCTTTTCACTTTCATGGTAGCAATGGAAGCCCGGATTTAACCTCTATCTGAAGTCGGAACTCGCGATCGCACCCCGAAATTAAAGGCGGAAAACGTCGATCAACATTTCGCGATCGCTCTTCAACCGGCTGGTGTGGGGGGAGTCGTAAATGACCAGCAAGCCATTTTCTCCGAAACAGGGGAACAGTTCCAACCCCTCCGCCCGGTCCCATCCGGGGATGATATCGAGGTCAAATACGACGCTCAATTCCTCCGAATCTCCCGCCGTGATGCTGTCTCCAGAACGGCCCAAGGCATCTTTCCAACGGTAGACCCGCATCACCCCTTCCAGAGCCATTGTCGGCCCCGCCATGATTAACAAATCGTCCCCGTCAAAACAGAGTTCTCGGATTCCCAAACCCGCCAAATCCACGAAATGTTTTTTGTAAGCCGCCCCGTCTTTGCCGATGTCTTTTAGGTTGAGAACGCCGGGTTCGGTTTCCTCGATTTCCAATTCCAAAATCACCGCCCAACCCCGCAGCACGGGACCCCGCAGACCGAGAAAAATGGTATTTTCTCTGACCGCAATTCCTTCCACGTCCAAACCGTTATCTTTGGAGGGGATGGGAGGATTGAGGAACAGCCCCAAATGCTCGTCTTCCCGCAGGTGTTCGATCAGGATATTTCGCCGTTCCGAGGTTTCCAGACAGGCGGCTCGCAGGCTTTTATCTGGTTCGATGGAGGGTTCGCAAATTTTGGCGGGTTCCCCCTCCCAGATCGGGATTCTCGCCAATAAAAATCGATTCAGATCCACCGCAATTGTACTGAGTCGCTTCAAATCCTTTTCGGTGCTTTTTCCCTTCGGTTTTTTTCGCTTCGTGCTGTGGGACCCGGTGAACCAGAGATAATCGTCGGAATAGTCCAATCCTTCGATGTCAATTTCGTCGTCGTCGTTCCAAAGTTGGATGTAGTTTTCGATGCCGTAGTGTTGATGTTTGCCGTACACAAAGGGCTCGACGGGGGAGAGGCGATCGAGGCCCAACAGTTCGTCGGAACCGACCCACAAACTGCCGTCCGGTGTCAGGGCGATCGCGGATAGGTCGGTTATGAGGTCGTCGTCCGGGGCGTCGAATCGGAGTACAACGCGGCTGAGTAAAAATGCGTCTGGCATGGTTTATTGAAGAATCGCTCGATGACGTTAATGATAACTCAAAACCGACAGTTAGAGTTGGAAACCTTTCGATTTTTTGGATTTTTTCTTCCGCTTCGACTTGGATGAGTTGACCTGGGCGATCGCCTCTTTAAACAACTCGTCCAAATGTCGGGGGACGCTGGCGATGTCGGGCAGGTCGGGTTCCGGGGGTTTGCCGTATTCGACCAACACCGGATCGAGGTCGGTTTGCAGGGAGAAATCGGGGCGTTCCAAAACGGTTTGCAACACCCCTTCCAACCGCTGCGGATACGCCTCCACGAAGTGATGCCAGAGGTAGGTATTGACTTGGGGATCGTCGAGATATTTCCGCACGAAGGCTGCAGCTAGTTCCCGATCTTCGGGGGTGTCAGACTCCAGAACTTCTGCAAATCTTCGGTAGGTGGGGAGGAACATCTGGCCCCAGCGGGGGTGGGTGAAAACCGTCACCGATTCGGCGTTTTTGATCTCCGGGGGAAGTTCCGCTTTCGGCGTCACCATTTTCGAGGAAGAATCGGACGATCCGAGTACGGCGTCGAGGTCTTTTTCGTCCGCACCCGCCGACCGTGCAGCCTCCCGAATTTCGGCTTCGTCGGTTCCCGCTTCTGCCGCCATTTCTTTGAGGGACTTGTTGCGATCAAGGCCCAATTCTGCGAACCGCTTTTCGTTGATGCGATCGCACAGTTCGCCGATTTTTTTATTCAGTTGGTAGCCGGGGAGGGTGACAGTATTTTCGCCAAAGAAATCGACAAATTCCCGGTGATATTTTTCCACCGATTTCCAAGCCTCTTCCAGCAATTCCGGCGCGTCTCCGTACAGGGAATTTTTGTGGCGTTCCCGGAACTCCCCGATCGCCACCGCCAATTTCGGTTTACTCAGTTTTCCCTTGGTCAAAAATGACCCGAAGACGAGCCATTCATTTTCCGTCAATGGGGCGAGTCTGCCGTGGATAATTTCCCCCGGTTTCAGGCGGGAAAATTGAGAATTTTGGGCTGAGTTATCGAAACTGATCGGATACCGTTTTTGGGTGAACCAGTTCATCAACGTCGCGCCATCGTCCCCGATTTCCAAAACTTCAAATAAGCCGAGGAAACTGCGCTGCCAATTTTGCAACATCTGGCGCTCATCCCGGCTCAAATTTGGCGCCGCTTGTAGGAACAAATCCAAGGGGGTTGACTCTCCCACTTCCCCCTCAAAAATGAAGGTGTCGATCAATAAATCCTGTCGCTGGCGGTCGTAATTTTTTCCGCCGTAGTTCGCCGCGTGAGTTTCCAGGGCGATCGCCATTTCCCCCTCGGCATCGTAAACGAAATCGAGCAATTCTTCTCGCAATTTTTTGGCGGACTTTACGGGACTCTCTGCCGTGGCAATATTCATATTCACTAACCCCATCTAAAAATTTAGTCTCGGTCGTTCGGATGCTCAAATATTCAATTTGATTAAATAAATTTTTTGGGGGGATCTGCAATGGACGATTGTTTCCGACCCACGCCCTATTTTATAACAACCAAAAATACCGATCTTCTGTCTGATGATAGAGATCGGTATTTGGGGGATCTTTGAGCCAGAATATTCGGGCGAGGACAATTTTAATAAGAGAGAGAATCGAGCAAAAAAGATGGGATAGACGGCGACTAATCGGGAAAAAGTCGCAGTCGAATCACGGGTTTTTTCGAGGTCGGAAAAACCGGAAAACAGAGACGATCGCCCCTTGATTCCTAAATTAGGTTTGGGGCGATCGTCGCACTCAAAATAGCCCCTGATTTTAGGCGCGATCGCGACCCAGACCCCACAGAATCGCGATCGACCAATGCTGTTACTTTATCCGTTCAAATCGTCGATGCCTTCTATCTCGGGATAGAGATTCTTTCAGGGGCGATTTTGTCGGTCGTCCTCCCGTTCTTCCCGGTCCTGTTCCCAGAGGATCTGCTGTTGGTCGGCGACGGCTTGATGGTGGGCGTGTTCCCCCTGCCAGTCGGAACGGCGATCGTCGAGTTCGTTCAACAGGGACAGGCGTCCGTACAATATCAACGTGTCCCCCGGTCGGATGCAGGTGTCCGCCTTCGGGGCCCCCAGGTAGCGCCGGTTTTTCCGGTGGATGCCCAAAACGCTGATGCCCTCCTGGCGGAGGTTGAGGTCCGTCAGTTCGCGATCGGCCAGCCAATCCCCGGGCTTGACATCCAACTGCGTGACCGTATATTCCCCCGACAGGTGCAGGAGGCTGGCGTAGTCCCGCACGTCCAAGCGGGTCCAGTGGCTCAGGGCCCAACTGATCAGGCGGGAGAGGTAGAAATCGATCCATTTACTCGTCGCCAACATCCACAATATCCCCAACCCGATCGCCAGCAGGGCCAGACGAAACGCCCACTCGCCGAACCCGACGCTGTTGGTAAACGTCAGCAGCAGGGAGGACATTGTGGTGACGATGCCCACGTTGCCCAACAGCATTAGCAGCATGATGATGCGGCGGCGGACCGGGTGGGTGACGACGGATTCCGCCTCGTCGGTGGTGAACCCCGCCCCGGTGAACGCCGAACGGGATTGAAATGCCGCCAACTGCCGGGAAATCCCCGTCTGGGTGAGGGCGACCGTCGCGACGCGGTTGATCAATAGTGAGAGTGTGACGACACTTAGCAGGGAAACTAATGCGGCCACGGTTTTGCCTCCGGTTGGGGTGTGGGGTGTGGGGAATAGGGAGTCGGGAGTCGGGAGTCGGGAGCAGGGGGAGCGGGGGGTGAGACATCCAGACCGCTTGGGAATCAATTCCCAAGCTAATAGCTCAAATCATATTCAGATGATTGGGGAATTTGTACGGATCTGACTATAAATTTGCCTCCTCCGCCTCCCCTGCCTCCGGTCGCCTCTTACTTCCGACTTCCCAATATCAACTTGGCGATTTGTCCGACGACGAGGGGGACGAAACTCATGCCCAGGATCAGTCCCCATTGATTTAAGGTGGGGTTGACCAGTTTGAGGACGTCGGCCAGCAGGGGGACGTAAACGCCCGAGAGCAGCAGTCCCGTACAGAGTACCAGCGACCCCCAGATGTAGGGGTTTTGGGTGACTTCGTTGCGGAACAGGCCGCCGTCGGCATCCCTCATGTTGAAGACGTGCCACAGGCGCCCGAAGGCGAGGGTGAGGAAGGAAATGGTGACGGCGCGATCGCTCTCCATTTTCAGGCGGGTGAGGCAGAGGGCGAAAACGCCGAGGACGACGGCGGCGATGAGCAATCCGTAGAGCCCGATCGCGATCCAGTGGCGGCGGGCCAGGATGGGTTCGCCGCTGTCCCGGGGGGGATGTTTCATCAGTCCCGGGTTGCCCTCGCCGACGCCCAAGGCCAAAGCCGGGAAGACGTCGTTGATGGCGTTGAGAAACAGAATTTGCAGGGGCAGCAGGGGGAGGGGGGCGTTCACCAGGGCGGCGGCGCCGACGGCGATGATTTCGCCCATGTTGCCCGACAACAAAAAGATCGTGAATTTGCGGATATTGCCGAAAATCGCCCGCCCCTGTTCGATCGCGACGATGATGGTGGGGAAGGCGTCGTCCTGCAATACCATATCGGCGGCTTCCTTGGCGACCTGGGTGCCCCGTTCGCCCATCGCCACACCGATATCGGCCTTTTTGAGGGCGGGGGCGTCGTTCACCCCGTCCCCTGTCATCGCCACCACCGATCCGGCGGACTGGTGCAGCTCGATCAAATTCAACTTCTGTTCCGGGCTGACCCGGGCGAAAATGGGAACCTGCCGCAACTGTTCCCGTTCCTGTTCGCTCAGGTCTTCGGGCGATCGCAGTTCTTTCCCGAGTTTGGCCTCGGCCTCCTGTTCCGTCGTCACCCCCACCGCCAAACCGATGTTGCGGGCCGTCACGGGCTGGTCCCCCGTCACCATGATCACCCGGATGCCGGCGTCGTGGCAGTTTTTGACGGCGGATTTGGCATCTTCCCGGGGCGGGTCCAGCAATCCCAAAACCCCCAACAACGTCAGGCCTTCGTAGGCTTCGGCCTGTTCGGAATCGGCGGTTTTGGATGCGATCGCCAAAATTCTCAGCCCCTTCTCCGCCAACTGGCGGCAGCGATCGTTCCAGGCGTCCCGCTGCTCTTTGTCCATCGGTTGCGGCCCGTCCGGGGTGAGGCGATCGCTGCAAACCTCCAGCACCGACTCCGGCGCCCCTTTCACCGCCACCCGGTAGCCGTTTTCGATTTCGTGGAACGTCGCCATCATTTTGGTGTCCGAGTCGAAGGCCACCTCCCGGGCTTCCGGGCTTTTTTCCAATAACTGCGATCTGTGGATTCCCGCCTTGGCCCCGGCCACCAGCAGGGCGATTTCCATCGGGTCGCCGATAAAGTTGTCCTCGTCGCCGGAGTCCTCGTCGGGGAGGGAGGCGTTGTTGCACAGCACCCCCACTTCCAACACCCGCCGCAACCCGTCTTCTTCCCGGGGTGCGATCGCCTCCCCGTCCCGCTCGAATTCTCCCTCTAGTTCCAGGGCCTCCCCCTTCACGTTTACCATGTCGTCCTCCAGGGCGACCCGGGTGACGGTCATCCGGTTTTCGGTCAGGGTCCCGGTCTTGTCGGTGCAGATGATGTTGGTCGCCCCCAGGGTTTCCACCGCCGAGAGTTTCTCGATCAGGGCGTTGCGCTTGGCCATCCGCCACATCCCCCGCGCCAGGGCTACCGTCGCCACGATGGGCAACCCTTCCGGGACGGCGGCCACCGCCAGGGCGATCGCGGTTTCGATCATCAGATACAGCTCTTTCCCGCCGATAATCCCCGCCCCGGCCACCAAGACCACGATCGCCAGCGTCACCCAGATCAAATTTTGCCCCAACTTGTCGAGCCGCTTTTCCAGGGGGGTGACTTCCTCCTCCGCCTCCGTCGCCAGGGCACAAATGTGCCCGAGTTCCGTATTCATCCCCGTGGCGACCGCCACCGCTTCGCCCCCGCCGCGGGTGAGGGCGGTTCCCTTGAACCCCATGTTGGTGCGATCGGCCAGGGCCAGGTCGCCTTCGAGGGGGTCCGTCGTCTTCGTGACGGGGACGGATTCCCCGGTCAAGGGCGACTCGTCCACCTGGAGTTTGTTGGCCTCGATCAACCGCACGTCCGCCGGGATCAGGTCGCCGCTGTCGAGGACGACGATATCCCCCGGAACGATCTCGTCGGCGGGGATTTCTTGAACTTGTCCGGACCGCCTCACCGTGGCTTTGGTCTGGCTGAGTTGTTGCAGGGACTCCATCGATCGCACCGCCTTGATTTCGGTGACAAAGCCGATGACGGCGTTGAGCAAAATGGCGATAATCACCGCGACGCCTTCCACCCACTCCTGAAACGCAAACGACAGCACCGCTGCAACGGCCAGCAGCCCGATGATGGGGCTTTTGAACTGTTCGATCAAAATTTGCCAAACGCTGCGGGTCTTGGCTTCTTCGAGGCGGTTGGGGCCGTATTTTTGGCGCCGCCCTTCGACGGTCGAGGTGTCGAGTCCCCGTTCCCGTTCCACCTCCCAATTTTTCAAGACTTCCTCTACCGTCTGGGAACTGGCCGCGATCGCGTCCCGATTTTCCTCGCCGTTTTTGTTGCCGTTGCCGTTTTCTGCCATATTCTGAATCTCTGCGTGCGATCGCACCCGCGATGGTCGGGTGAAGGACTCCGATCCGATTTTAAAAGCAATGATTCCGGCTTTCTTCAGTCTAAAGGTAGAGCGATCGTTTCGGGTTGCCCATCGCAGAGAATATCGCGACTTCCGAAAATGTAGGAAATGTGGGGGCGATCGTCCCGGCCCATCGCACAGAATATCGTCAAGGTGGTGAAACGCCGGAATTAATCGGAAAAATCGGGAATATGGGTGAAGCGATCGCGATCGATTTGAAACCCAACTGCATAACTCGCCGCACCCCATCCCTAAAGGAAATCAGCTTCCTCACTCGCCGAGGAAACTAATCGGAAACTATGGGGAAATGAATTTAACCAAAAATTTCCCCGTCTGTACTTGCGTTAAGGAATTGAAGAATGGCGACTGAAAAACAAGCACTCTATCGTTACAACAATTGGGGGTCCTTTGTCAACAAGTGGCAAGACCTCTCCGGCAACGGTTACCGATTGGTGGATGTGGAAACCGACATCCAGAGCAATGGCAAAACCTATTTCACCGGAACTTGGCAAGAAGGGGACGGCAAATACGCGCTCTACCGTTACAACAATTGGGGATCTTTTACCGACAAGTGGCAAGATCTCTCCGGCAACGGTTACCGATTGGTGGATGTGGAAACCGACATCCAAAGTAATGGCAAAACCTATTTCACCGGGGTTTGGCGAGAAGGGGATGGCAAACACGCGCTCTATCGTTACGACAATTGGGGGTCTTTTACCGACAAGTGGCAAGATCTCTCCGGCAAAGGTTACCGATTGGTGGATTTCAACACCGACGTCCAGAGCAATGGCAAAACCTATTTCACCGGGGTTTGGCAAGAAGGGGACGGCAAATACGCGCTCTACCGTTACAACAATTGGGGGTCTTTTACCGACAAGTGGCAAGATCTCTCCGGCAAAGGTTACCGATTGGTGGATGTGGAAACCGACATCCAAAGTAATGGCAAAACCTATTTCACCGGGGTTTGGCAAGAAGGGGACGGCCAACACGCGCTCTACCGTTACAACAATTGGAATTCTTTTACGAATAAGTGGCAAGATCTCTCCAGCCAAGGTTACACATTGGCGGATGTAGAAACTGACATCCAAAGTAATGGCAAAACCTATTTCACCGGGACTTGGTACAAAGCGGATCACCAATTTGATGATATCACCGGTATCAGCTCAACATCTACCAATTTTCGCAGTCAAGCTCTTGCTGGTGATCATGAATCCGATGCTCTCACCAACAATCAAGGGGGGAATGACACTGAGTTCGATGAGATTTCCAAAGCTTTCCTCGGGGAATCTCCTATCGAATCCCAAGAAGGTTTGTTGACTGACTTGGTTCCGGGCGATGAACTGTTGCTCCTGAATGCGACTGCGACTGACGGCAATGGGAATTTTACACCCGATCCCGGTGTCGAACAATCTTTGGAAGCCGAATTTGGACAGTTTGCAGAAACCTTAAATGCGGCGAGTAATCTCAACGTTTTAGTTTGACGTTAGCCCCCATTCTAGAAACCGGGTTTCTACTGAGAGCTGGGTGGGGAAACTCAAGATCCTTCTAGAAACCGGGTTTCTACTGAGAGCTGGGGGGGAAACGAAAACCCTTCTAGAAACCCGGTTTCTTCTCCGCAAAAAAAATCAGGTCAAAGGGTGGAGAGAGAAGGGAGAAAAATCTCGCCCATCTCAACCCGCCTTTTTCCTGCTGGGGTGATTGATTCAGTTGTCGGAGTTGAATCTAGATGATGCCGGTTCCTTTGCCGCGTTCATCTTTGTCCATCGTCAGCTTTCCGTCTTCGTCCGTTTCATTCACTTCTTGAAGGGTTTCGGCGCGATCGACTCGGTTCGCCTGTTGTTCTTCCCGCAAATCACCGGGCTCTTCGATGTACATTTCCGGTTCGATCGCGAAATTATCGAGGAGTCCTTCCCGGCTGACGCGATAACCCGCCGTCGTGTTCATGGTTCCCTCTTCGGGATCGGGGGTCTTTTTGAAGTTTTCCCCTTCTCTTTCCATGCGGGCCGCAGTTTCCGCCGTCACCAATTCGCGATCGTAATTGGCGGCTGCTTGTGCTTGATTTTCGTTTTGATTAGCCATAACTTTTTTCTCCAATTGTGTCTATACTTGCGGTTGAAAAACCATCTGGGATTCGGAATCGGTCAACCATCGCCCTTCCCTCTATTTTTCGATATCGGGGACGACATTGGGACGCTCTTTGTCCTTCCAACCGATGGGTCGCTTGGAGTTGTACCAGGCGATCGAACCGATGGAGGCGGCCGCAATAAATCCGAAAATCAATACCAGGGTGGCTGAAACTGGAAAGTGGGGAGCGTTGGTCGCCACGTCACCTAAAATTAAATTCATACTCATCAGTAAGGGTTTCTCCTCACAAATTCAATTTCTACGTTACTTTACAGTTTATAATTTCGACGGATTATTTTCATCTATCGATCGAATGATTTGACTAAAAACCCGCTCCTAGTCGGTTTTATTGCCGATCGCCGACAGGATTCCCAGCCCCACCGACAACAAGATCAGCGCCCATATAATATATCTCGGAATGACATCCAGTATGCCCAATCCCTTCAGGGTGATGATGATGGCAGTGATCACCAGCGCAATTCCAAAAATGTAGAGAATTACGGTCGTGCCGAGTTGCGGTTCGTTGGGTTTTTTACTCACATCGATCCTCAGAACAACTGAACGTCACCGATCGGCTTTGCCGGTGCGCTCCGCGCCATCGCGCCTCCCGCCGGATCGGCTCACCTCTGAAAAAAGTACCAGGTTCCCATTCCGCGATCCTCTATCCGGAGTCGGAGATCGACAATTTCCCCTCCAATTTGAAAAGAATTCTATCGCCGGCCAGATGTCAGTTGGTCCCCCACGGAACTAGATTGAAGCGAAACCCATTTTTTTTCTCGATATCCTGGGGGAAACTGTGACTATCGGCAAGTGGATCGGAATCATATCATTTCTCGTTTCATTATATATTATTTGGCAAATCAGCCAGATTATTTTACTGGCGTTGACGGCGGTAATATTGGCGATCGCCACCAACCGGATCGTCCGGAGATTGCAGAAATCCGGGGTCAACCGGGGGATCGCCGTCGCCATTTCCGTGGGGTCGATATTAATTCTAATTTCGGGATTTTTGGCCCTGACCGTCCCGGTCATCGTGCAGCAGTGGCAGGAGTTGACCGATCGCATCCCCCAAGGTTTGGAACAACTGAAACAGTGGTATTCTCAACTGCAAAGTTGGCTACCCCCTCGAATGTTGGGTGACATGAACAGCGTCGAAGATGTCATCCAGCAGTTGGCTTCTTCTTACGATCGCTGGATCGGCAGTTTCTTCACCTTCTTTTCTAGTTCGGTGGAAACCCTCCTGCAAATCCTGCTGGTCATCGCCGTCACCATCATGCTGTTGAGCAATCCCCAGGCCTACCGGCGGGCGTTTATTTTGCTGTTTCCCTCCTTTTACCGCCGTCGCATTCATCACATTCTCGACCAGTGCGAAGAGAACGTCGTCGGCTGCGTCCTTGGCATCTTATTTAATATGGTCGTCATCGGCATCATGAGCGGAGTCGGACTGTGGATTTTGGGTGTCAGACTGGCGTTGGTGAACGCACTTTTGGCGGCTGTCCTGACGTTAATTCCCAATTTGGGGCCGACGATCAGCGTCATTCCCCCGGCGATTTTGGCGCTGCTGGACTCCCCCTGGAAATCGGTTTCCGTCATCGTTTTATATATCGCAATCCAACAGATCGAAAGCAACATTCTCACCCCCCTGGTGATGAAGCGGCAGGTGTCCCTCCTCCCAGCCGTGACGCTCTTATCCCAGATCACGTTCGCGGCTTTTTTCGGCGCCTTGGGGCTATTTTTGGCTCTGCCGTTGGTGGTCATCCTGCAAGTTTGGCTGCGGGAATTGTTGATCGAAGATATCTTGAATACTTGGTCGAAAGCCAATTTTCCCCCGCTCAAAATTCCCTCTGAAGACGGTTCTCATCCTTCTAAAATTGAGGGCGATCGCCAATTTTAGTCCGGTACTTCTGTCAAAAATTGCGATAGATTTTTTGATCGTATATCGCAACAAGAGCAATCTGCAATCTTAGCGGTATGGTCTCAACTTTGTCAACGGTCCGTGGGAGTATCGACAAAATCCCCCAAACTCGGCGACGTGCGCGGAGTCCCGTTGGTTCTGTCCGACCCGCGATCGCCCATCAACCGGGTTGCCGAAAATCGAGGTTTTGGGTTATTATTAAGAATAATAGGGAAAATTGCCTCGCAACTAACCGCCGATCAATTCAGTGAGTTTCTGGTTGTTTATGATAAAGTTAAAACATTGAGATGGCAGGATCTCAAACGGGCCAATATACCTTCGGGTCGCGACAGCATTCATTCGATACCCTGCCATTTTGAAAAGAACAGGGTCTCAATTGTCAAAAATGTAACAAAATTAGCGGTTAATAAATTGTCAGGGTTGAACCGCAAACGGACGGTCGTGCCGTCCTAATTTTGGCGAACCAATTGAAGTGGCAGGTACTTCTCGAATGGATGGTCTCTGCCGCCCCATTGTACTGCCCATTTAAGTCCGTTGTTTTTTACTTTCCCCAAACCTCTTCCATGTTGTCTGTCAAGTTGAATCGAAATCATCTACTATATCCTTTATGTAGTCTCGTTGTAATTGTCGCTGACCCTTTGACTCAGGTGATTGCTATCCAACCCTTCCTCCCCGCCTCGAGTTCGGAAGCCGCCCAAACCCGCCCGGGCGATCGCGTGCGCCAAACCGTCCTCGAAAATGGCCTCACCGTTTTGACCAAACCGGTCCACACCGCCCCCGTCGTCACCGTCCAAGTTTGGTACAACATCGGTTCCCGCGACGAGCATCCCGGCCACAACGGCATCGCCCACCAACTCGAACATATGCTGTTCCAAGGCACCGCCACCCGCCCCATCCAATACGGCAGTTTGTTGGAAGCCTTGGGGGGGGAGTTCAACGCCTTTACCGGCTACGACCAGACGGCGTACCACAACACGGTGGAACGGAACGCCTTGGAAGCCGTCCTCATCCTGGAAGCCGATCGCATGAAAAATGCCCTCATCGACCCGGAACTGCTAGAAAAGGAAAAGGGCGTGGTCATCTCCGAATTGCAGGGGGACGAAAACAACCCCCACTATCGCCTCAACCGGGCCGTGATGGAAGCGGCCTTTCCGGGCCACCCCTACGGCCTGCCCATCGGCGGCACGAAAGCGGACGTGGAGACATTCACCGTCGAACAGGTGCGGTCTTACTACGATCGCAACTACCGCCCCGACAACGCCGTTTTGATTGTCGTGGGAGATTTCGACTCCGAATCCACCCTAAAAATAATTCGGGAAACCTTCGGGGTGATCTCCAACCCCGCAGAACCGCCCACCCGCCTGAGTTCCAGGGCGATCGAGAACACCTTTCCGCCCCCGGAGCGACCCGGGGGACAGACGGTCGTGCTGCGGGGGCCCGGAACCGTCCCCTTCATCCAGATCGTCTACCCCCTCCCGGACATCAACCACCCCGACATCCCCGCCCTGAGCGTGTTGGACTACATTTTGGACAACGGGGGGCGCAGTTCCCGCATCTACCGGGACATTGTGGATGCCGGACTCGGCAGCTCGGCGGGGAGCCTTTCAGCCCACCTGAGCGCGGGGGGGTGGCTGGAGCTGTGGGCGTCCCCCGTCCCCGAGGGCGACCTGGACGCGATCGACCGCGCCTTTGAAAATCTGATCGCCAAACTACAGGCGAATCTCGTCTCCCCCGAAGAACTCAATCGCGCCACAACCCAAATTCGCGCCAGTTCCATTTTGGAGAACCGCGACATCACCAGTCAGGCGATGCAACTGGGCCTGGACTCGACGACAGCGGGAAATTACCGCTACACCGAAACCTACCTCGATCGCATCGATGCCGTCACCGCCGAGGACGTGCGCCGGGTCGCCCGCACCTACCTGAAGCCGGAATATCGGACGGCGGGGCGATTTGAACCCGTCGAGGTTCCCGCCGGAGAAACGGTGACGGGCAAAAATGTGGAACTCACCACCGCCCACAGCCACACCGCCGGACATATCCGCACCGGACACCCCACCGAACCGGATACCATTGCCCGTTATCTGCCCCCGGTAGAACCGCCCGCGGCCCACGCCGCCACACCTCCCGAGTCCTTCACCCTCCCCAACGGACTGCGAGTCCTTTTGTTGCCCGACGACCACACCCCCGGAGTCTCGATCCGGGGGCTGATCCGGGCCGGGGAAGAATTCGACCCGCCCGGGAAGGAGGGTCTGGCGACCCTCACCGCCGAGAACTTGATGAGCGGAACCCGCCGCCGCGATGGGCGCTCGCTGGCCCGCAGCCTGGAAAATCGGGGGGCGACCTTGGAGTTTTCGACCCCCCCCGAAGGGGTGAGCATTTCCGGCGTGGCCCTGGCCCAAGATTGGCCGGTCGTCCTGGAAATCCTGGCGGACCTGCTGCAAAACCCCACCTTCCCGAAAGATTGGCTGGACCTGACCGGCCGGCAACAGGTCTCCGAGTTGCTCGAAGACAAGCACGACCCCGCCTATGTCGCCCAGCGGGCGCTCCAACAGCGGCTCTACCCCAAGGAGCATCCCCTGCACCGCTACCCCACGGAAAGCAGTCTCAAATCGATCCGCCGCGCCGACCTGGAGCGGTTTCACCGCGCTCACTACCGCCCCGACGCCACCGCCTTGGCCGTGGTGGGGGACTTCGACCCGGAAACGATGCGATCGCAGATCCGACGGCTATTTGAAAACTGGAGGGCCGGCTCGCCCCCCGCCGGCCGTGCCCTCCCCCCCGTCTCCCCGCCCGAGAAATTCGTCTGGGTCAAAAAGGAAATTCCCGGCCTGGTGGAGTCCGTCACGGCAATGGGATACCCCAGCATCGACCGTCGCGACCCCCGCTACCACGCGGCCCTGGTCCTGAATCAAATTTTGGGGGGCAGCACCCTATCGAGCCGGTTGGGACTGGAATTGCGCGATCGCCTCGGCCTCACCTACGGGGTTTATAGCTGGTTCGACGCCGGGTTGCGGTGGGGGTCCTTCACCATCCAAATGCAGACCGCCCCGGAAAATGCCCGACAGGCGATCGACACCACCCTCTCCCTCCTGAAAGACCTGCGGGAACGGGGGGTGACGGCCGAGGAAGTCCAAACCGCCAAACGCAGCCTGGTGGGGAGCGATCGCGTCGCCCTCGGCGATCCGGACATCCTCGCCGGTGTCATCCTCTGGAACGAAGTCTACGGCTTCCCCCCGTCAGAACTCAACGACTTCCACCACAAAATCGAAGCCGTCACCCCGGCGGAAGTCAACCGGGTGGCCCGGGAACTCCTCCACCCTGATCGCATCGTCGTCGTCACCACCCAGCCGCGGGTGATGTTGGGGTTGTAGGGAGTGGGGAGTCGGGAGTGGGGAGTGGGGAGTGGGGAGTGGGGAGTAGGCAATAGGCAATAGGCAATAGGCAATAGGGAGTGGGGAGTGGGGAGTGGGGGGCAAGCTGATATCTGGTCCGTACCAACTCCCCAATCATCTTTAGATGATTTGAGCTATTAGCTTGGGAATTGATTCCCAAGCGGTGCGGATGTTCCACCCGTTTCTCTCCCTCCGCTCCCTCCGCCCCGACCCTCCCTCCGCTCCCCCTGCTCCCGACCCTCCCTCCGCCCCGACCCTCCCTCCGCCCCGACCCTCCCTCCGCTCCTACTCCCTACTCCCCACTCCCCACTCCCTCCCCTTTCCCAGAAATTTCCCCGACGCGATCGGCCCGATCGGTTAAAATTATTAAGAGATGTGAATTTTTTCCATTTCCAAACAATCTCTGTCATTCAGACCGATTAAGTATGTCTCTTCCCATTCGCAACGTCGCCATCATCGCCCACGTCGATCATGGCAAAACAACATTAGTTGACGCTCTCCTGAAACAGTCCGGGATTTTCCGCGAAGGGGAAGATGTCCCGGACTGCGTGATGGACTCCAACGATATCGAGCGGGAGCGCGGGATCACCATCCTCTCCAAAAATACCGCCGTCCGCTACGGCGACACCTTAATTAATATCGTCGATACCCCCGGACACGCCGACTTCGGCGGCGAAGTGGAGCGGGTCCTCGGCATGGTCGATGGCTGCCTGCTGATCGTCGATGCCAACGAAGGCCCGATGCCCCAAACCCGCTTCGTACTCAAAAAAGCCCTGGAAAAGGGACTCCGCCCCATCGTCGTGATCAACAAAATCGATCGCCCCCGGGCCGAACCCTACGGCGCCGTCGATAAGGTGCTGGACCTGTTCCTCGAACTCGGCGCCGATGACGACCAGTGCGAGTTCCCCTACCTGTTCGCCTCCGGTTTGGCCGGGTACGCCAAGCGGGAACTCGACGGGGAGGGGACGGACATGAAACCCCTGTTCGACGACATCCTCGAACACGTCCCGCCGCCCGTCGGCGACCCCGAAAAGCCCCTGCAACTCCAGGTCACGACCCTGGACTACTCCGAATACCTCGGCCGCATCGTGATCGGCAAAATCCACAACGGCACCATCGCCGCCGGACAGCAGGTGGCTCTGGTGAAGGAAAACGGCGAGGTCGTCCGCGGCAAAGTCACCAAATTAATGGGGTTTGAAGGCCTCAGCCGCGTGGACCTCGAAGAATCCACCGCCGGAAATCTGGTGGCCGTGGCCGGGTTCGGCGATGCCAACATCGGCGAAACCATCACCTGTCCCAACGAACCCCAAGCCCTGCCGCTGATCCGGGTGGACGAACCCACGTTGCAGATGACGTTCTCGGTGAACGATTCGCCGTTTGCCGGCCAGGAGGGTACTTACGTCACCTCCCGGCAGGTGCGCGATCGCCTGATGCGCGAACTCGAAACCAACGTCGCCCTGCGGGTGGAAGAGACGGACTCCCCGGACAAGTTCATGGTTTCGGGCCGGGGCGAACTGCACCTGGGGATTTTGATCGAAAATATGCGCCGGGAGGGCTACGAGTTCCAGGTGTCCCAGCCCCAGGTGATTTACCGGGAAGTCAGCGGCCAGCCCTGCGAACCCTTTGAATATCTGGTGTTGGATGTGCCCGAGGAGGCTGTGGGAAGCTGCATGGAGCGCCTGGGCCAGCGGCGGGCGGAAATGCAGGATATGCGGATGGGCACCAACGGCCGCGCCCAGTTGGAATTCGTGGTTCCGGCCCGGGGTCTGGTGGGCTTCCGGGGCGAGTTCATGCGGATGACCCGCGGCGAGGGGATCATGAACCACAGCTTTTTGGAATACCGCCCCATGAGTGGTGATATTGAAGCCCGCCGCAACGGCGTCTTGATCTCCTTTGAGGAGGGGGTCAGCACCTTCTACGCCCTCAAGAACGCCGAAGATCGGGGCGTGTTCTTCATCACCCCCGGAACGAAGGTTTACAGGGGGATGATCGTCGGGGAACACAACCGCCCCCAGGATCTGGAGTTGAACGTCTGCAAAACCAAGCAACTGACGAACCACCGCTCCGCCACCGGCGATGAGTTGGTGCAACTGCAAGCCCCGGCGGACATGAGTTTGGAGCGGGCGCTCGAATACATCGGCCCGGATGAGTTGGTGGAGATTACGCCGGAGTCGGTCCGCCTCCGCAAGATGAGCAAAAAGTTGGTGAAGCGCTAAAACTGCCCCATTCTACCCGAAGGTAGAAGCATGAATCGCCCATCCCCGAAAGGTTATGACCGGGGGTGGGTGATTTTTTGCGGGCAATTTTCTAGGGTATAGCAGAGAGTCGCTTCGGACAGAGCCGAACTCCCAAAACCCTGATGCATGGGAATCTGACAAAAGCCTGTCCTGAGCTTGTCGAAGGGCTGACGGCTTAAACCTGATGGCTTACTGCTATAAAAGATCAAGGCGATCGCACTGCCACTTTCTTTGGGCATCCTTGCAGTTATAGCAGGCAACAGGCAACAGGTAACAGGTAACAGGTAACAGCTCCGGAAGGCAATCGGGAAAAAAAAACGCCCACTGTCTGAGTTTTAGAGGGGTTCGATGTCCGAACGAGCCGGACGACTGCTATAGAATCTAAGATGGACTTTCCCACATTTGTCGGCTCCTGGGGTCTATCCGTCAAAATACGGAGGGACAGAAGTGAACCGCGATCGCCGGTGCGAAAGTTCCGTAAATCTACAATTACAGCAAAGACAAAAATGTTACATAGTTGTCTTCGATTACTCCGTAAATTTACGTATAGGTAATCATTTGATGACAAAAAAATTAAGAGAAAGTTATTGACAAATCGGATCTGATGCTATAATTGGTAAATACTAGAAAACGTTCATCTCCCCCACCCGCCAAGTTGATTGAATGTTCATTCGATCGCCGTTGGCGAGCTGAGGAAGACGGAAGTAGGGAACACAGCCCGAAGGAACGCGCCACACCGTAACACCTTGTTCGAGGGGGTTCGTACAATGATTGTACCTTCTTTAGTGGCCTTTTCCATCGCTTGCTTGGCAGTCCACCTGAGTATCAATACTTCGGAAGAGATTGTCAAAATTGCAGCCAGAGGGACCGCCTTATTCTGTCTGTTTCTCAGCCTGGTTTACGCACCCTGGTCGGTTTTGCTGATCTTAATCGTCCCGGTGCTAAGTTACAGACTGGCCTGACAGAACGCCTTGGGAATCCGATTTTCGGAATCGACCACAACTCAAAAAAAAAGAACTGAGACGGGGAATTTTAGACCTTAAATTAGCAGGTTTTTGACTGCTAATCTTCCCCCGCCCCGGTCAGGCCTCCAGCAAGGGTCTTTTTTTTATTTTTTTACTCGGGAAGTTGATATTGCTCCACGATCCGTTTGGCAAATTCGGGGACGTGGGCTTCCAACTTTTCGGGATAGTTTCGCTTCACGTACAGGTAATTCCGCGTGAAGTGGGAGTCGATGGAAAAGCGGGCGTATTCCAAGCCCTTGGGCCCCACCCGTTCGATGACCACCCCCATCATTTTCGCGGCCCACATCGGCAGGGTGACGCCTTTATCGTAGGCGGGGATGCTCTGCTGGACGGCTTGGTGGCGATCGCCTTTGGCGGAGACGGGTTGGGTGTCGAGTTGATCTTTGACCAGATCGAGCATTTCCTGTCCGCGATCGTTGCGGACGACGATCCACTGCCACCCAAACGGCGCCCCCATGTAGCCGACGACGAGATCGGCTAGGGAATTTACATAGTCGAAACAACTCAGGCAGGAGGGGGCGAAAATATCCTTGAGTTTGTTGGTTTTTAGGCCGAAAAAGGGCACGGTTTCCGTGGAACCGTCTTCGTGTTTGAAGTGCACCCGGAAGTCCTGCATGAATTCGTAGTGGACGACGGTTTCGGGCGATCGGCTGGTGGTTTCCAGGAACTTCTGGAGTCCCTCGCGGGTGACGTTATCGACGCAGGGGGTTCCGAGGACGTAGAGTTTTTCCAACCCCATTTCTTTTTCGACGGCTCGCAACGCCTGGATCTGGCATCCCACGCCGATGACGAGCAAGCGTTTCATCCCCGATCGCTCTACCTCTTCCAATACGGACAAATTGGGGGAGAGGGTGGGTTTGTTGACGCGGGCGGCGAGCACTTCTTCCGGCGTCCCGGCGATGACGGGTTTGGGTCCGAAGCGGTCCTCTTCGGTATTTTGGACGCAGACGACCCCTTCGACGATGCCCTGGGTGAGCATTTCGCAGGCGATGGTGCTGACGATGCCGGTCCACTGGGCACCCGGAATGGGCTGTTTCTTCCGCGCCGCCATCATATCCTGGTGGACGCCAAAATACAAGTCGTCCGGGCTGTCGAGATCCCGCGATCGCCCGTGGGCTGTGGCTTCGAGCTCGGCGATCTGTTCGTTAAGAAAGGCACAGGCTTCCTTGACATAATGGATGTAGTAGGTGTCGCAGAGTCCGCACTCGCTGCACAGGGCTTTGGCGGGACGGCGGCTCCCCGGTTTCAGGGCTCTGGCTTTCTGATGCTTGGGCGGTTGCTGTACTGAGGTCATTGAAAGCGTGCTTATTATACCTAAGATTTGGTTTAGCACGATATTTGGGCATTTTCACGAATTGTAACAATTTGTAAGATTTCGGGATTTTTAGTGGGAAATCCGTGGAATTACGCTGGTGGATTTTGGGGGGTGTTGATAGGCTGGAAGGGTGAATTAACCACAGAGACACAGAGGACACAGAGAGGGAAGAGCTCCCTAAATCTCCCTTGGTAAGGGGGACTTTGAACGACCTCTTCGTCGGTTTCAAGTGGGGAACATCCCCCTAAATTCCCCTTGGTAAGGGGGACTTTGAACGACCTCTTCGTCGGTCACAAATTCGTACATTTCTGATTGTTTTATGTCCGCCGATAGTCCGGATACAAATTTCCAGAACTTTACATTACTCAAATTATGAATAGTTTTCAGAATCAATCAAAGAATATGACTACGGCGACGACGTTTGTTGTCGGTGGGACGGCGGCGGGGGCGGGAATTTTGAGTGCTGTCGGCGGTATGGGATTGGTGGGAAGTTTCGGCGGCATTGGGATTGGGGCGGCGCCGATTTTGGGGGCGGGGGCGATAACTGGAATGGCGGCTTATGGGGCGTTTCGGGGCATTGCGGAGGGCGATCGCGCGGCGTTTGGGGCGATCGGTTTGGGGGCGGTTTCTGGGGTGACGATTTCTTCGGCTGTGGGGACGATGGGATTGGGAATTGGCGGGGGTGCGATCGCGGTTGGGATGGGTTCGATGGCGATGGCGGGCGGCGTTTTCGGGTTGGGAATTTACGGGGTTTTTAAAATTATTGATGATAGCGTTCCGGGAGAGACGGCAATGCAGGCTTTCGATCGCGTTTCGGATCGCATCGAAGAGGATTTGGCGTTTCAATTCTATTATACGGATGGATGGTTGGAGGTTGCCGAGTTAAGTCTTGAAGCCCGAGAACGGAAATTAAAGCAAAAGTTTATCGATCGTGAAATTGACGATGAGTTGAAAGCGTTGAAAGACGCGATCGGGATGAACTCATCGCAAACAAAATCACCATCTGATACGGAAGAAAAAAACGCATTTAATCCAAATACGGGCGAACCGAACCCGTCCGGTTGGAACCTGATTCACACTATAAAAGCACATCGGGGGAAAATTAATGCGATCGCGTTTGGCGAGGGGAGTCAAACTGTGGTGACGGCGGGATGCGATCGCACGATTAATTTTTGGAATTGTATCACCGGAAAGCGGGATTATACTTTATTCGATGATTCGGAAACTCTGTCTTTATCGGTGAGTTCGGATTCGGAAATTATCGCCGGCGGGAATGGCGACGGAAAAATCAGTCTGTGGAGTTATCGGAATCGGCAATTCTTACGAACCCTCTCGGATTGGCATATTCCGGAACGCAATATGGGTGCGATCGCCCAATTGTGCTTTGTTCCGAATTCCTCTATTCTAATTAGCGGGAGTGGCGATAAAACCGTCCGAGTCTGGGATGCAAAAACCGGGAATTGGAAGCGGATTATAAACGGACACGAAGATCGAGTTTTGTCCGTTGCGGTGAGTTCCGACGGGGAAGCGATCGCCGGCGGGAGTACAGATCGGACAATCCGAATTTGGCATCTCAATAATTATGCAAAACCCCGAATATTTGCCGGACATAACGACTCGGTTACGGCTATTTCATTTTCGCCCGATAACCGAATTTTGGTGAGCGGCAGTGCCGATCGTATGGTAAAATTGTGGAGTCTCAAAACGGGCGATTGCTTGCACACCCTGACCGGACATAAAACCGGGATTTCTGCGGTGGCGTTCAGTCCCGACGGAGGGGCGATCGCCAGTGCGGATTCGGGCGGAACCGTCCGCCTGTGGAACGCGAAAACCGGACAACTTCAACAGATTCTATCGGGGTGCGTGGTGGCGTTCAGTCTCGATCGCAAATACCTCGCCAGTGGCGGTCCGGACGGGACGGTTAAAATTTGGCGTTGGGAACGATTCGATCCGGATAATTTCACCTCTCGCAATTGGTGGCAAATTCTGAACGTGAACCCGGACGCAAATTTGGAAACGGTTCGCGTCGCCTATCGAAAATTAGCTCGGCTGTACCATCCCGATCGCAATTTTTCCCCGGATGCGATCGCCAAAATGCAGCGAATCAACTCAGCTTACGAGGAATTCTTGAAAATGGGGTGTTGAGAGAACCCCTTAAATCCGAGCGAGATGGTTTTTTTACCTCCGTGTCCTCTGTGTCTGGAGTGGTTTTATATCTCTCAACCATAGACAGGCGATCGCCGGGGATTGACCCGACCAAAAAGTTATTCTAAAATCATTGTAGAGTCGGGCGATCGCCGTGAAAACAGATAGTCTCTTCTACCGAATTTTCCAACAGTACCCCCGCAGCTTCTTTGAACTGCTGAACCGTCCCGCCGAAGAGAGCGATCGCTACCAATTCACCTCCGTCGAAGTCAAACAACTCGCCTTCCGCCTCGACGGACTCTTCCTGCCGACAACGGAAGATCGCGATCAGCCCTTTTACCTAGCAGAAGTCCAATTTCAACCCGACGACAACCTCTACTATCGCATTTTCGCCGAACTGTTCCTCTACCTGCGACAGTACCAACCCCCCCACCCCTGGCGAGTCGTCGTCATCTACCCCAACCGAGGCGTCGAACGGGAACAGTCCCTCCATTTCAACTTGCTGCTGAACTCCGAAGCCGTCACCCGCATTTATCTCGACGAGTTGGAGGATGAAAACGCTCTGGGAGTCGGTATCATTAAGTTAGTGGTCGAATCCGAATCTGCCGCGATCGCATCGGCCCGACGGCTACTCGAACAGGCCGAACAAACCCTCCCCCCAGTATCGATTCGACGCGATATCATTGACATCATAGAAACCATTGTTGTTTACAAACTGCCCGAACTGAGTCGCGAGGAGATTGCCCAAATGTTAGGACTCACCGATTTAAAACAAACCCGATTCTATCAAGAAGCCTTCGCCGACGGTCGCCAAGAAGGTGTGCAAGAAGGTGTGCAAGAAGCAACGATAAATTTTGTCCGACGTTTGGCTAACTTGGGAAATAGTCCGGAAGCGATCGCCCAACTTTTGGGTTTGCCTTTAGAGGAAGTTCAACAAATTTTAGAATCTCCCAATGAGGATTGATTGGGTGATAGCATTTCTCAACCTTGCAAGGTACGGTTCTGGCATCAAAGTCCCCCTTTTTAAGGGGGATAATGGGGGATCTTTCAGGTTCCATCGGCTCAGAAACGGGCGAAAAATGTCCGTCCATCACGGTTCCGGCATCAAAGTCCCCCTTTCCAAGGGGGATTTAGGGGGATTTTTCGGGTTTCATCGGCTCGAAAACTACGATATTCCCCGGCAATCACCTCCCAGAAATAGGCGGCAAACGTCCGTCCATCACGGTTCGGGAATCAAAGTCCCCCTTTCCAAGGGGGATAATGGGGGATCTTTCAGGTTTCATCGGCTCGAAAACTGCTCTATTTTCCGGTAATCACCTCCCAGAAATGGGCGGAAAATGTCCGTCCATCGACAGCGACCCGCATTTTTTTCGCCCAACTGTAAACCTCAAATTGGATCAAATTGCGATCGCCCGAACCGGAAATCGAAATATCTCCCAAAACGACGATCCAATGATTCGGATGGGGAACCAAAGGGGGTTGATCTTCCAACAAACCGCCCGAATTAATCAACGCGATCGCCACGCCGCCCCCATTCAAAATCGCGGCGGTATTTTCCAACACATTGATATCGCCGAACAAATAAGCATTGTTTGACTTGACATCGGAATAACCCAAGATTTCCCGAGTCCATCCGGCGATTTCCCAAGGTTTCGTTATTCCTGCCAAATTCCTCACCAGGTCGGGGGATGCGGGTTCCACGGGGAGGAAAATATTTTCCGATTCTCGCAAGGTGGAAAGGATCATCCAATCCACCTCCGGCATTTGGAAATTGCCCCGACTTTCCCGCAGGCGAGGCGAGGCAGAAATCCACCGATCGCCCCAGGTGTGAAAACCGCCGATTTGAAATAGATTTCGGCAGATTTGAACGTAGCGAACCGGGTCCCGGCGGATCAGTTCAAAAACGATCGCCGCCGGACCGCAAAACGGCTGTCCCCCCTGGCGGAGGCGAAACGGATCGTCCAGACGCGATCGCATCCCGGCAACAATCCGATCGCGATCCAACCCCGGCCACACCCCCGGAACCCGCGATCGCTCGAATTGGGCGATCGCCTCCCGGGCCCGTCCCACCTGTCGCGGGTCGGGGAGGGGCAACATTACCGCCCCCGCCCCACGCCGATCAGGTATAATAGCGCCATCCGCACAGCGATCCCGCTGGTCACTTGTTGGGAGATCAGGCTGAAATCCGGGTTATCCATCAACTCCGAACTGATTTCCACCCCCCGGTTGACCGGACCCGGATGCAGGACTTTCACCCCCGGACGGCAGGATTTGAGGCGATCGCTCGTAATGCCGTACTGCTGATGGTACTCCCGCAGACTCGGCAGCAGGTGGGCCGTCATCCGTTCCTTTTGCAACCGCAGGGTCATCACGAAATCCGCGTCCGCCAACGCCTCCTGCAAATTCCAGTGTAAAACTAACTTTCCGGGGCGATCGCGGCCCAGGGTTTCAAACGGTTTCGGCAGCAGCGTTGGGGGTCCGGCCAGATGCAATTCCATGTCCGTCGCCGTCAGACTCCAGATATTGGAACGGGCCACCCGCGAGTGGAGGATGTCCCCGACGATCGCGATTTTTTTCCCCCGCAAAAGGTCGATCCGGGGCTTTTCCGGGTCGAGAATCCGGCAGATGGTGAACAGATCCAACAACCCCTGGGACGGGTGTTCGTGTTGTCCGTCCCCGGCATTCAAAATCGCCACCGCAGTCCCGAGGCGGTCCATCTCCGCAGCGATCGCCAATGGGACCCCCGCTTCCCGGTGGCGGATCACCATCATGTCCGTCCCCATCGCCAGATAGGTTTTCGCCGTATCTAAAATAGTTTCCCCCTTCGTCAGGGAAGACGTTCCGGGGGCGAAATTCAGGGTATCCGCCGAAAGCCGTTTCGCGGCCAATTCAAAGCTGTTGCGGGTCCGGGTGGAGGGCTCAAAAAACAAATTGGCGATCACCTGACCTTGCAAGGCGGGCACCTTCTTCGTCCGGCGTCCGAGCACCTCCCAAAAGCTGGTGGCCGTCTGGAGGACGGTATCGTATTCGTCCGGCGTGAAATCGGCCAGGGATAAGATATGTCGGCGATTCCAAGTAGTCGTGGTCATGGTTGGGGGGAAAACGGAAGTCCGGGTGGTCGATTGC
The DNA here is from genome assembly GCF_035615495.1 of Lyngbya sp. CCY1209. GTDB lineage: Bacteria > Cyanobacteriota > Cyanobacteriia > Cyanobacteriales > Microcoleaceae > Limnospira. The sequence continues at coordinate 4,101 of NZ_JAJENU010000688.1, read as the reverse complement.
TGAGTAAACCCTCAAAGGGCCGAATAGTCAACTGTACGACCCGCGAAATTTAAGCCATGAATAGTATCCAACACTTTTGGACGCCTTGGGTGGCGAGTTTGATTGTCCTGGGTTTGGTCGCCTGCGACATCCCCCCTGGGGAGGACCGGGGAGCGACCCTTCCCGAACCGACCCCCACCCCCACCGCCGCGGCCCTGAAACCGGAGCGATCGCCCACGCGGCCCCCCCTCAAACAAGCCACCACGCCACCCACGGAAACCGTCCCCATCATCCTCTACAAAATCGACCCATCCTGTCAAAATCTCGTCCCCTCCCAGGCGGTCGTCCCCGCCTCGGAGTCCCTGGAAGCGGCCGTCGGACAGGTTATGGACAATTTCGAGTCGGCGGATTTTTCCCTCGGATACCGCATCATCCGCGATCGCGATCGTCAAACCGTCACCATCGATTTTCGGGTGCCCGCCACCGCCGATCGCGTTTTCACCTCCCTCTCCACCTGCGAACAACTCGCCCTCTTCGGCAGTCTGAGAAAAACCCTCACCCAAAACCCCACCTGGCTAATCCAACAGGTCTACTTCACCCAAAACGGAGAAGAAATCGCATTGTAAAAAAACGAAAAAAGGCGAATAATCAACAATTATTAATTGTTAATTGTTAATTGTCCTAATCTGTCGCCAGCGAGTTTTCAGAAACAGCCAGAACGGGAACTGGTAGGCTTCCGCGATCAGCCAGAAGACCAGGAACAGGTGGGAGAAAAACGCCACCCCCGTCCACACCAGGGGAAACCACGTCCAATCGGTGCCCGATGCCGGGGGAAAAATGACGGCGGACGCCCCGATCAGGGTCGGCGGGAAGACCACCAAAACCAACGCCGCCACCCAGTAGACCCACGTCAACTCCAAATTTCCGATCTGTTCGCCTTTCCAGGTCGTCCCGTTCCACCGCCAGATCAGAGGCGGGTCGCGATCGATCATTGTGATGCGTTGCCGTTCCGGTTCGATCGTGAGAATATGGCGGCAAACGTTGCAGCCGAAAGCTTCGGTCAGAGTCAGGTTGGAAATCTGGCCGCAACGGCAGACCGGACAGGGGTAAATGCCGTCGTAGGTGAGACGATTGTTTCCGTTGGAGGAGATTTGCATATCGACAACTGACGTTCGAGACAACAGACTAGAGTAATTCTTAATGATTTTTTCAGCCTCAATCGGATCGATGTATTTGAAAATATAAAGACTCAGAGATTTGCCGGTGTCGCGATCGGCGATCGCGATCGCGATTTCAATGATGACTGTAACACAATTAGTCAGATGGCAAATCGACGGCGTTGCGGCGGGTCTTGACGCCCGACCGGGCCTTCCGACTCGGCGGGACGTACAAAGCGGGTGCGGAGAAGACCGACAGCGCCCAAATGGGGACTGAAAATCAGTATCATCCGTTACAGTTTCCCTGACAACACAACCCCTTATTATTCAGATCAGTTAGAGCAGTTGGGGCAAGAACCAGTGCTATTTGATTCCTACGATCCAGGTGACTTCTACGATGAATTATTCGTCGCCAAGGGACAACCTCGGCCCGAAGGCAAGCTGTTAATCGACCGACTCAACGCCCTGTCGCCGGACGAGATTCGGGTGCGACAGCAGGCCGCGAAAAGCGCCATGATGAAATTGGGCGCGACGTTCAACGTCTACAGCGACAACGAGGGGACCGAGAGAATTCTGCCCTTCGACATGATCCCCCGCATCGTCTCCGCCTCGGAATGGGCGGACTTGGAAAAGGGACTCAAGCAGCGAATTCACGCCCTCAACCTGTTCATCGCCGACATTTACGGGGAACAGAAGATCGTCCGGGACGGCGTGATTCCGATGGATTTGATCGCCTCCTCGAAAGGATTTCTCCAGCCCTGCATCGGGCTCAAGCCCCCCCACGATATCTGGTGTCATATTACCGGAACCGACCTGGTGCGCGATCGCGATGGGCAGTGGTACGTCCTCGAAGATAATATGCGCTGCCCCTCCGGCGTCTCCTACGTCCTCGAAAACCGGCGGGTGATGAAAAACACCTTCCCCCAAATCTTCGCCACCTTGGGCATCCAACCCGTGGATGAGTACCCGGGCCACCTCCTGGACACCCTCCTCAACCTCGCCCCCCCCCACATCGGCAACCCGACGGTGGTGGTGCTGACGCCGGGAATCTACAATTCCGCCTACTTTGAACATTCCTTCCTCGCCCAACAGATGGGGGTGGAACTGGTGGAAGGCCGGGATTTGGTCGTCGTCGATGGTTACGTCCAAATGCGGACCACCAAGGGCCTGCGGCGGGTCGATGTCATCTACCGCCGCATCGACGATACCTTCATCGACCCCCTGACGTTCAACCCGGAATCCCTCCTGGGGGTTCCCGGCATCACCGATGTCTACCGCAACGGCCGGGTCGCCCTCGCTAACGCCCTCGGGACGGGGGTCGCGGACGACAAGGTGATTTACGCCTACGTCCCGCAAATGATCCGCTACTATTTGGACGAAGACCAACTGCTGCCCAACGTCCCCACCTACCTGTGCTGGGAACCCGACCAACTCGAGTATGTGGTCGCCAACTTGGACAAATTGGTGGTCAAAGCCGCCAACGAGGCGGGGGGCTACGGGATGCTGGTGGGCACCCAGGCCACGGCGGAAGAACGCCAGGAATTTGCCGGACGCATCCGGGCGAATCCCCGCAACTACATCGCCCAACCCACTTTATCCCTGTCGCGGGTTCCGACCCTTCTCGGCGATACGTTTGAGGGCTGCCACGTCGATTTGCGGCCCTATATCCTCTACGGTTCCCAAGGGGTTTACGTCCACCCGGGCGGGTTGACCCGGGTCGCCATGAAAAAGGGATCTTTGGTGGTGAATTCTTCCCAAGGGGGCGGGAGTAAAGATACCTGGGTTTTGTGCAATTAACGCTGGGTAAATTTGGCTTCGTTTGACTGTATCTAACAATGGCAATTTCCCCATTTTTTTCAGTAAAAATTGACGTTTAATTTCGAGTAAAAATTATGCTGAGTCGTGTCGCCGATTCGATCTATTGGCTCAACCGCTATGTGGAACGAGCCGAAAATATCGCCCGATTTGTCGATGTCAACCAAAATTTGCTGTTGGATGCCCCGTCGGGAATGCAGCAACAGTGGCGGCCTTTGGTGCTGACCACGGGAGATTTGGAACTGTTTGAACAAAAGTACGGGGAGGCGACGGCCGAGAATGTAATCCGGTTCCTCACCTTCGACAACGACTATTCCAACTCGATTTTATCTTGTCTGCGGTTGGCGCGGGAAAATGCGCGATCGGTGCGGGAAATTATCTCCTCGGAAATGTGGGAACAGGTGAACGAGTTTTACATGATGGTGCGGGAGGCGGCGATGGGAGAACAGCCCTATTACCTGCCCGAATTTTTCAATCAGGTGAAGCTGCAAGGTCACTTGTTCGCCGGGATCATGGATGCGACCATGACTCACAATGAGGGGTGGCATTTCGGACGCATGGGGCGGCTGTTGGAGAGGGCGGATAAAACCTCTCGAATTCTGGATGTGAAATATTTTATTTTGCTGCCCTCGGTGCAGGATGTGGGGACGACCTTGGATGAGGTGCAGTGGATCGCTCTGTTGAAGTCGGCGAGCGCCTACGAGATGTATCGCAAGCGCAGCCAGCACCGAATTACCCCCTTCGGCGTGATCGAATTTTTGATTTTGGACCGGGAGTTTCCCCGGGCAATGCAATATTGTTTTTTGCAGGCGGAGCGATCGCTCCAACACATCACGGGGAGCACGCCGGGAACCTGGCAAAATCCCGTCGATCTGGAGTTGGGGCGGCTGCGATCGGATTTGGATTATCTGATGGTTGACGATATCATGAAGCGGGGATTGCACGAGTTTCTCGACAATTTGCAAAACCGCATCAATTTGGTCGGAAAGCGAATTTTTGAAACCTTTTTCGACTTGAAAGCTTTGCCGGATGCGATCGGGTTTTCTCAGAGTCAGGCGAGTTGAAAAGTGAACAGTGAATCGTTGGCGGGCAACCGGGGACGGTTGCCACCACGGGTTTTTTCCATTTTCACAGAGTCAGGCGAGTTGAA
>NZ_JAJENU010000687.1:0-405 GCF_035615495.1 Lyngbya sp. CCY1209 | reverse complement strand
GTACTGCGGTTGAAAACTATAACATCGCTTCCCGGTTCAAAATCGGCGATCGCATCTTGTTGCCCTTCCCCCACCTGATCCCGAGACAGGTAGGCAAAGGTATCATCTCCCTTATCTCCAAATAGGGTATCATCTCCTTTATCGCCAGATAGGAAATCGTTATCGGCACCACCATACATCAGATCGGCACCCAATCCACCGAATTGAGAATCATTTCCTTCTCCCCCTTGCAGGGTATCGTCTCCGGCGGCACCAATCAAACAATCATCTCCAACATTTCCAAATAGGGAATCATCGCGATCGGAACCCGTGAGCGTATCGTTACCCCCCAACCCGTCGATCGCACTGAGAATCTCAACCGTTACGGTCGCCGATGTTCCATTACTAAACACCTCAAAACTTCCC
>NZ_JAJENU010000686.1:0-307 GCF_035615495.1 Lyngbya sp. CCY1209 | reverse complement strand
CAGAGACTTTGCGTCCCCAGAGTCGCTGCATGGCTTTTAGGTTCAACGTCTCGAAATAGAGAACGTCAAACCGATCGGTCAGCCAGTGAGCTAGTTTCCAGAACCAGTCCTCTCGCCGATGAACAATGTCTTCGTGGCGACGAACTAGGTTCTTTCGAGCGCGTTCTCGGTTGTTCGAGCCTTTCTGTTTGCGGGACAGTTCTCGGTTCGCCTTCTGAATCTCACGGAGAGATTGCTTAAAAAACAGCGGGGCGTCAATACTGAAGCCTTCAGAGGTCGTGAGAAACATTTTCAGTCCGAAGTCAAA
>NZ_JAJENU010000685.1:0-209 GCF_035615495.1 Lyngbya sp. CCY1209 | reverse complement strand
GAGATGATGTTGTTGCCGTACAACAGGGAGCCGGCGACGGGCTCGCGGATGCCGTCGATGTCCACGGGGGGAGCGGCGACAAAAGCGATGATGTAGCAGATGGTGGCGGTCAGCAACGTCGGGATCATCAGGACACCGAACCAGCCCACATAGAGGCGGTTGTTGGTGGAAGTGACCCAGTTGCAGAACCGATCCCAAACGTTGGCGCT
>NZ_JAJENU010000684.1:0-380 GCF_035615495.1 Lyngbya sp. CCY1209 | reverse complement strand
ACCCCATGAGCAACACCCTTTACGAACAGGATTTCTATAGCTGGGCGCATCAGCAATCCCGCCTGCTGCGCGATCGCAAATTCGAGCAATTGGACTGATCTCATCCGATTCGCATCCCGAGACTCGGCTGGCTTCATTTGGTAATATAATACAATTATTTCCCAATACTCTGCTTAACAGAGGTGAGGCGTTATGGTGCTGACCAGCCAACAACTTGAGGCATTGATGCCCGATGCCACCCAACTCGACAGCGACGAACCTGAAATGGAAAGTTCCCTGCATTATATGCAATTGTTGCTGCTTGTCACCTGTTTGGAGTGGCTGTGGCGCGATCGCGAAGATTTCTTTATCGGTGCCAACCTGACGATCTATTTTAGCCG
>NZ_JAJENU010000683.1:0-18267 GCF_035615495.1 Lyngbya sp. CCY1209 | reverse complement strand
CACATTGACTATGCCTTTAAGAGTTCAGTTTTGGACTGCTTAAGAATCCCCGCGTCTTTAGACCGGGGAGAAGTCAACAACGATTTCGCCGGCGGGGCGACTCCGGCGGACTCTCCCCAAAAAAACGATATTTTCGGCGACGCGGAAACGGGGTTCGTCAACGATACCCCCGTCTTCGATGCCGCCTTGCAGGCGTTTCAGGACTATTTCCCCCTGCGGGATGAATTCTACGGCGAAACCGGCGATCCCCGCACCGCCGGGGAACGGCAACTGTACCGCTACAATACCTTCGGAGATGACGCGGCGGTGTACGTTTTGGACGTGCGATCGTTCCGGGACGCGCCCCTACCGTTTGTGGCGGAGAATGCGGACACCGAGGAGATCCAACAACTGTTGATTGATGCCTTTGAACCGGGGCGGACGATGTTGGGCGAGGCCCAATTGCAGCAGTTGAAAGACGACCTTTTGGCGGCCCAAAATGACGGTGTGACGTGGAAGTTCATCATGTCCACCGTGCCGATGCAGAATTTCGGCATCCCCACCATCGGCGAACGCTGGGAGGGGTTCGCGGCCGAACGCGCCGATTTGCTCAATTTTATCGAAACGAACGATATCGAAAATGTGGTGTTCGTGACGGGGGACTTTCATGGCAATGTCGTCAATAATGTCACCAACCAGGAAGAACCGGGAGAACCGACAACACCGACGGGCGTTTTTGATGTTATGGTTGGGCCGGTGGGAATTCAACTGACGGTTCCGTTTCTTCCTGAACCCTTTAATGAAACATTTGCGGCGCCGTTTGGGCCGGCAACCATCGGATTTACGCCGCAAAGTTTGCTGGAAGAACAGGGGAAATCCCAGGCAGAATACTTGAGTTTAACGGATCGCGTCGCCAAAGATCAATACGTCCGCGAGGTGCTGGACTACCGCACCGAAACCCTGTTCGGCTACGACCCCATCGGGTTGGAAAACTCCCCCATCGATGCGGAGTTATTACAGGGGGAATATCTGGCAGTCCACACCTACGGTTGGACGGAGTTTGAAATCGCGCCGCTGACGGGGGAATTGACGGTGACGACCTACGGCCTCGAACCCTACACCGAGGCGGATTTGCTGGCCGACCCGCTTTCGATTGTTTCCGCCGAACCCGAAATCGTCAGCCAGTTCCAGGTGAGTCCCGCTTGATAGACATTCAAAAACCCGGTTTCCTTCGAGAAGCCCGGTTTCTGATAGTTTGATTTCAACTGGGGCGGAAGGGTTCCAACCTTCAGGCGTGAACTTGCAATTACAGCCCCGCTGCTTTATCATTCGCTGCTACGTTGAAAATGGCGAGATGCACCAACTTCTCAATTTCACCACCAACATGGAAATCCGTGAATTTTGGGAATTAAAGTGACATCTGTTTGCGCCGAGTTAGATTGAGTTTAGGTCTTTCAATATGACTCAATGAAGGGCATGGCTTTGCCGTGCCTTTTTTCTTTCTATCGCGATCGCAAGTCAGCTTTCAGCAATCATCTAATCCCCTTTTTTGCTCAGACACCACTGGTAAGATTTCGTCCGTTTCAAGGTTTCCAACAGTCGCTTTGCCGTCTCCGTTTGCAGGGATTCGGCAATATTGTCGATCCAATGTCGGGCGGCTTCGTACCCGCGATCGATGTATTCTTTCGCCATGACCGCCTGTTCGAGCAAATCCGCATCTTTGGCGATCGCACCCGCTCGATTATTGGGATATTCCACCTGCGACCAAAGCCGAAAAATGTGATCTCCAATTTCTTTTAAAGGTGCCAACTGTTCCCGAGTCGCCCCCTCTTCATCCGCTTTGATATAGCGGGCGGCGAGTTTGTGAATGTCCCCGATCCTCGCCTCTCCAATATCGTGAAAAACGACCATCGTACAGACTTCGTAGGGATTCGGATAGTTTTCTAATTTCGCCAATAAGAAGCCGATTTGCGCGGCTCTGAGGTTGTGTTCCGCCACGCTTTCGGGGTGGGTGACACCGATGACTTTCCAGCCTTCGTGATGGATGCGTCGGAGCTGTCCCCATTCAAAAAATAAGTTGAGAATATCTGAGTCTTGCATTTTCTAGATAGAGGTATGGCGGTTTGCGATCGAATAATCCCCCTAAATCCCCCTTTGAAAGGGAGACTTTGAGAACGATTCTCCCCCCTTCCTCCCCCCTTCTCCCCCCTTCTCCCCCCTTCTCCCCCCTTCTCCCCCCTTTCAAAGGGGGGCTGGGGGGGATGGGGGCTGGGGGGGATGGGGATCGGGGGGATATTCCGACGGCGATCGCGAGGTGGATATCCCCCTCAATCCCCTTTTCACCGTCACTGAACCGCCAAAAACTCGACTCTCGGAATCATCGGATCTTTGACCATTCCGACTCCCCCGAATCCCCACCGTTGCAGGATGCCTTTGAGTTGGGAGCCGGCGATCGATTCGACCGTGAATTGGTCGCGGACTTCTTCGCCGTGTTTGTTCAGATAGCTGAGGGCGTCGAAATGTTCGGAAAACAGGAGCAGATAGCCTTGAGGCTTGTCGGGGTCGGGATGGGCGGCGACATATTGGCCGTCTTGTTTGGAACGCAGCAGATAATAAACTTGGGAAAACATTTTCGGGTGTGGGGGAAGTGAAAAGTGAAAAGTGAAAAGTGAAAAATGGATTTAAAGGGGCGGTGGGATTCGCCTATTTTTATTTCCTTAAAATCTCGATCGTCGCACCTCGTCATCAATTTAAATTTTCGAGTTTGATGCGGGGGTCCACCGTTTTCAAGAGCAAATCCGCCAATAGGTTGCCCAGAATCAACATCACCGCCCCCATCATCAAACTCGCCATCACCAGATACAAATCCTGCTGGCGGACGGCTTCCAGGGTCAACTTTCCCAGTCCCGGCCAGTTGAAAAAGGTTTCGGCGATGAACGCACCCCCCAACAGGCTGGCGAATTCAAACCCCAGCAGGGTGATCAGGGGGTTGATGGCGTTGCGGAGGGCGTGGACGTAGATGACGCGGTTTTCGGGGAGGCCTTTAGCCCGGGCGGTTTGGATGTAGTCCTGGCGGAGGACGTCAAGGAGTTGGCCCCGCATCAGCCGTTGCAGGCCCGCGAAACTGGTGATGCTGAGGGCGAGGGTGGGGAGGATCATGTGCCATGCGATGTCCGCGACTTTGCCGAGGGGGGACAGGTCGGGATAGTCGATGCTGGTCATGCCGCCGACGGGGAAGAGGGGGGAGGTTTTTTGGGCGAGGAAGAGGAGCAGCAGGGCGGTGATGAAGCTGGGGAACCCCTGGCCGGTGTAGCTGACGACTTGCAGGCCGCGGTCGAGGGGGCGATTTTGGTTGACGGCGGCGGCGATGCCGAGGGGGAGGGCGATCGCCCAAGTTAGAATCAGGGAAGAAATCGCCAGCAGCAGGGTGGCCGGGACCCGCTCGATCAGCAATGCACTCACCGATCGCTGATTTTCAAAACTGTAGCCGAAGTTGCCCCGGGTGACAATTTGGGTGAGCCAGTTCCAATACTGCCGGACGGGCGACTTGTCCAGGCCGAATTGCTCTCGGAATTGGGCGATCGTCTCCGGGGAAATTTGGGTATTTCCGGCGTATTTGTCCAGGTAATTGCCGGGGGCGAGTTGGACGATCGCGAAACAGAGGATGGAAGCCAAAAACAGCGTCACGATCGCCTGTAACAGTCGTTTGCCGATGTAGGCCAGGGTATCTTTGTCGAAGATCATAGTCGCTTTCAATGCGGATGGAGGTTCAGTCGTAATCGATCAGGGTGACGATCGGGACATCGGGCAATTTCTGACGTCCCCCCAATCCGTTTAACTCGATGATAAAAGCAAAGCCGATCAGATCGCAGCCGACATCCCGGACCAGTTGGGCGGTGGCGACGGCGGTACCCCCGGTGGCGATCAGGTCATCGACGATCAGCACCCGACTCCCCGGCGGCATGGCGTCCTCGTGCATTTCCAGGCGATCGGTGCCGTACTCCAATTCATACTCCACCGCCCGAATTTTGGCCGGCAACTTGCCCGGTTTCCGCACGGGGATAAATCCCGCACCCAACTGGTAAGCCAGGGGGACGCCGAATAAAAAGCCCCGGGACTCCATGCCGACAATATAATCGGGGGACAGGGAGGCGCATTTGTCCCGCAACAGGTCAACGGTGGAGCGCAACCCCTCGCGATCGCGCAGCAGGGTGGTAATATCCCGGAAGACGATGCCGGGTTTGGGAAAATCGGGGATATCGCGGATGAAAGACTTGAGATCCATGCTCGTTTGGGTTCGGTGTCAACGTCAGAATATCTGCCCTCGGGAAGGGGGGTCAGGCAACCCCAACCCGCGAAGCGAGTGCCTCAAAAATCGTACACTAATAGATTGCACCGATTGCGGACTTTCGCGATCGCCGCCGGGACTCCGGGATGCGGTTCGGATCGAAAGGACGGACGGTCGTAGAATCGAAAATCGCCCTCGACGGGGAACCTACAATTGGAAATGTGAGATCGAAAACGTGGCGCCGTCGCGGCGATCGGATGTTGAAATGTAGTGTGTTGGAATCGATGTTGTCGTGAGTGTAATGCAAGTAGACCCGTCCCAAAGCCCACCCAATCCCGTCATTTTGGACAGTTTGCCGGATGTGCCCATCTCCGAGAAAAAGGGGTGTCCCCGCCGCGCCAAAGTGCAGATCGACCTGATGTTGCTGGCGATCGAAGCCCTCGCCCTGGGGAGTTCGGAGCGGATGCTGATGAAGGTGTCCGAGTTGGAATTGCAGGGAATCATCAAAAACCGCGTCACGTTGTGGCGGCTCCGGAGCAGCAATCCCCTGCGACGCTACAGCCAGCGGGAACCCCTCACCCTCCGAGAAGCCAAAGCCCTCGTCGTCCTCATCTCCATCATGAGCCGGGAGCTGACGGTCCGCATCCGCCAGTTGCTCATCGACTACGAGCAAATGAAACGCAAGCAAATTCCCATCGAAGGGCATCTGCAACTCGACGGCTACCTGGAACGGTTCCGCGTCCACTTCCGCAGCCGCATGAACCCCCGCCGGGCCGGGGTGATCGCCTACAGTTCCCCGGAAAAACTCGACGATTTGGCGATAAGTTTGTTGGGAAAATTGTTATTCTGTACGGGCACGGCCGGGATGCAACGATTTTGGATCAGTCTGTTTGATGGAGAGATAGGATGACGATCACACGTCAGTACAGCTTGCCCAACTGCAAGCTGATTTTGCAGGGGTTAAGCGCGGAAACGGACAATCCAGGCGATCGCCGGCCCCCCCTGTCGATGTTGATGAATGCCGAATGTCACTTCGTCGGCTACCCCGATCCCATCGTGGGGGGGCGGGAATTTTTCGAGTGTTTGGTCCGGCGGGTGAGCCAGTACGCCCAGGAATTTCTCAGCGGGGTGTCCGCCCCCGAACCGGACGATGCCGGGGCTTCCCCGGTGGACCTGCGCCGGGTGGAACCGGACCGGCACCGCCTCACCGTCCGCCCGTCCGGGACGGGAGACAAGGGGGGAGGGGCGGAGCCTTCCAATCCGATTCAACTCGACCTGACGACGGTCCAGCTTTTCGACCTGGTGGAGGCGGTGGACCAGTTTTTTGCCGATTCCCGCACCCTCCCGGAGCTGTCTCTCAACTTGAAACCGGTTCCCCGGCGCCACGTCAAACCGGAGAAACCGGTGGCCGAGCGGATCGCCCCGGTGGCGGTGGGGGTGTCCGGACTGGCGATCGCGGCTTTGGCACTGTTCGCCCTGCCAGTCCCCGAACTCCGGCGGCCCCTGGAACCCAATCCCGGAGAATCGGCGGAAACGCAGACGGGGGCGGAACCGACATCGGGGACCGCCGCGCCCCCCACGGCTGAACCGCCCCCGGAACCGGCCGCGGGTTTGGAATCGGATCTGACCCCGGCTCCCGCCATCGAAGATCCCGAAGCGATCGCCGAGTTGCGGCAGCAGTTGTTCGAGGATATCAACCAGGCTTGGCGGGGTCCGGTGACGTTCGATCGCTCTCTCATTTATCGGGTTGGCGTCGGGGGCGACGGGAAAATTTTGGCCGTCGAGGGGATCAACGACATTACCCCGGAGGAAGAAGCCCAAATTCCCCTGCCCGAATTACAGTATCGGGGCGTGGGAACGGAATCCGCCGGGGAACCCCGGGCGGATTTCGAGGTGGTTTTCGACCCCAACGAAGGGGGCCTCGTCGAGGTGAACCCCTGGTCGGAGTCGCCGGAGGCGGTGGTTGACCTGGAAACCGACGCGGCTTCTCCCCTGCAGGTGGCAAGCTGGCGGGAACAGTTGCAGGCCCGACTCGAAGACATTTGGACGCCGGAGGTGTATTCTCAATTTGAGGAAGAGCTGACCTACCGCGTGGACGTGGATGGAGAGGGGACGGCGATCGCGGTCGAACCCCAAACCCCCATTTCCGAAACCGCGATCGCTCAAACGTCCCTCTCCGAGTTGCGACCCGCCCCGGATGGGATGTCGGACGACCCATCCCCGGCTCAAACCTTTGAAGTGATTCTGACCCCGGCGGGTGAAATTCAGGTGAATCCATTGCCCACCGAAGCCCCAGGCGAGTGAGGAAACATCCATGACCAAAGCTTCCAAATCGACCCGGCCAGCCCCCAAAAAAGCGAAATTGGGGGTTCTGGTGGGAATGCTCACCGTCATTTTTCGCCTGCTGCTGTTGGGGGTGGGGAGCGGCGCGGCCTGGTTCGCGGGGATGGCGATCGCCGAGATCTACGATTCTAACCCCAGTTCCGAACCCCCCCTGACGGAACGGTTGCTGCGACAGTGGCGGGGGGACTCGGGGACGGCCCCGCCGCCCGTCGTCCCCGCACCCCCGCCGACGCCGGAGGTGTCCGCGCCCGAGCCGCAGTCCCTCACCCCGGAACGGCAACGGACCCTCCGCCTACAACTGCAGCAGCTTCAGGAGGAACTCAACACCCTGATCGGCCGGACGGCGGCTTTGGAAATTCAAATTGGCAACAGCCGTCCGGGGGAACCCCTGGAACGGCGGCTGCAAATTATCGAGCAGCAGTTGGCGACGCCCGCCCCGCCCCCCCCGGATGCCGCCGCCACTCCGGCTGAGACTCCGGAACCGTCCGCGACGCGATCGCCTGACGGTCTGGTGGTGACGTTGCCCAGCGACATTCTCTTCAGCCCGGGCAGCGGCGTCCTCCGCCCGGGGGCGAACGTGATCCTGGATAATTTGATCCCGGACATCCAAAGTTACGAGGGGGCCACCATCCGGGTGGGCGGCTACACGGATGACACCGGCAACCGCCAGCAAAATCTCGACCTGTCGTTGCAGCAGGCGGAGGCGGTGGTGAATTACCTCTCCGATGCGGTGGAGTCCGACCGCTATCATTGGGTGGCGGTCGGTTACGGGACGACCCGCCCGACGGCGGAAAATACGTCGGACAACAACCGACAGCTTAACCGCCGCGTGGAAGTCGCCATCAGTCTTTGAAGGGGCAACAGGTGACAGGTGACAGGTGACAGGTGACAGGCAATAGGCAAACAGAAACTTCTCCAATTCCGACTCCCTAATACCGACTCCCAACTCCCTCAAAAAACCATGAAACTCGTTTTTTTTGGAACGCCCCAATTTGCCGTTCCCAGCTTGGAAAAATTGTTGGCACACCCCGAAATGGAGGTGGTCGCCGTCGTCACCCAACCGGACAAACGGCGGGGACGGGGCGGCAAGACGAGCCCTTCTCCAGTGAAGGCGATCGCGATCAATGCCGGTTTGCCCGTCTGGCAACCCCGCCGCGTCAAAAAAGATGCCGACACCCTGGACCAATTGCGATCGGCGGGGGCGGATGCGTTCGTGGTGGTGGCCTACGGACAGATCCTGTCGCCGGAAATTTTGGAAATGCCCCGGTTGGGGTGCGTGAACGCCCACGGCTCCCTCCTGCCCCGGTATCGGGGGGCCGCGCCGATTCAGTGGTGTCTGTACCACGGGGAAACCGAAACCGGCATCACCACCATGTTGATGGACGCGGGGATGGACACCGGGCCGATGTTGTTGAAAAACTATACCCCGATCGGGCTGTTGGAAAATGCCTCGGATTTGGCCGGACGGCTGGCGTGTAGGGCGGGGGACCTGCTGCAGGAGACCCTGCCGAGGTTGGCGGACTCAACGGTGGAGCCGACCCCCCAGGACGATGGGGAAGCCACCTACGCTCCCTTGCTCGGGGGGGATGACTATCAACTGGACTGGTCTAAACCCGCGATCGCCCTCCACAACCAAATTCGCGGGTTTTACCCCAACTGCGTCACCACATTTCGGGGCGAACCGATGAAAGTCGGCGCCACAGTCCCCCTCGGTTCCGAGTCCGAATCCCAACTGCCGCCGGAATTCGCCCCGTTATTGTCTCTGGCCCCGAAATCGGGGCAAGTCGGGGAAATTGTCGCGATCGCCAAGCGTTTCGGGCCGGTCGTCCAAACCGGGGACGGATATTTGTTACTTTCGCAAGTCAAGTTGCCGGGGAAACGGGCCCAGTCGGGATGGGATTTTGTGAATGGAACCCGTGTAGCACCGGGCGAACAAATCGGATAAAATCGGATGGAGTATTGGAGCCATCCGTTCGGGTGCAAATTTCACGGAGCCGAATGGGTTGAGACCCGCCCGGACTATCGGGTTTATTGTCGAAACAGCATGAAACTTGCCGTCGCCATCGGTCTCCCAGGAAGCAAGTGACCCCCTGAAAACGGTTAGCTGCCAGTCAACTTCTAGTGCTTACTCCCCTTTTCAATTTTTTTCGCCCTAGACTAGGATAGAGCAGAAATTCGATCAAACCACCCAGCAACATTGTATTAAGATGGTCAGCCAAACCCCAGAGGTCAATTTTCCCGTCCACATTCAGGACGACACCGCTCGGGTCACGATTCCCCATCGCCTGAGCGTCCTCGAAGCCGTCGCCTTCAAGTCCACTTGTCACGACCTGGTTTTGGGTGATGAGATTCCCAAAACCGTCGTCCTCGACTTCAGCGAAACAACATTTATCGACAGTAGCGGGGTGGGGGCGCTGGTGAGCAACCTCAAAGCCGCGAAGGAAAAACAAGTCGAACTGCGTCTGAAAAATGTCGGCCCCCAGGTCATGGCTGTTTTCTCCCTCACGTCCCTCGACCAAGTGTTGACCTTCGAGCATGATGCCCCCGTCACCCCGCAACCCGTCGGGGGTACGAACAATAGCGAACTGCTGCCGGTGACGCACCCGTCAATCCGATCTTGGATCAAACGGTTCCTCGATATTGTCGGCGCGATCGTCGGTTTGGCAATCACGGGGGTATTATCCATTCCCATTATGATCGCCATCCGCCTCGATAGTCCCGGCCCGATCTTTTTCGGTCAAATCCGCTGCGGCTGGATGGGAAAACGGTTCCGAATGTGGAAGTTTCGCTCGATGGTCGTCAATGCCGAAGCCCTCAAAAGTACCATTCCCAACCAAGCCAAGGGTCAGATTTTTAAAAATGACAATGACCCCCGCATTACCAAAGTCGGCCGGTTTCTGCGACGAACCAGTTTGGACGAACTGCCCCAATTTTGGAACGTTTTAAAAGGAGAAATGAGCCTGGTGGGAACCCGCCCCCCCACCCCCGACGAGGTGGAACGCTACGAAGTTCCGCAGTGGCAGCGTCTCGATGTCAAACCGGGAATGACAGGAGAGTGGCAAGTCGGCGGGCGATCGCAGGTCAAGGATTTTGAAGATATCATCCGGCTCGACCTGAAGTATCAAGAAAACTGGAGTTTGATGTACGATATCAAGCTCATCTGGCGGACGATCGCGGTTCTGTTCAACAAAAATAGCGGCGCAATGTAGAATTAATGGAAGATGAAAAGCTCTTGGCGCGATCGCATCTTCAAGTTCAGACCGATCTACAGTCATTGGAGGAGATTTTAGCGTGGTTTGAAAAAATCACGGCTCCTTTTTTGGCTTCGGATCTGATGTACAGGTGTCAGATTGCTCTCACGGAAGGATTTACAAATGTCGTTCGTCACGCCCATCGGGGATTGTCCGAGACAACTCCCATCGATATCGAAGTGACGATTTTCTCAAACTGCATCGAAATGCAGATTTGGGATGCCGGAAAACCGTTCGATCTCGAAAAAACGTTGCATCTGATTCGCGAACAAAATCTCGAACCCTTGGAACAAGAAGGGGGAAGGGGATTGATGTTCATGTCCAAACTCACCGACGAATTGACCTATCGTCGGGTCGGCAATTCCCGCAATTGTCTGACCCTGCGGAAACGGTTTTCCTAGTTTGAAAAGATCCGACTGGAGCATCTACCATTTTACCCCTTATCTCACCCAATTTTTGATCGCATTCTCTCCCTTCCATCCCCTTGACTGTGATTTTTTTATGACCCCTTCGCAACCCCCCTGGGACGTTTTAAGTCGCTTCGTGGAGATCCGCTCTCCCTGGCTGACGCTGATCGGCGAAAAATTACGAGATAACCGCAGCCAAATTTTGGAATATTGGCGGGTTGAAAAGGCGAATTCTGCCGTCATCTTAACGATACGGCCGGATCAATTCGTGCTCCCCTTACCGACGTACCGTCCCGGTTTGGGGGAGGCGACCCTGGACTTTCCGGGGGGGCGGATTCCGGCGGACCGGGAGGCGATCGATGTCGTCCCCCAGATTTTACAGCGGGAATTGGGGGTGGCGGAAAGTGAGATTTTGAAAATCGAATCTTTAAATGATAAAGGTTGGGCAGTTAATAGTTCTTTTTCCAACCAAAAACTTTACGGTTTTGTGGCACAATTGCAGCCCAATTTTGCGGGCGATCGCGATAAAATTGGGGCGACTTACCCGATCACATCCGAGGGAATTGCGGAACTTTTGCGGGATTTGACCTGTCTCCAGTGTCGGGCGGTTTTGCTGGAGTGGATGCGATCGCGGCCCTGATTGATGGCAATTTCAAGGAGTCTTGGGGCGATCGTTTAAATCCTCGAGTTGCGATCGCCATCGGAAAGTGATTTATACCAGTCGCCAGGGTCATTATATCAGATCCGGTGAAATACCTGGATTTGAGATCACCCGATCGTTGGGATGTACGGTCGAAATCAGAATCAATTATTTGAAGAATATATGCTTTTAATTGATGTCAACTTCGAGACAGTCGCTGCACTGACTGCCCCCCCAAAAGCCGGTGGGTTTCCCGCAGGAATTGGGGGATTTTGTCGGCGTGGGGGCTGTTTTGCAAACAGGTTTTTAAATCCACTTGATCGACGGTTTCGGCATTTTGTCCGGGGAACCAGTGACCGCCATTTCCGAGCAGGTTGTAGCGCATTTTTCCGTATTCTACCATATCGTAGGCGATCGCCAGGTTTCGCAGCCACAAAATACTCGGAATGTTGATGTTATTCGGGGTTTCTTCCGGTTGGGGTAAACCCTGATGCCAGGTTTTCAACCAATTTTCGCCCAGGGTTTCGATCGCCGTATTTTCTAGGCGTTCTAAGATCGGTGGCAACAGTTCGTCCCAGCGATCGAGAAGGGGGATGGTTTTCAAATGTTCGTCAAAATCCGAGGGTTTTGATGCCCCTAAACTGAGGGTATGAACTTCCGGATGGGACAGACAAAATAAGTCGTTAAACACCATCGGACTGAGGGGAGAACACAACTCCACCAACTTTTTGGGGGGGTCGTACAATTTGCCGCCTTTGTCGGAGGGACTGATAATAAATACGCCCATATCGTGGCGGGTGGCGGCTTCGATCGCAGGCCAGTTCAGTTGGTTGATATAATACCAGTGCAAGTTCACATAGTCGAATTGATCGGTTTCGATCGCATCGACAATTACATCCGTCGGGCCGTGGGTGGAAAAGCCGATAAACCGCACTTTTCCTTCCCGCTGCAACTCCCGGGCGACTTCCAAGCAACCGGGCGATCGCGTGCAGTAATCCAAAAGTTCCGGCGTATTGATGCCGTGCAAGCCCAATAAATCGACGTAATCCAACTGTAAATAATTGAGGGATTTCTCGAAGTCGCGACGGAACTCCACCGGGTCAGGTTTGGGGGAAACTTTGGTTTGAATAATCAACCGTTCCCTCGGCAATTTCGGCAAAATCCAGCCCAACTGCATCTCGGACGTTCCGTATCCCCTCGCCGTTTCGATATGGTTAATTCCAACTTCGAGGGAACGGCGGATCGTCGCTTCGAGCTTCCGCTGACTTTCGACCGGTACGCGATCGGCGGATGTGTCTTGCCACTGGTATTGATATCGCATTCCCCCGCAGGAAAAGACGGGCATGGGCAGTTCGGTGCGTCCGAAACGTCTGTAGTGCATCATGGGAATTTTAGAGTATCAACGATTGGGGAGACTATGGGTAGTATAACGATTTTTTTGGGATGCGGGCAATCCCCCGGGCTTCCCTTGAGAAGGGGAATGCGATCCCCCCCGGCCCCCCTTGAGAAGGGGGGAGGAATAGGAAGTTATGAAATTTCGCGGATGACGGGTTTGCCGTCTTCAATTTCGCCGACCAAAATTAGATCCGCGACTCCCACAAATAACCCATTTTCTAATACCCCCGGAATGTTGTTGATGGTTTTTTCCAACTCCGCCGGGTTGTCGATCGCGTCGAATTTGACATCGATGACCATGTTGCCCTGGTCGGTGATCACGGGTCCGGCTTTTTTGACCCCCATCCGCAGGGTGGGTTGGCCGCCGAGTTTTTCGATCGCCCGCATCACGGGAGTCATGGCCATCGGCAGGACTTCCACGGGTAGCAAAAATGTGGAACCGAGGCGATCGACCAATTTGGACCCGTCCACGACCACGATAAACTGGTCGGCGAGGGAATCGACGATTTTTTCGCGGGTGTGGGCCGCCCCGCCGCCCTTGATCAAGTTTTTATTCGGATCGACCTCATCGGCTCCGTCGATGGCAACATCCATGTGGTCGATTTCATCTAAACTGGTGAGGGGGACGCCGTATTCTTTGGCGAGGACGGAGGCCTGAAACGAGGTGGGGACGCCCTTGATGTCCTTGAGGTCGCCACTTTTGAGGCGTTCGCCCAAGAATTGAATCGCGTAGGCGGTGGTTGACCCCGTTCCCAAACCGACGATGGAACCGGACTGAACGCGGTCCGCCGCCGCCTTCCCGACCTGCTGCTTCATCAACTTTACGGGGTCTTGTTCTGAACTCATGTTTGATACTCCTAACGGCCGTTTTGAATCACTCGTAATGCGAACGATCAATTTTTACTTTATCGCGGTTCGGAGCGGATGAAACATCCGATTTTGAAAAACCGCCAAACGGCCGGGGAGATTTGTTGATGCGATCGCGATATTGTATTATACCACAGGAAGGCGATGGGAATCGCAGACGCTAATCGTTTTTGAGTGGATTGGGGCAATTGGTGAATTCAGAACAAATAGGGGATTATTTAGATCGGGGATTGCAATCTTATCTTCGGGGAGATTATCGGGCTGCTATCCGGAATTACCGTCGCGTTTTGGAACTGAATCCGAACGATGCGGAAATGTATTGCAAACTCGCGGAAGCGTCTATCTATAACGGGGATGTGGAAGTGGCGATTTCGGCGTTGGAAGATGGGTTGCGACTGCGGCCGGATTTCGCCTCGGCTTATTTGCGGGTGGGAAATGCCTTCCAGCAGTGCGACCTGACAGAATTGGCGATTTGGGCCTACACCCAGGCCTTGGATTTGCGGCCGAACGATGCGATCGCCCGGACGAATTTGGGCAGCGTTTACTATCAGTGTCTGCGGTTTGAAGAGGCGATTCAATGTTATCAAAAATCCCTGGAACTTCAACCGGATTGGGCGGTGGTGTATTGGATGTTGGGAAATGCCCTGTTCCAAACGGGTAAACTTCCCGAAGCGATCGCCCGCTACCAGGAGGCGATTCGACGGCAACCGAACCGACCGCAATTTTATCTGAAATTGGCGGAGGCATTGTCGAAGGTTCACCGGAAAGAAGAGGCGATCGCCAATTATCAAACCGCCCTGAATCTCGACCCCGAAGATCGCGAAACCGTTCTCGAAAAAATCCGGGAGTTTCCACCCCAATTCGAGGGCAATATTTCGGAGTCCCTCAGCTTCGTGGAAGAGTCGGACGAACGGTTTGAAGAAGGGGGCGTTGACTTATCCGAACAAGTCTTTGAGGGGGAACTGCGATCGCACCCAGAAACGGCAGAATCGGAAACGTTAGTCCCCTCCCACGCCGAACAGTTTTTCGTGGAACGTCCCGGGGCGGTTTCCCCCCCGAAACCGGAACTTTCTCCGGCGGAAATATTACAAAAACAGGCGGAATTGTATTTATCTCGGGGCAACTGGGAAGCCGCGATCGCGGCTTGCCGGGAAGCCCTGAAATTGCAGCCGGACTTGCTGTTGGCGTTCGTGACGCTGGGCAACGCCCTCCACTTTCAGGGCAAGGTTGACGCGGCGATCCGGGCCTATTCCCAAGCCTTAGAAATTGACCCCAATTTTGCCGAAGTTTACGCCAACCTCGCCACCATGTATTTACGCCTGGGGCGGACGGAAGAGGCGATCGCCAGCTATCAAAAATCCCTGGAAATCAAACCCAACCTCGCCGCCGTTCACTGGAATTTGGGGCGGGTTTATCAACAGTTGGGGCGGGCGGAAGAGGCGATCGCGGCTTGGAATGAAGCTTTAAAATTAAAACCGGATTTGGTGGAGGCAGAATTTAACTTTGAATTCGGCAACAGTCTCGCCCGCCGGGGACAGTTGCAGGAGGCGATCGCGAGTTACCGGCGGGCGATCGCGGGGAAACCGAATTGGGCGGAACCCTACGGAAATATCGGCTGTCTGCTGTCGCAGCAAAACCGATTTCAAGAGGCATTGGAACAGTTCCAAACGGCGATTCAACTCAACCCGGAATTGCCGGAATTGTACCTCCACACCGCCCGGACTCTGACGAAATTGGGGCGCCACCGGGACGCGATCGCGGCTTATCAAAACCTGGTTCGCCTCAAACCGGACTACGCCGACGGCTATGCCAACATGGCGAATATGTACGCCACCATCGGGGAAATTACACCGGCGATCGCTCACTATAAAAAAGCGTTAGAATTGCAGCCGGAATGGGCGGAGGTTTACTGCCGCCTCGCCCACATCCAAAAACAGGACAGCCCCCACGAGGCGGTGGCGAATTTAGAGAAAGCGATCGAACTCAAACCCGACTTCGGCGAAGCCCACCAGCAACTCTGCGATCTCCTCAGCCATTCCACCAATTTGGCAAAAGCCAGAACCGCCGCCGATCGCTACTGGGAAACCTGTTCCGATACCATCCCCATTTTTTGTGCAATCGCCTATATTTTTGCCTACACCCAGTCCGGTGCCTGCGAAGAAGCCCTGGAAAAATTGCGGGAATTGGAACGCATCTGCCGCGATCGTATCGACACCTTAAGCGACATCGAAATTCGCCTCATTTACGAGATTTTATTATTCACCGTCCCCCACCTGCGAGACGATTTGGAAGGCAACGCCCAATTGTACCGCCTCATCTGCCAATACTACTACAAAAAACCCCTCGCCGAACCGCCAAAACTTTACGCCGAACCGCGATCGCCACTGAGAATCGGCTTCCTTTCCAAACACTTCCGCCGCCACTCCGTCGGCTGGTGTAGCATGGCGGTTATCCGGGAATTGACGACCATCACGCCCCACGTTAATTTATATATTAGCGGCCGACTTCACGCCGACGAAGTGACCGAACGCTTTCAACAAATTGCGGAAAAATGTTATTGGCCGAAACACTATCCCAACGGCTTCGCTTCGGCGGAAGAATTGAACCGGGAAATCCGCCGCGATCGCGTCGATGTTTTGGTGGATTTGGACTCCATTACCATCCCCGTCAACGTCCAAGTTCTGCACAAATCCCCCGCCCCCGTCTGCGTCACCTGGCTGGGATTCGACGCCCCCTATTTATCTCCAAATCACTATTTTATCTGCGATGAAAATAGCCACCCGCCGGCCATCGAACGGCATTATTTGGAACGGTTAATTCGCCTGCCCGAAACCTCGGTCGCGATCGACGGACTCCCCACCCGGCCGGTGGACTGCCGCAACGTCAGGCAGCAGTTAAATATCTCCCCAAATGCGATCGTTTTTCTGTGTGTCGCCCCGGGGCGAAAAACGAATTGGGAGATGATCCGGGCCCAGGTGAAAATTTTGCGATCGGTGCCCGAGAGTCTTTTAATTCGCAAGGGGCAGGGCGACCCGCAATTACTTCGCAAAATGTACAATGATGCCTGCGAAGCGGAAGGGGTGGATATCAACCGATTAATTTTTATCGGTCTGACGAAAACGGAGGAGGAACACCGGGCGATTTATAAGGTGGCGGACGTGATGTTGGATTCTTATCCCTACAACGGCGGGACCCACAATTTGGAGGCGTTGTGGTCGGAATTGCCCGTGGTGACGCGATCGGGGCGGCAGTATTTGTCCCGCATGGGTTATGCTTTTTTAAAGGCCGTCAATCTGGATGTGGGCTGGGCTTGGAGTTGGGAAGAATACGCCCAATTGGGCATTGAATTCGGCCGCAATGCGGCGTTGAGACGGCAAATTCGCGATCGCCTGGCGATCGCCAAACAACCCGATACCCTGGCGCCACTGTGGAATCCGAAGCAGTTGGCGAACCGGATGTATCGGGTATTTGAAGAATTGCGATATCGGAATTGACCCTGAAAATTATCAATATCGTGGCGGAGATGTGTCGGTTTTTGATGTCAGTTAATCGGGAATAAAAGCCCGTTTCGTCTCACCGGTCTGGATCGGAAATTAGGGCTTTAAACTCCGGATATTCCCAGATATTCTCACTTTCTGCAGCCATTCTTCTTTGTACGTCGATGGGACGATTCATCACGCAACCTCGGTTATCCGGGCTGACGAGACATCCATTCGCGTCCTCCGGATGGTAGGCCAGTTGCAGCAAAGTGCCGGCCGCAAAGCTGCCCCCGATCGTACTGACAGCAAACAAAACAATTTTTCCGTACATATCGTTACCGTTGATAATCATTTTCTTCACTCATTCATTAAAGCAAGACTCGGAATTTTTAGGAATGTTGGAAATGCTGAAAGTTTGAGGTGGAAAAAATACCGTTAAACGGAGAGTAGTTCATCCGTATAAATACGGATGTAAGCGATGCAATCTGTTTTTATTATCGTTAATTTTACGGATGATGATTATAAAGTTTTGGTTAAATTTTGCCATTTATTGTAAATATATTGTGAATTTATGAATTCATGAATTGTGGCTTTAAATGTATCTAAAATGCCAATTTAACCCTTTTAAAGTGGTTTTAAGGGTGCGGATAATTGCCATTTTGAGCGGGCAGTTAAGCCCGAGTTATTCATCTCCAGAGGACACAACCGCGATCGCACTGAGTTCTACGCGATCGCACGGTCATTGCCCCCGTCGATGGCCCGAGTTGACGGTTCGGATCTCCGGCGGGTCAGACCGCGATCGCGCGGCCAAATTTCTCCGGTTCGATGGGCCATTCCCAAATGATAGATGGGCCATTTTGAAGTGAGTATCACCCGATCTATTTGTCCGATACTTAATCTGATCGGTCGGATTCTGCCATCCGAGCGTTTAACTCTTGATAATTCCATTCTTCTTCGACATTCAAAGCGGCCCGTCTTTGTACGTCGATGGGGCGATTCATGAAGCATCCCCGGTTATCCGGACTGACGAGGCATCCATCGACATCATTCTGAGCGTATACCATTTGTAAGCCTGTCGCAACCGTAAACACTCCCAAAAACAAACCGGCGACAGATACAGTAACCTTCTCGTACATATTTATCATCCGTTAAATCACTTAAGTATTGATCCGAAACACGATCTCATCTTAATCAAGTTTTGAGAGAGTTTAGATGAAATTTTGATGAATTTTTCGGGTCTTATGTAAAGGGGATGTAAAATCAAAATGTATAACTAATGTTATAGAATTGACTAAAAATGGCGCAAAAATAGGCTTTTTGGTGGTTTTATGGGTGCGGAAAATTGCGATCGCCCCCCCGTTTTTTGGACAAAAGTTGATGGCCTCACCATCTCCGTACACAACCGCGATCGCACGGAGACGGCCGGCAGATCCCTTTGGCAATGAAATCTCAAATCTAAAATCAGGGCGTCGTGCCTTGCGCCCCTACAATTCCCGACCCCCGATTCCCCGCGATCAAACGCGCTATTATTAGCGATAGTGGTGCGATTCGTTCAGGAACGAAATAGGGCTGAAATGCCCGAAATAACTTCCTGGTAAGGCTTTCATCCCTCTGGATG
>NZ_JAJENU010000682.1:0-204 GCF_035615495.1 Lyngbya sp. CCY1209 | reverse complement strand
GGAATTGAGCGAAATGATACTGCAACCCGCCGCCGATCACTTGCAGAAAAAACGACTGTTAATTTCCGCCGATGGTATCCTGCAAAATATCCCCTTTTCCGCCCTGACGATTTCTCCGGGGGAGGAGTACGAACCGCTGATCGAACAGTATGAAATCGTGCGATCGCCCTCCGCTTCTGCGATCGCCCAAATTCGCCAAGATAC
>NZ_JAJENU010000681.1:0-23615 GCF_035615495.1 Lyngbya sp. CCY1209 | reverse complement strand
TCTCCCCCCTTACCAAGGGGGGCTGGGGGGGATTCTTCGCTTTTCCCGAGGATTGAAGATCCCCCATTATCCCCCTTAATAAGGGGGACTTCGAGACCAATTCTCCCCCCTTACCAAGGGGGGCTGGGGGGGATTCTTCACTTTTTCCGAGGATTGAAGATCCCCCATTATCCCCCTTAATAAGGGGGACTTTGAGGGAGAGCAATTCTCCTTTCTTATTAATGGACGGGAGGGGGCTTAATCCCCATTCCCTATTCCCGACTCCCTATTCCCTCAAAATGACAGTTGCCAGACTTTGATATTGTCGTCAAAGCTGCCGCTGACCAGGGTTTTTCCTCGGGGATTGAACGCCACGTTCACCCAGGATTGGTGGCCCTTGAGGGTTCCCATCAGTCCGCCGGTGCCGGTTTGCCAGAGTTTCACCGTGCCGGCGAAGTCGCCGCTGGCGAGGGTCTGGCCGTCGGGGCTGAAGGAGAGGGACTGGATTTTGTCGCCGTGGCCGGCGAGGGTTTGCAGGGGGAGGCTGCTGAAATATTCCGATTCCAGGCGGTCGAGATCCCAGAGGCGGACGGTGTGATCCCAGCTTCCGGTGGCGAGGGTCTGGCCGTCGGGGGCGATCGCGACGGACCAAATTGCGGACGTGTGGCCGCTGAAGCTGCGGATCAGTTGTCCGGTGTGGGGGTTCCACAATTCAACCATGCCGTTGCTGCCGCCGCCGACCAGGGTTTGTCCGTCGGGACTGAACGCGATCGCCTGGATGCGATCGCCGTATCCCCGCAGGGTCTGCCGCTCGATCCCCGTGTAGGCGTCCCAGAGGCGGATCGCCCCGTCCTGTCCGGTGCTGGCGATGGTGCGGCCGTCGGGACTGAAGGCCAGGGCGTGCACCCATCCCCGGTGTCCCGGCAGTACCATTTTCAGGCGTCCGCTCCACAGGTCCCAGATGCGGATGGTCTGGTCGCCACCGGCGCTGGCCAGCAACCGTCCCCCGGGGGCGATCGCGATCGCCCCCACGGGTTTGTGGTGTCCGGCGAGGGTGTTGAGCCGGTGTCCCGTCTTCAAGTCCACCAGATCGATGCTGCCGTCGGTGTTCCCGCTCGCCACGATCTGTCCGTCGGGACTCACCGCGATCGACCAAACCGGCCCCTCATTTTCCACCAACGTCCGCACCGCAGAGAATTTTTTCTGGTAAAGCGTCGGGTTGGAGTCCAACTTGGGGATCGTCGGCCCGATGTCCGGCATCCGCTTCACCGGGTTCGGATGGCGGGAGGTTTCCGGGACGGGAGCGGGGAGCCGGGAGGCGAGGATCAGGGATAAGATCGTCAGGGCGATGCCACCCCAGGCCGTCATCATCCACTGCTGTTTGGGCGTCTGGACGACGGGCACCACCCCCGACCCCCGCCGCAACACTTCGATCGCCTCCGCCGCCGACTGATACCGCCCGGCCGGATTACGCTGCACCAGGGTATCCAAAATCCGCCCCAGACGGCGGCTGACGGGCCGTTTGAGGTAGTCCCGCCACACCCAGGTGTTGGATTTGACGTCGAACAGGTCGAAGGGGGAAACCTGGGTCAGCAGGTGCAGGCAAGTGACCCCCAAACTGTAGAGATCGCTGCGGGGGTCGAGGTGTCCTCGGGTGCGCTCCGGCGCCGCGTATTCCGCCGCTCCGCCGATGCAGTGATCCGCGTCCCGCTCCCATTCCGTCCGGGGGACTGCCGAGCCGAAATCCACCAGAGCCAGCCGAGATCCCCCGGTGGCTACTTGGGGCGATCGCACGATATTTTCGGGTTTGATATCCCCGTGAACCATGCCGTTTTCGTGGACGACCTGGAGCACCGGCAGCACTGCACCGAGGAGGTTCCAAATCTGGATCTCCCGAAACACCCCGTCGCTGTTCAACTCCTCCGCCAGGTTTCGCCCGCGAACGTACTCGTGGACGAAATAGCGATCGCCGTCGAGCTCGAAACTGGCAAAAAGTTCCGGAATGGAGGGTTCCCGCCCAATTTGATCGAGTTCTCTGGCCCGCACAGAAAAATCCGGTTCAATTGATAAGTTTTTAGTCAGATCGGTTTGACCTTCGTTAATGTCGCGATCGACGCCCGGAAATTGCTTGATCGTGCATTGCGGTTGGGAGGGCTTATCCTCATCGACAGCCAGGAACGTCCGGCTGACCGTACTTTCTCCCAAAATTTTAAGAATTCGGTAGCGGCCTTTGAGTCGCAAACTCCCCCCGCAACTTTGGCAGGAAGTCTGACGGGGAGAATTCTGAGGATTCTGACAATGGGGATTGATGCAGTAACTCATAACCAGCCGTTCTTTCGGTATATTTTTTCCATAATAAGTCTTTCTTTCAGGGTAGCCACACCTCCCGGGGGGGGGATAGCTTTCGTAATCAAACGCAACATTCCGGCGGCCGGGGTGCGATCGCCTACCCCAAAGCTTGCAAAAACGGTAAGGTTGAATACAGCAGTCTGGCGGGGGGAGGGGAGGAAGCGGGGGGAGCGGAGGGAGCGGAGGGAGCGGAGGGAGCTGAGGGAGCTGAGGGAGCGGAGGGTGGGATATCCGGACCGCTTGGGAATCAATTCCCAAGCTAACAGCTCAAATCATCTGAAGATGATTGGGGAATTTGTACGAAACTAAGACAAACTTGCCCCCCTGCCTCCTGGAGCCCCCCCTGCCCCCCCTGCCTCCTGGAGCCCCCCCTGCCTCCTGGAGCCCCCTCTGCCCCCTCTGCCCCCCCTGCCCCCCTGCCCCTAAAGTCCCTTTTTTTGGCCATGTCATTCATCCGCGTCCCCCACTCCTGGCAACTTCCCGAAAAACTCGTCACCCCGGAATCGGCATTTCTCAACCGCCGCCGCTTCATCAAAGGACTCGTCGGCGCCGGTTTGGGGGCATCGATCCTGCCCTTGGCCGGATGCCAAAACGCCCCCGCCGGCAGTCAGACGGCTCAAAAATCCTATCCCGACCTGCCCCAAAACCCCGACTTTTCCGACCCCGGACGGGCCGTCACCGCCGAAGATCTCGCCACCCGCTACAACAACTATTACGAATTTGGCGGCTCGAAGTCCGTTTGGGAAGCCGCCCAAGCCCTCCCCACGGACAACTGGCGGGTGGAGGTCGCCGGACTGGTGAAAAATCCCAAAACTTACGATCTCGACGACCTCCAGAAAAAATTCCCCCTCGAAGAACGGATTTACCGATTTCGCTGCGTGGAAGCCTGGGCGATGGTCGTCCCCTGGGTCGGCTTCCCGATGCGGCTCCTGTTGGAAGATGTCGAACCCGCAGCCGAGGCGAAATTCGTCCGCTTCACGTCCTTTTACGACCCCAAAATTACCAAAGGACCGGGTTTCTGGGCGACGAACTACCCCTGGCCTTATACGGAGGGGTTGACGATTGAGGAAATGGCGAACGAGTTGGCGTTTTTCGCCACCGGAATTTACGGCAAAACCCTCCCCAAACAAAACGGGGCGCCAATCCGGATGGTGATTCCGTGGAAATACGGATTTAAAGGGGCAAAAGCGATCGTCAAAATCGAATTTCTCGATCGCCAACCGCCCACGTTCTGGAATACCCTCGTCCCCGACGAATACGGCTTCGTCGCCAACGTCAACCCCGACAAACCTCACCCCCGCTGGTCCCAAGCCACGGAACGCATCGTCGGCCCCGGCCCGAGCTTTTCCTGGGACACCCAACCCACGATCATTTATAACGGCTACGGGGAATATGTCGCCGATTTGTACGCTTGACTGGGATTGGGGAGTCGGGATTGGGGAGTTGGGAGTCGGGAGTCGGGAGTCGGGAGTCGGGAGGAAAGAGAAAAAACGTTTCATTTCTCACTGCTAAATCCAATATCTCCGCTCCCAATGGGGAATCTAAAATCTATAGCAGTTGTCTGTCTGCTGCGATACGGTTCGATCCCCCTAAATCCCCCTTAAAAAGGGGGACTTAACGTCGATCTGTGTATCTCACTGACTTGAAAATTGCTGTAATATAGAATCCGGTTAAATACCCAGAAATCAAAGCCAATTCCGGCTCCCCCCTTTCTCCCCCCTTCTCCCCCTTTCTCCCCCCTTCTCCCCCCTTACAAAGGGGGGCTGGGGGGGATGGGGGCTGGGGGGGATGGGGGCTGGGGGGGATGGGGGCTGGGGGGGATCGAGGGGGGGCGGGTAAATAACCGCATCTGAATATTATTCTCTTTTGTCACTCCGGGAGAGTTCGGCGATTTTCCGCCATCACAGCCGACGACAGATTGAGGTTTCACCCCAGTCTGACAGAAGAGGGTATTATATCAGATCCGTTTTTCCCTTCCTTCAACTTCCCCAATCATCTTCAGATGATTTGAGCTGGTAGGGGCCCCTGGCTTGCGCCCTTGGGAATTGATTCCCAAGCGGTTTGGATATCCAACTCAAAGTCCCCCTTATCAAGGGGGATTTAGGGGGATCGAACCGTATTACAACAGATAGAAAACTGCTATATTATTCATCCTTCTCCGTCGGTTCGGATAGCGTGAGCAAAAATGCCAGATTTTCTTCCGTCTTGAGGGCGTGGGGGGCGTTGGCTTTCATGAATACGAAAACTCCGGGTTCCAGGGCGATCTCTTTTCCTTCCAGGGTCAAAATGCCTTTCCCTTCCAAAACGTTGACCGTCGCATTTCGGGTGGAGGTGTGTTCGGAAATATCCGTCCCCGCCGCCAGACAAAATAGCGTGTACTGACAATTTTCGTCTTTGAGCAACACGCGGCTGACAATTCCCTCCGACGCATATTGAATCTGTTCCCGAAGGTTGATGATTTTTGAGGTGTCGGGCTGTATGATGGCGCTCATCTTTTATTTTTCTCCGTCGCAATGATTACCATTGTAGCGATCGCACCTTCGGCTAAAGGAGGGAATCGGGAGTCGGGAGTCGGAAAATGTCTCGCGTCTCACTCCTGATTCCTGACTCCTCTCCCACTGGGGACTCTAAAATCAGGGCGCAAGCCAGGGGCCCCGACAATTTTTCCGCCCCAATTGTTCGCGAATTGTCCGATAATCGAAACGGATATTGCAGAAACTCGGAATCTCAATCATGGCTTTGACCGCTTCGACGATGTTAGACCTGGGGACGAAAGCCCCCGACTTCCAACTCCAGGACGTCAAATCGGGGGAGACGATTTCCCCGGACACGTTTGCCGACAAAAAGGCCCTGCTGGTGATGTTTATCTGCTCTCACTGTCCCTTCGTGAAGCACGTCCAGGACGAACTGGCAAAACTGGGGAACGATTACCTGCCGAAGGGGGTGGGTATCGTCGCCATCAGTTCCAATTCCGTCCAAACCCACCCCCAGGACGGGCCGGAACACCTCAAAACCCAGGCGGAAACCGTGGGATTTTCCTTCCCCTACTGCTACGACGAAACCCAAGATGTCGCCAAGGCTTACACGGCGGCCTGCACGCCGGATTTCTTCCTGTTTGACGGCGATCGCAAATTGGCTTACCGGGGCCAACTCGACGACTCCCGCCCCGGAAATGACAAACCCGTGACGGGGGCACATTTGCGGGCGGCGTTGGATAAAGTTCTGGCCGGAGAATCCATTTCGGAAGACCAAAAACCGAGCGTGGGTTGCAACATCAAATGGCATCCGGGAAGCGAACCCAGCTATTTTGGATAATCAATTGAATGAGAAACCGGGTTTCTACGAATGTTTTGGGTTTAAAACTCGGAAATCTGACAGAAACCCGGTTTCTGAAAACGCCCGACATCCTAATCCGTAATTGCCCGCAACAAGACGTCCGTCAAGCTGATTTCTTCCACGTCTTCCAAAGTCACCGTGTCGCAGATGTCGTACTTGGCGCCGGAGGCCTGCAACTCGTCGTCGAGCATTCGGAAAAATTCGGTGGCTCGGGCGTCCGCCCCGACGCTGATCAGTTCGATCGCCAATTCTTCTTCGTGGCTCAACTGGTTGGAAGCGTTCACCAAAATTCGCTTGATTTCCAATAAAGGATTGACGATCTCTCCGCCCGTCACCACCAAAATCGTCTCGCCGTTGGGCTGCGATCGCTCCATCGCCCGCCGCTCGAAATAGCGGTCGGTGGCGTCCTTGAGGACGGCCCCCAAGTTAGCCTTTCCGGCCGGTTTGCGATCTTTGAAAAGTTCGCCGATGTGGTCGGAGGTGATGCGATCGTAGCGTTGAAAATCGTCGGCGAATAAATAGATCGCGATCCCGTCCGGGTCGAAATGTTCGCAGTAGGTCGCCAGTTCCAACGTCGATGTCTGCATCAACTCCCACCGCGATCGCCCCCCTTTGTCAGCCGGCATCGCCATGCTCTGGCTGCGGTCAACGATGAGCGTATAATCTCGTTTCTCCAGGGCCGCACCCCCTTCCAGCAAAATATCCATTCCAAACCTCCAGGTCGAATTCAAACCGTCTCAGCCTTTCTATTCAGAAAAATGATAGAAAAATTGGACACTGGGCAATCTTACGGTTGTCCGGTTATAATAAAAGATATAGGCTATGATACCCTGCGGTTGTACTCAACCTCAGTCTGCGTTGGTAGGCTTCATTGTATAACCTGCAACTTTTATCAGTCACTTGGCATCGTAAAGTTTTATGAACAGACCGGGAAAATTTTCCGGGTCATTCAAGAGAATTGTTTATGGGTTGATGTCGGGCAATTCTGCCAGATGGAAACCCGATTTGAGATCTGGGCTGGGGGCAACAATTGTCAGAGTATCGCGGTCTTGTCGTCAAATCTCTGCGATCGCAAATGCTGCCCATGAAATCCCGATCCCCCCACCCCCAGCACAAACAGCCATCCAATTCCCCCAGAAAACCGAAGCCACCTCGCCCTTTGATTCTGGCGATGATGCTGACGGGGGTACTCGTCCTCGAAACCTATCCGACGGCGATCGAAACGATCGCCCGCACCTTCGGCGAGACCATCCCCGCGTCGCAAACCGCCGTCGCCGAGAACCCCGCCCCCTCCCCCCTCCAGGCCGATCCCCCCGCGCAAAAGCCGGTCGTCGCCCGATCCATCTGCGACTGGGGCGACATTTGCGAACTCCCGCCGCCGCAAGCCGACCCGGCGGTTCCCAACCTTTTATTTGTCAGTCAGGAAAAACAACTGAAACCAATTGTCCCCGACTTCTGGACGTCGTTCCCCGCCGAGAAACCGCCCCGGGCGGCCCTGACCCAAGTTTCCGGCGACCTCCCCGCCGACGTCGCCGCCGCGGTCCGCCAGGAAATCGCCCGTCAAGAAGGGATCGATGGAAACCGGCTCAAAATTGTCGGCGCCGAAGCCCAAACCTGGCCGGACACCTGCCTGGGACTGGCCGGTGCCGACGAATTTTGCGGTCAAATGTTGGTGGAGGGGTGGCGGGTGAAAGTCTCCGACGGCGATCGCACCTGGACCTACCGCACCGACGGACGCGGCAACACCCTCCGCCGGGAACCGGAAGGGCAAAGCCTGCAAATTCCCCCCGCCGTAGCCGAAGCCGTTTTCGACGCCGCATCCCGACGGCTGGGATTTCCCCACACCGCCTTCCGCATCGCCGGCGCCGAGGCCCAAACCTGGCCCGACGGCTGTCTGGGATTGAGCGAACCCGGGACGTTCTGCACCCAAGCCCTAGTCCCCGGCTGGCGAGTCACCGTCAGCGACGGAAATGCCCAACTGGTCTACCGCACCGACCGCTCCGGTTCCACGGTCAAACTCGACGAGGAAGCCAGCCAAACGGGCGCCGCCGATCCCCTGAACCTCCTGAAAACGTCCCCCGATCGCCTGTTATCCTCCTGGACGCAACAGATCGCATTCCGCGGCGTCGCCCCCTGCGACATCCCGCAGACGACCCACGATCCCCAATTTGGACAAGGGTGCCAAGAACTGCCAAGATAGGGTGGAGGAAGAAAAGTGAAAAGTGAAAAGTGAAAAGTGAAGTGAGAAATTTCTCACTCCTCACTTCCAACTCCGATACCTCCGCCCAAACCGGGGAATCTCAAATCAGGGCGCAAGCCAGACGCCCCTACAATCTAAAATTCCCGACTACGGTCGATTCTCAGGATTTGATCTAACCCACTCCGATGAGCTACTGCCTCAATCCCCAGTGTCCCCACCCACAGAATCCCGACGACGGGAAATTTTGTCTCACCTGCGGCGCGAAACTGTTGCTCAGAGAGCGATATCGGGCGATCGCGCCCATCGGCCACGGGGGATTCGGCAAAACCTTTTTGGCGGTGGACGAAGACAAACCCTCCCGCCCCGCCTGCGTGATCAAACAGTTCTTTCCCCAAACCCAGGGCGCCCCACAGGCCCGCAAGGCAGCGGAACTGTTCCACCGGGAGGCGGTTCGCCTCGACGAACTCGGCAAACACCCCCAAATTCCCGATTTACTCGCCCATTTCGAGCAGGACAAAAACCAGTATTTGGTGCAGGAATATATCGACGGCGCCAACTTGGAGGAAGAACTGACCCACCGGGGTCCGTTCGCCGAAACCCAGATCCGGCAACTCCTCGATGACCTGTTGCCCGTCTTGCAGTTCGTCCACCAATCCCGGGTCATCCACCGGGACATCAAACCCGCCAACATCATCCGCCGGGGGCAGGCGGGAACCGCCACCGGGCAACTCTCCGGCCAGTTGGTTTTGGTGGACTTCGGCGCCGCCAAGGTCGTCACGGACACCCAACTCCCCGGAACCGGAACCGTCATCGGCAGTCCCGAATACGTCGCCCCGGAACAGACCCGGGGTCAGGCGGTCTACGCCAGCGACATCTACAGCTTGGGGGTGACGTGCCTGCACCTGCTCACCCAAATTTCCCCCTTCGACCTCTACGACATCCACGAAGATCGCTGGGTCTGGCGGGATTATTTGCGGGGGCCAGCGATCGCCGATTCCCTGGGATCGGTGTTGGATCGGATGGTCGCCACCCTCCCCAACCAGCGCTACGAGTCCGCCCTGGACGTGTTGAAAGCCCTCCACCCCGGTGGCATCCCCCCGGCGCTTTTGGGGGGGTTGCCGGGGGTGGGAACGCCTCCGCCCGCGATCGCCCGACCGTCCCCGTCCCCGCAGACGGGCGCATCGAGAACCGTACAACAGCCCCCCACCCCGAAATTCAGCCGCGTCGCCCCGCTGCGATCAACCGCCCGAGTGCCCCTCCACACCCTCACCGGCCACCGGGATGCGGTCACGTCCGTCGCCTTTTCCCCCGATGGGAAAACCCTCGCGAGCGGCAGCGAAGACCTCACCATCGAAATTTGGAAGGCGGATGTCGGCAAGCGCTGGTACACCCTCACCGGACACGAAGATTGGGTCACGTCCGTGGCGTTTTCCCCGGACGGGCAGACCTTGGCCAGCGGCTCCCGGGATCAAACCGTCGAAATTTGGGATTTGAAAAAGGGCAAGCGCTGGTACACCCTCTCGGGACACGCCGATCGCGTCTACGGGGTGGCCTTTTCCCCGGACGGGCAGACCTTGGCCAGCGCCTCCCGCGATCGGACGGTGCGGCTGTGGGATTTGAAGCGATCGCGGGAGTTGGCGACCCTGGACGGGTGGCCGGACTGGGTGCGGACGGTCGCTTTCGGCCCCGACGGACGAGTTTTGGCGGGGGGGTGCCGGGACGGTTCGATCCGCCTGTGGCAATACCGGGGGGATTCCTGGCAACTGTGGCGCACCCTGCGGGCCGACGATACCGACATCTTCGCGATCGCCTTGAGTCCGGACGGTTCCCAATTGACCGCTGGCAACCGCCGGGGCAACATCGACCTCTGGCAAGTCAACAGCGGCACCTTGTTGGAGACGATTTCCGCCCACTCCGGCGACGTCCTCTCCCTGGCTTTCGCACCCGACGGCAACACCCTGGCCAGCGGCGGGAGCGATCGCCTCGTCAAACTGTGGAACCTTTAGCGATCGTTCCCAGGGAATGGGGAATAGGGAATAGGGAATAGGGGACAGTTTCTCCCCCCGCTTAACCGTTGCCCCGGTCGCCCCGACACCCGACACCGGGCGCGCGCAGCCCTATAAAAATCCGAGCCGGAGTTGAATTTCCTTGAGAAGTGTCATACAATTATTAAATAATTATTAAATTTTGTCGCATAGGTAACAAAAATCGATGCACAACGACTACTATGGGCTGTTAATATCGACCCTCAGTTTTCGTCATCGCTGGAAGTGGCAAATTATCCTGCCCTACGGCGGACACCTGACCTCCAACGACGACTATTCCACAGCCGAGGAAGCCCTGCTGGGGGGCAAGCACTGGATCGACCGCGAGACGGCGTTCAACGCCCTCAATAGCTGTCTGGCCCAGTTCTACAGCGCGGGAGTCATCAATCCCCCCGAATATCAAAACTTGATGGATTCCCTGCGGGGCATTACCCAGCGCTGCTGATCCGCAATGCTTTTGGCTCCAGGCTCTGAGGATTTCCTCTCGCCAACTCCCACCTCGAAATGATGGATTTTTTCGGAACGGTCGGGACTCGATTCGCAACCTGGGGCACCTTCGTGTTGGGGTTCCGAGTCGAATGGCATCTGCCGGCATCCCCTTCGATACGGCCGCGGATATTGGGTGCGATCGCCCGTTTTTTTTCTCTTCAAAAATATTAAAGATTGCCCCCAATTGCCACCGGACGGGCTCGGAAAAGGGGCGTTTCTCCTGCCCCCCGATACCGGGAACGCCCCGTCTGCCGTTAAAATCGAGACAGTTGCTCGCCCCGACCGCAGTCGATGAAAGGGATGATATCTTTGAGGAAAAAATTGCACCGTCTGGTGGATGGAATCGCAGAAGAAGATGTAAAAGTCGCCTGGGAATTCCTGAAACCCCTTTACGAAGACGCCTTCGTGCTCGACGCCATCCAAAATGCCCAGGGGAAATTGAGACCCGGAGATGCGCTGACCCGGGAAGAAGCGCTTCAAATCCTGTATTTTGATTACGGGCGGGTTCGAGTCCCCAAGACGGCGGCCCCTTCCGACACCCATTCTCAATAATTTTCAGATCTCGTGAATCTCGAAGTTCGCTATGCACGCTCTTTCTTGCAGGATTTGACCGGACTCGAAACGGCCGACTATTTGCGGGTTTATGAATTCATTTTTATCAAGTTTCCGAAGCTGAATCGCCTGCAAGATCTGCCGGAACTCCGCCCCCTCGCCGGGAGTAGCATTTATTATCGATTCGCGATCGACGATTATCTCGTCGGCCTGGAGGTGACGGGCCAGATCGTCAAATTTATCCGCATCCTTCCCCGACCCCAGGTCTGAAGTCCGCTGGGAGTCGGGAGTCGGGGGGAAATCGCAGAAATTTTCCTGATTATAACGGAAAAAATGTGGATATTTGTTGATAAAAATTCGGGGGGCGATCGCCCTCGGAGAAGGGTTAAAAATTTCGTTAAAATCGACTCGCACCGCCAAATCGATTGATTTTTCGTCCATTTGATCTGACGATTAAAAATAGTGTCCGCCGTCGCCCCGCCGGCAACCCGACCCGAACTTCCGGGATCGAATCGGTTCTTCGGGGTACGTTTTCCGATAGAATATCTGCGGGTAGATTAGGCTCGATCGCGTCTAAATTCTATCGATCGCTCGGGGGAAAGGATCGCGCCCTCTCGCCCTTCGGGCTCTGGCACTGGCAATTTTACAGACAACGGAAAACAGAATTATGGATGCCACCGCACTCTGGCAACGCTACCAAGATTGGCTTTACTATCACGAGGAGTTGGGACTCTACCTCGACATCAGCCGGATTCGCTTCGACGGGGCTTTCTTGAAGTCCGTGAAACCCAAGTTCGAGAAGGCCTTTCGAGACATGGAAGCCCTGGAAAACGGCGCGATCGCCAACCCCGACGAAAATCGCATGGTGGGCCACTATTGGCTGCGCGACCCGGACTCGGCGCCGGACCGGCAACTCAAAGAAGAGATCGTCAGCACCATCGAGAAAGTCGAAACCTTCGCCGCCAAAGTCCACCGGGGCGAAATCAAACCCCCCCTGGCCCCCAAATTCACCGACCTGCTCTCCATCGGCATCGGCGGTTCCGCCCTCGGCCCGCAGTTCGTCGCCGACGCCCTCGCCCCCCTCGACGCGCCGCTCAACATCCACTTCATCGACAATACCGACCCGGACGGCATCGATCGCACCCTCGACAAACTCCGCGACCGCCTCAGCAGCACCCTCGTCCTCACTATCTCCAAATCCGGCGGCACCCCCGAACCCCGCAACGGTCTGGCGGAGGTAAAATCGGCCTTCGAGGCCCAAAATTTGAACTTTTCCCGGCAGGCCGTTGCGACCACCCAAATCGGCAGCAAACTCTACGAACAGGCGATCGCCGAGGGGTGGCTGGAAACCTTCCCGATGGACGACTGGGTGGGGGGCCGCACCTCGGAAATGTCGGCCGTGGGACTCCTCCCCGCCGCCCTCCAGGGCATCCAAATCCGGGAGATGCTGGCCGGCGCCAAAATCATGGACATCGCCACCCGCAAACCCGACATCAAAAAGAACCCCGCCGCCCTCCTCGCCCTGGCCTGGTACGCCGCCGGCGACGGCAGGGGGGAAAAAGATATGGTCGTCCTCCCCTACAAAGACAGACTGTTGCTGTTGAGCCGCTACCTGCAACAGTTGGTGATGGAATCCCTCGGCAAAGAAAAAGACCTGGACGGGAATATCGTCAACCAGGGCATCGCCGTCTACGGTAACAAAGGTTCCACAGATCAACACGCCTACGTCCAGCAGTTGCGGGAGGGTGTCCCCAACTTCTTCGCCACCTTTATCGAAGTGTTGCGCGATCGCGATCGGCCCTCGCCGGAGTTGCAACCCGGAGTCACCGCCGGGGACTACCTCTCCGGCTTCCTCCAGGGGACGCGACAGGCCCTCTACGACAACGGCCGCGGCTCCATCACCGTCACCATTTCAGCCGTCGCGCCGCGGGACGTGGGGGCGCTGGTCGCCCTCTACGAGCGGGCGGTGGGCCTGTACGGCTTTTTGGTCAACGTCAACGCCTACCACCAACCCGGCGTCGAAGCGGGCAAAAAGGCGGCAGCTTCGGTGTTGGAGTTGCAGCAGCGGTGCTTGCAGGCCCTCGAAACGGAAAGTGGGGGCATTTCCATCCCCGATCTGGCGGCTAAAATCTCGGCCTCCGACGAGGTGGAAACCATTTACAAGATCCTGCGTCACCTGGAAGCCAACGATCGCGGCGTCCGACTCGAAGGGGATTTCGGCAGGCCGGAAACGCTGACTGTGATATTGAAATAGGGTGTAGGGTGTAGGGTGTAGGGTGTAGGGAGCGGAGGGAGCGGGGGGAGCCGAGGGAGCGGGGGGAGTGGGGGAAGTTCAGAAACGGGTGGAACATCCGAACCGCTTGGGAATCAATTCCCAAGCTAACAGCAAAAATCATCGGTCGATGATTGGGGAATTTGTACGGATCTGACTATAAATTTGCCTCCTCCGCCTCCCCTGCCTCCTCCGCCCCCCCTGCCCCCCTGCCCTCACATGACAAAATTGATAAAACCTTAAATCCGGCGGGGTCGATCGCGAGTCCCGGTAAGCTGAGAATATCTGCTCAAACAAACTATCTCGATCGCCGGTAACGGTGAAGTTCTGAAACTGGAGTTGACTCTCATGGCCGGGAACTTGTACATTGCGACGATCGAACCGGGGAGTGGCAAATCCCTGGTGTTGCTGGGGATCATGGAACTGCTCTCCAAGCGCATCCGCAAGCTGGGTTTTTTTCGCCCCGTGATTCACTCTCGGCGCGATCGCGACAACGATATCGAATTGATCCGCTCTCGCTACCACCTCCAGTTTTCCGAGGATTCCTACTACGCCCTCACCCACGAAGAAGCCCGCACCCTGATCGCCGAGGGTCGCTACGAAGAGGCGATCAAGCGGGTGATCGAAAAATACAAAGCCCTCGAACAGCAGTGCGATTTCGTCGTCTGCGAGGGGACCGACTTCACCGACATCGCCTCCGCCTTTGAATTCGATTTCAACGTCCGATTTGCCAACCACCTCGGCTGTCCGATCCTGATCGTCGCCAACGGCTGGGATAAAAGTCCCAACGACGTCATCGGCGCCGTGCTCGCCGAACGGGAAGCCTTCATCGAACAGGGGTGCACCATCGCCGCCACCGTCGTCAACCGCGTGCGAGAGTCCGACGCCGCCGACATTGCGGAACAATTGAAACACGTCTGGCACTTCGACGATCCCCTCTTCGTCGTCCCGGAAGAACCCACCCTCGCCCAACCCACCGTCGCCGAAATCGCCCGGGCGATCGCGGGCCGGCAGATCCACGGCAGCAGCAACCGCCTCAACCAAGAAGTCCTCGATCTCAAGGTGGCGGCCATGCAGGTGCCGAATTTCCTCAGATACATTCAGGAAGGCAGCTTGATCATCACCCCTGGCGATCGCGCCGACATCCTCCTGGCTTGCCTGGGTGCGGCCGTCTCGGACAACTACCCCAACATCGCCGGCATCGTCCTCAGCGGCGGACTCGAACTCGCCCCCACCATCCAAACCCTGATCGACGGATTTCAAAGTTGGACGGTTCCCATCGTCCTGGTGGAAACCGACACCTACGAGACGGCGATGAACGTCAACCGCGTCGAGGGACAAATTACCCCCGACAACGATCGCAAAATCGCCTCCGCTTTGGGGTGGTTTGAAAAGCACGTCGATATCTTCCAAATTGAAGAGCGGATCGCGGTGTCCCGTCCCATCCGCATCACCCCGATCATGTTCGAGTACCAACTCATCGAGCGGGCAAAAGCCGACCGCCAGCACATCGTTTTGCCGGAGGGACGGGAGGACCGCATCCTGCAAGCCGCCGACATCCTGCTGCGGCGAGGCGTGGCGGATCTGACCCTGTTGGGGTCGGAGTCGGAAATCCGGGGCCGGATCGCAGCCTTGGGGTTGAACCTCTCTGAAGCTCAGATCGTCGATCCGGCGACTTCGGAATGGTACGAGGATTACGTGGAAACCTATTTCAACCTGCGCCAGCACAAAGGTATCACCAAAGACACCGCCCGGGACGTGATGCACGATGTCAGCTACTTCGGCACCATGATGGTTTACAAGGGGGCCGCCGACGGCATGGTATCCGGGGCGATCCACACCACCGGCCACACGATCCGCCCGGCCCTGGAGTTCGTCCGCACCGTGCCGGGCACGTCCATCGTCTCCAGCGTGTTTTTGATGGGGTTGGAAGACCGGGTTCTGGTGTACGGGGACTGCGCGGTGAATCCCAACCCGAACCCCCAACAACTGGCGGATATCGCCGTCAGTTCGGCGGCGACAGCCGAGATGTTTGGCATCGAGCCGCGGGTGGCGATGCTGTCCTACTCCACCGGGGAATCGGGCCGGGGCGAAGATGTGGATCGGGTCAAGGAGGCGACCCGGATCGCCCGGGAACTGCGCCCTGACTTGAAAATTGAGGGGCCGATCCAGTATGATGCAGCGATCGATGAGAGCGTGGCGAAAACGAAACTTCCGGACAGCCCCGTGGCCGGCCACGCCACGGTTTTCATTTTTCCGGATTTGAATACCGGCAACAATACGTACAAAGCCGTACAGCGATCGGCAAATGCGGTGGCGATCGGACCGATCCTTCAGGGGTTGAAAAAACCGGTGAACGATTTGAGTCGTGGTTGTACGGTGACGGATATTGTCAATACGGTGGCGATTACGGCAATTCAGGCGGCGGCGATCGGTTCGTGCCCGTCCCGTCGGACGTGATGGAGAGTTTCGGAATTCTCAGATACAATGTCTTCAACCGCCCGAGGTTTTCCGAAAACCCTTGAGCGCCCCGCCGAATGCTCACCCCGTCCGCGACCGATTTCATGAATCTCAATCGCCTGAGACGAAACCTGGCCCGCCAGGTCACGATCGCTTATGCCCTTTTGAGTGGCGTTTGGATTTTGGTGTCCGATCGCCTCCTGGAATCCGCGATCGAATATCCGGAACAATTCGCCTATTTATCAATTTTAAAAGGTTGGTTATTTGTATTCGTGACGAGCGGGATATTGTACGGACTTCTCAGGCAAAGCGAGCGATCGCTACAGGAGAGTCACAACCTCCTCAAAGAAATTATCGAAGGGACGACGGATGCCATTTTTGTCAAAGATTCGCGGGGGCGTTACGTTTTGGTCAACAGCAGCGCTGCCCAGATTTTGGGGCGGTCTGCCCGGGCAATTGTCGGCCAAAATGATTTCGATTTCTTCGCCCCCGAAGTCGCCGCCCAATTTCAAGAGACGGATCGCTCAGTGGTCGAATCCGGCATTTCCTACACCCTGGAAGAACGGGTTCCCGGAGGGGGCGAAACTCGAATCTTTTGGTCGAATAAATATCCCTGGCGAGACCTTCGCGGCCGCATCCGAGGACATATCGGTATCGCCCGAGATATTACCGAAAAAAAGCGATACGAGCAAGAACGAGAAGTCTTACTCCGGGAACTGCGCCAGAAAAACCAAGAATTGGATGCCCTCAATAAAGTGACAGAAAACGCCATCTGCACTTTGGATTTAGACCGCCTGTTGAATGTCCTCCTCGATCGCATCGTGGCGGTCATCGACGCCGACGCCGGGTCGATCTTTTTACACCAAGACAATCGCCTGAAAGTCGCCGCCCAGACGGGAACGCTACGAACCGACGCGGCCTACCAAATGGCGATCGCCAACCAGGTGGCGATCGCGACCACCGCCACCACCCAACTGCTCAATTTTAAAGGCGTAGATGGCAACAGTTCTCCCCTCGAATACCGCGTTTTGGGCATCCCCCTCAAACGCAGCAATCAGTTAGCCGGAGTCCTGCAAGTGGAATGGCACGACGCCCACACCTGCACCGAATCCGAAATGCACCTGCTCGAAATTACCGCCGAACGCTGCGCGGTGTCGATTTTGAACGCCCAGTTATTTGAACGAACCGAGCAATTAAAATCCCTGCTGCAACTCCAGTTTGAACGGATGCCGATCGGCTGTATCATCCACAATCGAGATGGATATTTCACCAATTTTAATCCGGCGGCTGAGAAGATTTTTGGCTATTCAAAAGCGGAAGTTTTGGGCTCTCACCCCTGCGATTTGATCGTGCCGGAGTCCTTACGATCTGATGTCGAAGAGATTCTGAGGCGACTGGCTGCGGGGGATATGAACGCCCACAGCGTCAACCAAAATCTCACCAAAGACGGGCGGACGATCACCTGTGAATGGCACAATACGCCCCTCACGAAACCAGACGGTGAGGCGATCGCATTGATGTCGATGGTGCAGGATGTGACGGAACGGATGGAGGCGGAGGAACAGCTTCGGAAATACGCCTACTACGACGCCCTCACCCAACTTCCCCTCAGACAATTGTTGCTGGAGCGGTTAGAAAAATTAGTGCAAAATGCCGGAGAAGATCCGCCGTTATTCGCGATCGCCCATGTGGATTTGGTGCGGTTTAAATCTATCAAATATACCCTCGGCTACGAACTGGCCGAAAAGTTGTTGGTGGCGATCGCCGACCGCCTCAAATCCTGCCTCCCTCCCTCAGCCATGCTGGCTCGGGTGGGGGTGGCTGACGAGTTCGTTATCTTACTCGAACGGGTCGAAAATCGGGATGCCGCCATCCAATTCGTCCGCCAACTCGGCACCGTTTTTGCCGAACCCTTCGATTTGGACGGTCACAAAGTCTTCCGGCGGGCGAGAATCGGTTTGGCGTTGAGTTCGGACTGCCCCGGAAGTTCGGAAGAGTTGTTGCAAGCCGCCGATCTGGCCATCCACCAATCCGGCAAGTCTGACGATACCAGTTACGCCATCTTCAGCCCGGAATATAAAGTGCACGCCGACCGCCAGCTTCAACTCGACACCGCCATGCGGCGGGATTTTAAGGCCGGGGCCTTCGAGCTCTATTACCAGCCGATCGTCTGCGCGGAAACCTTGAAATTGGTCGGCTTGGAAGCCTTGATTCGCTGGCGGAACGGTGCGGAAATGGTGTCTCCCGCCGAATTTATCCCCCTCGCGGAAGAGACGGGGTTCATCATCCCCCTGGGACTGTGGGTTTTCCGTCAAGCCTGCGGGCAATTTCGACGGTGGCGATCGCAATATCCCGCGATCGCACCCCTATTTGTGAGCGTCAACCTCTCCGTCGTGCAACTGACGCAACCTAACTTGATCTCCCAAATCGATGCCATATTGCAAGAAACGGGCATCCCCCCCGAAAAAATCAAATTGGAAATCACCGAAACCGCCGTCATGAACAATGCTGAATACGTCTCCGGCATTTTGGAAGACTTGAAGTCCCGCCACCTCCGCCTCTGCATCGACGATTTCGGCACCGGCTACTCCTCCCTGAGCTACCTCCACAATTTCCCCTTCGATACCCTCAAAGTCGATCGCTCCTTTGTCAACCGCCTCGACTCGGACCGCAAAAGCGTCGAAATTGCCCGCACTATTGCCCTGATGGCCCGGTCTCTGGACATCGAACTCGTTGCCGAAGGCATCGAAACCCCGGAACAACTCCGACAATTGCAGGCCCTCAACTACAAGCGGGTGCAGGGCTATTTATTCTCCCGGCCTGTACCCCCTAGCGTCTTGGAGCCATATCTCGAAACCTGCGATCGGGCCTTTTCCGTTGGGGGGAGTTAGGTCTGGGGGAGCTCCCTCGGCTCCCGGTCGCTTCCTCGACTCCCGACTCCCGACTCCCGACTCCCCTGCCTCCCCAAACGGCGCTATATTGGATACAAAACTTTACACTTGGAGGCGCAAATGCCGAAAGCAGTTTGGAACGGAGTGGTGCTGGCTGAGAGCGATCGCACCGAAGTGGTGGAGGGCAACCAATACTTCCCCCCCGACTCCATCAAAACGGAATATTTCAAAGATAGCGACACCCACACCACCTGCGGTTGGAAGGGAGTCGCCAACTACTACAGCATCGAAGTGGACGGCCAGGTTAACAAAGATGCCGCCTGGTACTACCCGACAACCCAATCCGCGGCTAAGAATATCGAAGGATATGTCGCCTTCTGGAAAGGAGTCAAAATAGAAGCCTGACCGGGACAGGGGGGAATTTGAGATTTGGGATTCCCCCAGTTCCCCGGCTCCCCGGGACGAAAATGCCGGGGAGCCTTTTCGGTTGCGGACTAGGATTCCTCATCCTTAGACAGCCACGCCCATCCGACCTGTTGCAGTGCGTCGAGCACGGGTTGGAGTTCGCGCCCCTTCGAGGTGAGGGAATATTCCACCCGGGGGGGGATTTCGGGGTATACCTTTCTTTCAATTATATCATGTTTTTCCAATTCCCTCAACCGCAATGTCAGGGTCTTCGTGCTCACCGGGAGGACCTCCTGCAATTCGTGGGTGCGGCGGTTGCCGCCGAACAGTTCTCGCAGAATTAAAATTGACCACTTACTGCTAATTTGCTCCAGGATATGTTCGATCGGACAGGGGCGATCGCAATCCTTCGAGTTCCCCGATTGGGGGTGGGGTTTGGGGGTTTTGCAACATTTTGTAACTTTCA
The DNA here is from genome assembly GCF_035615495.1 of Lyngbya sp. CCY1209. Classification (GTDB taxonomy): domain Bacteria; phylum Cyanobacteriota; class Cyanobacteriia; order Cyanobacteriales; family Microcoleaceae; genus Limnospira. Next base: position 4,171 of record NZ_JAJENU010000681.1, on the reverse strand, counting down.
TTTCAACAAATTTTAACGTTTGCTCAAGTGCGATCGGACGGGTATCGGGCGTTTCAACCTTTCTTAAGGAAAGCTCACAATTCCCTCAAGACAGTATTTTTTTACTTTTGTTCACTAAGGGGAGTTAAGGAGACTATATTGTAATTCCTATAGAAAGTAATACTCTAGAAATAGAGGGAAATCAAACCCCTCTGCTAAAGAAAAAATATCGCCCCGCAGTTCGAGAGTAAAGCGAAAAATAAACGAAAGCTTAAGCGCTGCGGTTCGGACGATCCAGGTCGCCTGTGCCTGTCGCAAGAGTTGCCCGATTGCATCGGAATGGGATGGAAAATTGTTCCATTATTCCGATGGCAAATTCAGGTCAAAAATCAGGAAAAATTTGGCTGTACTCTCTACCAGACTATCATCCGAGTTTGGAGGAATTTCATAATGGTTGACAACAAGGAAAAAGCATTCGTCCTGTGGTTTGAGGAAGTTGGAATCGCCGACGTTCCCTTAGTGGGCGGGAAAAACGCATCCCTCGGCGAAATGATCCAACAGCTCACCTCCAAAGGGGTCAGCGTTCCCACGGGGTTTGCGACGACCGCTTATGCTTATCGTTACTTTGTCGAAAAAGCGGGTTTAGAAGTCAAGCTACGGGAGCTCTTTGCCGATCTCGACGTAGAAGATATGCCCAACCTGCGTAAGCGCGGCAAACAAGCTCGTTCTCTTATTCTAGATACTCCGTTCCCCCCAGAACTCGAAGAAGCCATTGTTGCTTCCTATAAACAACTGTGCGAGCGGTACGGCAGCTCGAACACCGACGATGTAGACGTGGCCGTGCGGTCCAGTGCGACAGCCGAAGACCTGCCGGATGCCAGCTTTGCCGGACAGCAGGAAACCTACCTCAACGTCTACGGTGAAGACACCGTTCTCAAATCCTGCCACAAGTGCTTCGCGTCCATCTTCACCGATCGCGCCATCTCCTACCGTACCATCAAAGGCTTCGACCACTTCGCCGTTGCCCTGTCCGTCGGCGTCCAGAAGATGGTCCGTTCCGACCTCGCCTCCTCCGGTGTGATGTTCTCCATCGACACGGAAACCGGCTTCAAGAACGCCGCCCTCGTCACCGCCGCCTACGGTTTGGGTGAAAACGTGGTTCAAGGCGCCGTCAACCCCGACGAATACTTCGTCTTCAAACCCACCCTCAAACAAGGGTTCAAGCCGATCCTCGAAAAACGGCTCGGCACCAAAGAACTGAAGATGGTGTACGATATCGGCGGCACCAAACTCACCAAGAACGTCACCGTTCCCCCCTCCCAGCGCGAACAGTTCTGTATCGAAGACGATGAAATTCTGAAACTGGCCGAGTGGGCGGTGATCATCGAAAACCACTACTCCACCGTCCGCGGCACCTACACGCCGATGGACATCGAGTGGGCGAAAGATGGCGTCACCGGGGAACTGTTCATCGTCCAGGCCCGCCCGGAAACCGTCCAATCCCAGAAATCCGGTAGCGTCCTGCGGTCTTACAAACTCAAAGGCACCGGCGACGTCCTGTCCCGAGGTCGTGCAGTCGGCGAAATGATCGGCCAGGGCAAAGCCCGGGTGATCCTCGACGTCCACAAGATCGACGAATTCAAACCCGGTGAAGTGTTGGTCACGAACAAGACCGACCCCGACTGGGAACCTATTATGAAACGGTCTAGTGCGATCGTCACCAACGCCGGCGGACGCACCTGCCACGCGGCAATTATTGCCCGGGAAATGGGAATTCCGGCCATTGTCGGTTGCGGCGACGCCACCCAAGTCGTCAAGACCGGCCAAGAAATTACCGTCTCCTGTTCGGAAGGGGAAGAAGGACGGGTGTATGAAGGATTGGTGCCCTTCGAGGTGAACGAAACCGTCCTCGACAACCTGCCCAAGACCCGCACCAAGATCCTGATGAACGTGGGCAACCCCGAAGAAGCCTTCGGTCTGGCTTCCATCCCCTGCAACGGCGTCGGCTTGGCCCGCCTCGAATTCATCATCGCCAACCACATCAAAGCCCACCCGTTGGCCCTGATGAAGTACGACGAACTCGAAGACGAGTTGACGAAGCGGGAAATCGCCGAGCTCACCAAGCTCTACGACAACAAGCCGGACTTCTTCGTTGACAAACTCGCCCACGGCATCGGTACCATCGCGGCGGCGTTCTATCCCAACCCGGTCATCGTCCGGATGTCCGACTTCAAGAGTAACGAATACGCCAACCTGTTGGGCGGTCGCCAGTTCGAGCCCAAGGAAGAAAACCCGATGATCGGCTGGCGGGGCGCGTCCCGTTACTATGACCCCAACTACCGCGAAGCCTACGGCCTCGAATGTAAGGCTCTGAAGCGGGTTCGCGACGAAATGGGTCTGACGAATGTGGTGCCGATGATTCCCTTCTGTCGGACTCCCGACGAAGGCCGGAAAGTCTTGGCTGAAATGGAGAAAAATGGCCTGAAGCGGGGCGAAAACGGCCTCCAGGTCTATGTGATGTGCGAATTGCCGAGTAATGTCATCTATGCCGATGAGTTCGCTCAAGTGTTCGATGGCTTCTCCATCGGATCGAACGACTTGACTCAGTTAACTCTGGGCTTAGACCGTGACTCCGCACTGGTGGCCCACATCTTCGACGAACGCAACGAAGCGGTGCGTCGGATGGTCACGATCGCCATCAAAGCAGCCAAGAAATACAACCGCAAGATCGGCATCTGCGGTCAGGCGCCGAGCGACTACCCCGAATTCGCCCGCTTCCTGGTGGAATTGGGTATCGACTCCATGAGTTTGAACCCCGACTCCGTGATCAAGACTATCCTCGACATCGGCAAGATGGAAGAGGCCGGAACCTTGGTTGGCGACATCATGGAAGTGGCGCAAGCTCAATAAGTGATTTTTCCAAGGCAGACACAGAGGCTCTGCCACTACAGTGACTTCTGACTTCTAATTGAAGACTGCCCCGGCTTTGGCTGGGGCAGTTTTTTTTGCCAAGAAACCGGGTTTCTACGAAAGTGGTTCTGTCCTCACCAAATATATAGCAGTGTGAAATGATGAGTGAAAATTTGAGTGGCTCAAAGCCCCCAGGATTGGGGGTTTGGGGGCCAGAAGATTTTCAAATGACTCCCGATTGCTATAGCGATCGACAGAAGGGTTAGGACAGATCGGCTAATTTGAGTCCCGCCTTGAAATTCATTGCTGTAGTTTATATAATAGTTTCTCTCGCCCTCACCCCCAACCCCTCTCCCAATCCTGGGCGAGGGGAGAAAAGCCCCGACACCGAAAAGAAACCGGGTTTCTACGAAAGTGGTTTTTTTCCCACCAAATAGCCTTCTAGAAACCCGGTTTCTACCCCCCCACCGATATCGTTAAGAAACCGGGTTTCTACGAAACTGGTTCTGTCCTCACCAAATAGCCTTCTAGAAACCCGGTTTCTACCCCCCACCCGATACTGAACTACTGTATAATGGGTGGGTAGCCAATCTGGGTTGGGAATTATGGCTCAATGTCCCGTTTGTGACACCGAATATACAGAAAATGAAGTGGAAATCTGTACCGTCTGCGGTTATGACCTGACCCCATATCCCCCCGTACTTGGAGAGATTCCCTCCGGGTTTTTGGACAAGGAGAGAAAACGCCTTGCCGCCGCCAAGCGAGTTTGGCAAATCTCCCAATCTCGGCTACAGTCCACAGAGTTAATTATATCTCGGTTTCAATCCCAGTTGGATGGAATAACCCGGCAAATCAACCAGTTAACTGAATTCGCCGAGTCGCAAGATCAACATCAAGCCAATTTTCAATCCCAGTTGAATACCATTGTCGAGAGACTCGACCGTTTTAACCCGGAATCAAATCGGCGACTATTGCTGAATTTAAAATCCCAGTTGGATGAAATCATCAGCCAAATTTCCGGGTTAACCGAGCCCCCAGACAGCAACCGGCATCCGGTTCAAGAGGGATATGTTTTTGAAGTTGTCAAAGTCAACGAAAAGGGGAAAGAAATCAGTCGCAGTCCCAGCCAGGCGGAATGTATCATCGAAGATTTGGGGGATGGAGTCACCCTGGAAATGGTATTGATTCCGGGGGGAACCTTTATGATGGGTTCACCCGCGTCCGAACAGCGATGGAGTGGGTATAGTGGCGAGGAAGAACCCCAACACCGAGTCACCATTCA
>NZ_JAJENU010000680.1:0-46383 GCF_035615495.1 Lyngbya sp. CCY1209 | reverse complement strand
GGGGGTGTGTGGCGATCGCGCGATCGCCACACACCCTGGCTGGCGAGCGACTGTTGAATCCGGAGATCTACGACATGGCAAAGAATATCGCAATTAACGGACTGGGAAGAATCGGGCGGGCAGTCCTCAAAATTGCCCACAAAAATCCGCAATTGGAAATCGTTGCAATCAACGATTTGGTTCCCCCGGAAACTTTGGCTTACTTATTAAAATACGATACCGTCTATGGCAGATACGAGGGCAGCGTCGAATCGACCAACGACAGTCTGATTCTCGACGGTAAACAGTATCCGGTGTACAGCGAAAAAGACCCGGAACAGCTCCCCTGGAGTTCCAAAAATGTCGATATTGTGCTGGAATGCACGGGCATTTTTACCAAAAAAGAGGGGTTGGAAAAACACCTGAAAGCTGGTGCAAAAGCAGTCATTTTATCCGCCCCCGCCAAAAGCGAGGGCATCCCCACAATCGTCCACGGCATCAACAAGCCAGACGAGAGCGATCGCATCATTTCCTGTGCCAGTTGTACCACCAATTGCGTCACCCCAGTATTTGAAATGGTCGGACGCCGCATCGGGGTTAAAAAGGCGATGATGACCACCGTCCACGCTTACACCTCCAGCCAATCTATTGTAGACGGTCCGAGCAAAAAATTGCGCCGGGGAAGGGCCGGTGCAGAAAATTTAGTCCCCACTTCTACAGGTGCGGCAAAAGCCACCACAAAAGTGCTCACCCAATACGAAAATAAATTCGATGGCGTAGCTGTCCGCGCCCCCGTCCCCGTCGGTTCCATCACCGACATCACCTTCGTGACGGAAAAACCGACTTCCGCCGAAGAAATTAACAGCATCTTTCGGGAGGAAGTCGATAGCGAAACCTACCGGGATATCGTCAGCATTTCCGAGGATGAAATCGTCTCCGCCGATATCGTCAAAGATCCCCACGCTTCCATCATCGACCTGACGATGACCCAGGTGGTGGACGGCGACCTGGTGAAGGTGATGAGTTGGTATGACAACGAGTGGGGTTATGCCAGCCAGATGGTGCGGGAAACGATGCGGATGCTGAAGGAATCCCCCGTTTTATCCGGGGCGAGCTAACTCTTTTTTAAATCCCCCCCGATCGCAGTTCGACAGGAGGAAATCACGAAATGTTTCCCATTCCCAAAATCAAAACTATAAAACTGCTGATATCCGGCTTTTTGGCGGTGACAGTTGCCTCGGTGTCGGCCGCCTGCGATCGCCGTCCGAGAGTCGGTGCCGAACCGAAGGTAATGGAAGAAACCCAGCAAGTCGAGTCCGTCGCCGCGATCGGGGAACCCGAGTTCACCGACTCGGAAATCACCGCCGCTATTAAGGGAGAATACGCCCTCAGCAACCACCTTTCCGGCTACGATGTTAACGTCGAAACTAACCAGGGCATCGTCATTTTATCCGGTGCCGTCGAAGATCTCCTCGCCCAAGAACGAGCCACCCGGATCGCCGAAACCGTCAAAGGGGTGCGATCGGTGGTCAACCGGGTTATCGTCGAACCGAGCGATCGCACCGATCTCGAAATTGCCGAAGACGTAAAAACCGCTTTGGAAGAAGATCCCGCCACGGAAGAATGGGCGATCGAAACTGCTGTAAATAATGGCGTCGTCTCCCTCTCCGGAACCGTGGATTCTTGGCAGGAAAAACAACTCGCCGCCCGCGTCGTCAAAGATGTCAAAGGGGTCAGAGAAGTTGACAACCAAATCCTCGTCACCTACGACGAAACTCGCGCCGATAGCGACATCGCCGCCGACATTCGCCAAGCCCTGAAATGGGATGCGCGGGTGGATGCCGCCCTAATCGATGTCAGCGTCGCCAACGACCAAGTGATCCTCAGCGGGACTGTGGGCAGCGCCTTCGAGAAATCCATCGCCGTCTCCGATGCCTACGTCGTCGGCGTCGATTCCGTGCTCGCCGAAACCCTGGATGTGGAGCCCTGGGCCGAAGATGAAAGCCTGCGGAAAGAGGCGATCGCGGACATCACCGATCCGAACCTCCGGGAAGCCATCAACGACGCCCTGAGGGCCGATCCCCGCGTGGCGGCGTTCAACGTCGATGCGGACGTCAGCAACGGCATCGTCACCCTGTCGGGCATCGTCGATAACCTGAAAGCCAAGCGGGCCGCGGCCCAGGATGCCGCCAACACCACGGGGGTTTTGGACGTCCGCAACGAAATTACCGTCGTCCCCCTCGACCCCCCCACGGACGGGGAAATCGCCGAAAATTTGAGAAATCGCATTTCCCGCAGTCCCTACATCGACGCCGAAGATGTCAACGTCTCCGTTGACGAGGGCATCGTCACCCTCAGCGGCACGGTCGATTCCTACTCGGAAAAATGGCGGGCGGGGGATCTGGCGACGCTGACGTTGGGCGTCACCGGCGCGATCAATAACCTGCAAATTGAAGGTCAACAATTGTCCTACGATCGCCCGTTTTACGACTGGGATGCTTTGGAAAATGGCGGCGACTACAGCCCCGCAGAAAAAGCCGATGCGGAACTCAAACAAGATATCGCCGACCAGATGGCTTGGTCGCCCTTTATCGACCGGGATGATATTAACATTTCCGTCAATAACGGCGTGGCAACCCTCACCGGAACCGTCGATTCCCGGTACGAACATACCCAAGTTTTGGAGGAAACCTACGAAGCTGGAGTTATCGGCGCGATCGATAAGTTGGATGTCGAACCGCGATCGGCATCGTAACCGCGATCGAGTAGCACGGGCATCCTGCCGGTGAAACATCACAAGCTAGAAGCTTGTGTTACCAAGTTATTTAAGGAAAAAATATGTCGGGTTCAAATTCTTATATTCGCTGGTTTGACGATCTCAACTCCGAAGATGTCGCCGCCGTGGGAGGAAAAAATGCCTCCTTGGGCGAGATGATTCAGAGTTTGAAAGAAAAACAGATTCGGGTTCCCGACGGTTTCGCGACCACGGCAACAGCCTATCGGGAATTTTTGGACGAAAACGAAATCACCGATAAAATTAAGGCAGAAATCGACAAACTCCACGACGAATCCGCACCTTTGGAAGAAGTCGGAAAGTCGATCCGGGGGTTATTTAAAAAGTCGAAATTTCCCGATCGCATCGCCGAGGACATCAAAAGCGCCTACCGGGAAATGAGCGATCGCTACGATACAAAATCCGTGGATGTCGCCGCCCGCAGCAGCGCCACCGCCGAAGATTTGCCGGACGCGAGTTTCGCCGGACAGCAAGAAACCTTCTTGAATCTGACCGGAGAAGACGAGGTTTTAAACGCCTGCCGGGACTGCTTCGCCTCCCTATTTACCGATCGCGCCATCAGCTACCGGGAAAGCCAGGGATTCGACCATTTAAAAGTCGCCCTCTCCGTGGGAATTCAAAAGATGGTACGGTCTGATTTGGCATCTTCCGGCGTCATGTTTTCCATCGATACGGAAACCGGATTTCCCCATGTCGTGGTCATTAATGGCGCTTGGGGATTGGGGGAAAATGTCGTGCAGGGCAGCGTCACACCGGACGAATTTCAGGTTTTTAAACCCCTACTGGATAACGAAAATTTGCAGCCGATTTTAGAAAAGCGGTTGGGGGAGAAACAGAAAAAAATGATCTACGCCAAGGGCGGGTCGAAGACGACAAAAAATGTCGAAACCTCCGAGGAAGAACGGCAACAATTCGTCATCGAAGATGAGGAAGCCCTGCAACTGGCGCGGTGGGCGACGACCATCGAATCCCACTATGGAAAAGCGATGGATATGGAGTGGGCGAAAGATGGGAAAAGCGGGGAATTGTTTATCGTCCAGGCCCGCCCGGAAACCGTGCAATCTCAGAAAGAGGCGGGTTCGCTGAAAACCTACAAATTGAAGGAAGAAGGAGAAAAAATACTGTCCGGGATCAGCATCGGAGAAGCGATCGCATCCGGGAAAGTTTGCCGGATCAAAAGTGCCGAAGAAATCGATAAATTTGAACCGGATTCCATCCTGGTGACGGGGATGACCGATCCGGACTGGGTGCCGATCATGAAACAGGCCGCGGCTATCGTAACCGATCGCGGCGGGAGGACCTGCCACGCGGCGATCGTCAGCCGGGAATTGGGGATTCCGGCGATCGTCGGCACCGGATCGGGGACGCAAGAATTGCGGGGCGATCGCGAGATCACCGTGTCCTGTGCGGAGGGCGATCGGGGTTTCGTTTACGACGGTATTTTAGACTTTGAAACCGCCGAAGTCAACCTGGAAGATATCCCCAAAACCGACACCCAAATTATGATGAATATCGCCAGCCCCGCCGCGGCTTTCCGGTGGTGGCGGTTGCCCAGCGACGGCATCGGCTTGGCGCGGATGGAATTCATCATCAATAATACCATCAAAATCCACCCGATGGCGCTGGTTCACTTCGACAAAATCGAAGATAAAGACACCCGCAAAACCATCGAAAAATTGACCCGGGGCTACAGCGACAAAAGCGAATATTTCGTCGATCGCCTCGCCCGCGGCATCGCCAAAATCGCCGCCCCCCAATATCCGAATCCGGTCATCGTCCGCATGAGTGACTTCAAAACCAACGAATACGCGGATCTGATCGGCGGCGAACAATTTGAACCCGGAGAAGCCAACCCGATGCTGGGATTTCGGGGCGCCTCCCGCTACTACAGCGATCGCTACCGGGACGGTTTCGCCCTCGAATGTCGCGCCATCCAACGAGTCCGGCAGGCGATCGGTTTGAACCATGTGATTATCATGATTCCCTTCTGTCGAACTATCGAAGAAGCCGACCGCGTTTTGGAAGTTTTGGCCGACAACGGTTTGAAGCGCGGCGAAGACGGTTTGGAGGTTTATGTGATGTGCGAAATTCCCACCAACGTCGAACAGGCGGACGAGTTTTCCGAACGGTTCGACGGCTTCTCCATCGGGTCGAATGACCTGACCCAATTAGCCCTCGGAGTCGATCGCGATTCTTCCGAATTATCCCACCTTTTCGACGAACGCAACACCACCGTCAAACGGATGATCCGGCGACTGATCGAAACCGCCCACAAGTGCGATCGGAAAGTCGGAATTTGCGGACAGGCGCCCAGCGACTACCCCGACTTTGCCGCCTTCCTCGTCGAGTCCGGAATCGATTCAATTTCCCTCAATCCAGATAGCATCGTGGAGGTAAAAAACCGCATCGCAGACATGGAAAATTAACCCTTCGTAGTTCGGGCATCCTGCCCGATCGCACCCCCGGCAAGATGCCCGGGCTACACAGTTTATATTTAGGAGAATTAAATGATGGATATGATGGATATCACCACTGTCTGGGAAGATTTAGTTTGGGATAACGGCGGCAAAATCGTTTACCTGATCCTCGACGGCGTGGGGGGGCTAAAAGACCGCGATCGCGGCGGCACCGCCCTGCAAGTCGCCCACACCCCCAACTTAGATGAAATCGCCAAAAATTCCAGTTGCGGCTTACTCGAAATTGTCGGCCCCGGCATCACCCCCGGCAGCGGCCCCGGCCATCTATCTCTGTTCGGCTACGACCCGTTAAAATACCGGATCGGCCGCGGCGTCCTCTCCGCTTTAGGCATCGATTTCGACCTGCAAACCGGGGATGTCGCCGCCCGCGTCAACTTCGCCACCCGCGACACCGAGGGCAACATCAGCGATCGCCGCGCCGGACGCATCGAAACCGATTTAAACCGCCACCTGTGCGATAAAATCAACGAAAAAGTCAGCTTGGATTTTGAGGGAAAATTCTTCTTCAAAACCGTCAGCGAACACCGGGCCGTTTTCGTTCTCCGGGGAGACGGATTGAACGACAAATTGCCGGATACCGACCCCCAAAATATCGGCGTTCCCCCCATCGAACCCAAAGCCACTTCGGAAGACTCCAAAAAAACCGCCGATCTGGTGCGTAAATTTATCGATCGCGTCAACGCCGTCCTCGCCGACGAACAGCCCGCCAACACCATTTTGATGCGCGGATTTGAACGCTACGAACATTTGCCAAAACTGCGCGATCGCTTCCGGTTGAACGCCGTCTGCATCGCCGACTATCCCATGTATCGCGGCGTCAGCCGCCTGGTGGGAATGGATGTTTTACCTCACCCCGGCGGCATGAAACAGCGCTTTGAAACCCTCCAATCCTGTTACGGCGACGATTATAATTTCTACTTCCTCCACGTCAAACATTCCGACAGCGAAGGGGAAGACGAAGACTTCGACGGAAAAGTTGACGTCCTCGAAGCCGTTGATCGCCTGATCCCCAAAATTACCGACCTCAACCCCGATGTCCTCGTCGTCAGCGCCGACCACTCCACCCCCGCCGTCATGGGGCGCCACAGTTGGCATCCCGTCCCGGCGATGATCCAAGCCGAAACCGCCCGCGTGGACGACGTTTCCCGGTTCGACGAATACTCCTGCGGCCAGGGACTCCTGGGATTGCGCCCCGGCACCCACCTGATGGGACTCGCCCTCGCCCACGCCGGACGCCTGCAAAAATTCGGCGCCTGATCGTTCTCTTTTGTAGCACGATGGGTAACAATGCGGCGACGCTGGTATACCTGGCAAATCAGGCCTGTACGACCCCCCACGTCTGGCCGAGTCGGTGCGATCGCCCCCGTTACCCCGATCGCGTCATTTTCGACCTCGACCCTCCAGGAGACGATTTGGGGTGTAGGGTGTGGGGTGGATTGGATCGAGAAACCGGGTTTCTGCGAGAATCTCGAATTCTCACCCAAGTTATTAGATAGAAACCCGGTTTCTTTGCCACCTGTAATATCTCGCGATTACTTCTCAGGGTAGACGTATCGACGGTTCGATTAACTTAGTCTGAAGCCAGGGAATATTTTTCTGTCAATTTATACACAATTTTTTGTGAAAAATTGAGAATTTTCCCGGAATTTAAGACGTATTTTGAGAACATCGATTATGACGGCACAACGCACGAAAAGACCGCCCCAGCACCAAGACCAAGTTCCCGGGCGCGAAGGGGAGATGGCACCCCGTCCGATAACGGATGATGCCGATTATAAGGGCAGCGACAAATTGCGCGATCGCGTCGCGGTGATCACCGGCGGCGACAGCGGGATCGGCCGTTCCGTGGCGACCCTTTACGCCAAAGAGGGGGCGGACGTGGCGATCGTTTACCTGGAAGAAAACGAAGATGCACAAGAGATCAAAGAACGCATCGAAGCGATCGGCCGGAAATGCCTGTTAATTGCCGGGGATATCAGCGAAGAATCGTTCTGTAAAGAGGCGATCGAAAAGACGGTCGAAGAATTCGGGCGGCTCGATATTGTGGTCAACAATGCCGGCGAACATTTCCCCCAAGAGAACTTGGAAGACATCAGCGAAGAACAGTTGGATCGCACCTTCCGCACCAACATTTATTCGATGTTTTTCATAACAAAAGCAGCCCTTCCCCATATGCAAGAAGGTAGCGCGATCGTCAATACCACATCCGTCACCGCCTATCGCGGCAGTTCCGGCTTGCTGGATTATTCCTCGACAAAAGGCGCGATCGTCGCCTTCACGCGATCGCTCGCCACGAATTTAGCCGACCGAGGAATCCGCGTCAACGGCGTCGCACCTGGCCCCGTCTGGACACCTCTGATCCCCTCTTCCTACGGCGAAGACAAGGTGGAAACCTTCGGCCAAAAAGTGCCGCTGGGACGGGCCGGACAACCCATCGAAATCGCCCCCAGCTACGTCTTTTTGGCTTCCAAAGATGCCGCCTACATGACGGGTCAGGTACTGCACCCCAACGGCGGCGAAATCATCAACGCCTGATACGCGGGAGTCGGGAAAAGGGGGGAGAACTGGACTCAAAGTCCCCCTTTTTAATGGGAATAATGGTGGCTCTTTCGTCCTCGGGCAAGGTTGAGATCCCCCCCAGCCCCCCTTGGTAAGGGGGGAGAATTGGACTCAAAGTCCCCCTTTTTAAGGGAGGAGAATTGGTTTCAAAGTCCCCCTTTTTAAGGGGGATAATGGGGGATCTCCGTGCCTCTGTGGTGAATTTACACCGTACTATAACTCATCGCCTCCGCCCGATGTTTTTGCAATGTCGTTTCCGGCAGCGGGCCCTGCAAGTGACTCCAGGGTAAAACCTGGTCTAAATCCCAATCTTGATGGACGTAAAAATCTTGTCCGGGAAGCTGCCCCCGCAACTCTTTAAACGCCCGCCGATAGCTTCCGGGCGTGTCCCCGTAGTGCCGCACTTTTTCCAGCAAATAAGATAACCGCCGATCGCCCCTCGAAATCAACCCTTGAATCACCGACCAGCGGTAACTCTCCGGGCGAAAATCCATGCCGTGCGATCGCAGTTGTTTCTCCAAAAATTTCAATCGTTTCTCAGCCTGTTTGTTGACCCCGAACCACTGAAACGGCGTGTGGGACTTCGGCACGAACGTGCTGCAACCGAGGGTGAGACGCAAACCGGGGGCTGCTTTTTTGATCGCCTTCATCATCGCCACGGTTTCTTCCAAATCCTCCGGTTCTTCGCCGGGAATGCCCACCATCCCGTAAAGTTTTATCCCCTTCAATCCCCCCGCTTTGGCATTAATTGCCGCTTCGATAATTTCGTCATTCTCCAATTTTTTGTTGATAATTTTCCGCAGGCGATCGCTCCCACTTTCCACCGCGATCGTGATGCTGCGGGTGTCCCGTTTCGCCAACGTTTCCGCCAGTTTTACGGTGACAGTATTTGTCCGCACCGAAGCCAAACTCAACCGCACGTCATCATATTTCGGCCGTCCGAGATAATCTAAAAGTTCTTCAAATTGGGGATGCTGCGTGACCGATGCCCCCAACAAACCCAGCCGTTTTGTCACGCTAAGACCCCTATCGATCGCCGGAATTAAAGAGTCTTCGATGCTGGCAGATCGGAAGGGGAGGGTCAGATAACTGGCGAGGCAAAAGCGGCACATTTCCGGACAACTGCGAACCACTTCCACCATGTAGATATTTTCCCACGCCGCCAACTCCGTCACCACCGTCGAGGCGGAGAGGACGTTTCCCCGGTAGGTTTGCTTTTTTACTTGCGGAGGAATATCGCCGTCAACGGGTTCGATAGAGGCGATCGCACCGTCCGGACCGGTGTAAGTGACGTGATACAAACTGGGGATATAAACCCCCGGAATTGTGGCGAGGTGGCGTAATTTTGTATCGCGATTTGCTCGTCTAACTTCCCGATAAGCGGTGATAAAATTGGGCAATAAATCTTCCCCGTCCCCCAATAAAATAACGTCGAAAAAGTCCGCGAAAGGTTCAGGATTCGCCGTCAACACCGGCCCGCCGCCGAAAATCAGCGGGTGAGAGTCGTCGCGATCGCGCGATCGGATGGGAATATTTAACCCCTCCAACTGCGACAAAATATTCACATAATCCAACTCCCAAGACAGGGAAAATCCCAGCAATTCCGGATGTTGGGGAAGCGGTTCCCGCCAGTCGGTAAACAGGCGACTCACCGCCACATCAGAACGCAGGGCCAAAGTCGCCCAAACCACCTGATATCCGAGGCTGGTAATTCCCACGCTATATTCGTTGGGAAACGCAAAAATAACGGGGATGGCGTCGGGTTCGGGAGTCGCCGGGGTAAACAGCAAACGTTCGCGATCGAAAGCGGAAACAGTCACGGGATAAAAGCTCGATAAATTGACATCTGGGGCGCCGGGTTCAGTGATATTTTAGCTTAAACCAGAGGATCGTCGAGGCGAGAATGAAAGTGGCGATATTCGTCAGCAGGACGGGAAGATCGCGAACCAGAGTCCCGTACACGATCCACAGAAACACCCCCGTACAGAAAATCACGAACATCCCCAAAGAGACATCGCGGGTAGATTTGGTTTTCCAAGTTTTGAGGGCCTGGGGGAGGAAGGCGATCGTCGTCAACATTCCCGCCAGCAGTCCGATTCCGGTAATCACGTTCATGGATAGATTCATAAATCGTCTCTGATGTTATAGCAATTGTTTCAAAAAACAGACGTAGAAGAGGACACCCCCACCCATCCCCAAAAATCCTTTCGCAAACAAGCGATCGCTTAAATCTGCGAAAATCTGCGTCATCTGCGGATCAAAAGAAAATCCCACTCACAAACGAGCGGGATCGGAGCAAATTTGAGCATTTAAGCTCTCAATGTGAGGGGTTTTCCTACATAGAGGATCCTACGCCGACGTAAGCTCCGTAGAAAAACAGACCGACGACAACGAGAACGCCCGTTCCGGCGATCGTTGCCACCAACCAAAGGGGAAGTTTAGCGTCTCCAGACACGGTTTTGTACCTCTCTCTTCAAAAATCAACTGACTGCACGGAAAACGGTCAAATTTTAAGGCAATTGCCAGTTAGTTAAAGAAGTAACTGGAAAATAGGATGCCGAGAACGAAAATGAGCAGCAAACCCAGATACAGAGAGGTTCTGTTTAATTCGACGGGCTGCTTGTTGGGATTAGAACTGCGATCCATAAATTCCTCCTATCGTTGAATGAACTGCATCGCGGCGATCGCGCCCAGGAAAAATACCGTGGGGACGGCGAGGGTGTGGACGGCCAGCCAGCGGACGGTAAAAATCGGATAACTTATCGGTTCGTTGGGATTTGCATTCGTCATTTTTTCGCGGTTCTCCTCAAAACTACTTACTTAATGAATTCGTCAATCTGTTTTTTGCTATCCAGGCGATCGGTGATGATCGGCAGCTCCTGACGCTCTTGAGTAAAATACTCATTGGGCCGGGGCGTACCGAAGGCATCGTAAGCCAGTCCGGTGCTGACGAACAACCAGCCAGCAATAAACAGAGCGGGAATCGTGATGCTATGAATCACCCAATAACGGACGCTGGTAACGATATCTCCAAACGGACGCTCTCCAGTGGTACCTGCCATTCAAATTGCTCCTGTAACCAAGTCAACAACGTATTCGGACTCTCGATCATATCTTATGATACGGGACGGAGGCATCGGTAACAAGTCAACTGAACCGACATTTGAAATCGACTTGTTTTTCCCTCAAACTGCCTCCGAGGGGGTTCCCGCATATCGGAGCAACGCCCCCTGTTGACCGAGTATAAATCCCCGGTCGGGATTCATGAACTCGATGCGGTAAAAGTTGGCGGGAACGTCCTCGACCCCGCGATCTTTTTTCCAGGTTTCACCCCCGTCAAAACTGCACAGGAGATTGCCGCTGCCGCCGCTGACCCAAATTTCCTCGGGGGTGCGGTAGGCCAGATCGAGCAGTCCCCAACTGGTGGCAAATTCCGGCTTGATCGGGTCGCTCCAGTTTTCCGGGTCCTCGGGATCGCTGAATCGGATTTCGCCGCCCCGGGCCAACATCCACAGGCGATCGTCCGGGGCGAAGCCAATTTTTTCCAGGCGTTTGGAACTGTAGCGGTTGTGGGGCGTCCAGGCTTTGTCCTCCCGTTCCCAAGTCGAGTAGAAGTTCCCCTTGGCGGAAACCGTGACGTACTCCCCTCCCTCGGAGCGGGACAGGCTGCGGATCACCCCGACCGCCTCTTCAACCAGGGCCTTCCAGTTTTGGCCCCCATCTTCGGTTTTGTAGATCGCCCCGACATTGGTGGTCATTTCAGCCGAGTTCGGCCCCACGGCGACAATGGTGTTGGGGGCGCCGGGCAGCTTGCTACTCAGGGCGATGCGAGTCCAGGACTGGCCTTCGTCGGTGGTGTGGAGCAAGACCGAAGGTTCCCCCACGATCCAGCCCTCGGAGCCTTTGAAGCTGACGGAGGTGAGCAGGAGATTTTCTTCGCCCAGGTCGAGCTGCTTGGTTTCCCAGGTTTTACCCCCATCTTGGCTTTCCAACAGGGTGCCGTCGCTGCCCACAACCCACCCGTGGTCCGAGCCGTCCACGAAGTCGATGTCCAACAGTTTGGCATCGGTGGCGACGGGAACCACTTCCCAGGGATTGTAACCCAGGTCTGCCGCGTAGTCACAACTCGCACAGAGCAAGGCGACGACGGTCAAAATGGCAATTTTTTTCAGAAATTTAGCGAATTGCATTTGATTCGATCGGTTTAAAGATTCCTTAACGCAAGGCGTACAAACTCATAAAAAACAAAAATCCCAAGGCGAGCCCGCCAAAAATGAGAAGATTTTTCTGCTGGGCGGTCAGCGTGTTGACTCCGAGGCCGAAGCCGAGATTTTCCTCAAATCCCGACGGCCCTTCCTTGGAGCCGATATTTCTGAATTGGCTCCGGGGCGCCCCGCAAACCGGACAGCGCCACCCCTTGGGCAAGTCTTCAAATTCGGTGCCGGGGGCAATGTCGCCCGACGAACTGCCTTTGGAGGGTTCGTAGACATAGCCACAGGCGTTGCACTCATAGCGATCCAGGGATTTGACTTCGGTGGCTTGCTCGCTCATAGTCTCGACCGGAGGGGAGTTAATTCTTAAAAGTCTATTACATAATATTACAGAACCTGAGAAAATTGAAGCCCGTCGGATGCGATCGCCCGCCCGAGGGCTCCCCGGCCCGGGGGATAGATTTATATAATTTGAAAAAACGCGCCACCCCGATGCGGCCAGACGGCCGGCACTGCACCGCCGGTCAGCCCCCGGAGCGTTGATGGCGCGGGTCCCCGAGTCCGGATGCAAATAGCGCTCTATCAAGTTTGGTGGTAAATTGAAGGCAATCGAACCTCGGTAGGGACGGGCGAGAATTGGGGTGCAGGGTGTGGGATGGCGGGGAAATTCCGACTCCCGACTCCCGAGTCCCAATTCCCGATCTCCCAAACCGCCAGTCTCGCACTGGAACACCCTTTGGAGAGATCGACCCGCGATCGCGGGTCGATCTCGCCGAAATAGAAATCCCGGGCCGCACCGAAACGGCCGGGGACAACGCCAGAACACTATAGCGCTCATTGAATTAACCGTGTTTGTCCTCAGTGGCTACGAATATTTCCTCGGCTTCCTGATCATTTGCAGCCTGGTTCCCCTCCTGGCTCTCGGAGCCTCCAAAATTGTCCGACCCAAAAGCCGCGGCGGTTCCCGCCGCACGACCTACGAATCCGGCTGCGAACCGATCGGAGGGGCCTGGATTCAGTTCAACATCCGCTACTATATGTTCGCCCTCGTCTTCGTCATTTTCGACGTGGAGACGGTGTTCCTCTATCCCTGGGCAGTAGCGTTTCACAAATTGGGGCTGCTGGCCTTCGTGGAAGCCCTGATTTTTATCACCATCCTCGTCATCGCTCTGGTTTACGCATGGCGCAAGGGTGCGTTGGAATGGTCGTAAATGGTTCATCAAAAATGACAACTCAAAGTCCCCTATCCGATAAAACAATTCTCAATCCCATCGAGCGGCCCCAGGTCACTCAGGAACTCTCCGAAAACGTCATTCTCACCACGGTAGACGACCTCTACAACTGGGCGAGACTCTCGAGCCTCTGGCCCCTGCTCTACGGGACGGCCTGCTGCTTCATCGAATTTGCCGGCCTGATCGGATCGCGGTTCGACTTCGATCGCTTCGGGTTAGTGCCCCGGTCGAGTCCCCGCCAAGCCGACCTGCTGATCACCGCCGGGACGATCACGATGAAATACGCCCCGGTCTTGGTGCGCCTGTACGAACAGATGCCCGAACCCAAATATGTGATCGCGATGGGAGCCTGCACCGTCACCGGCGGGATGTTCAGCATGGACTCCACCACCGCCGTCCGGGGTGTCGATAAACTGATCCCCGTGGACGTCTACATCCCCGGGTGTCCCCCCAGACCGGAAGCGATCATCGACGCGATTATCAAATTGCGGAAGAAGATCGCCAACGACTCCTTCCAAGAGCGGGGCAACCTGCAACAGACCCACCGCTACTACACGCGATCGCACCAGATGAAAGTGGTCGAACCGATTTTGACCGGCCAATACCTGGCCTCGGAAAGTCGCCAGGTGCCGCCCAAACAACTCACCGAGGCGATCGGGATGCCCGTCCCCCCCGCCCTGCAAGCCGATCCCGTCAAGAAGGAGGAACAGCGTGGCTGAAAACGAAACCGAAGCCCCCATCGTCGAAGCCGGCCCGGTGTCCAAATGGCTGAGTGAAAACGGCTTTGAACACGAATTTCTCGGCCCCAACCATGTCGGCGTCGAGATGGTGAAAGTCGATCGCGACTTTCTCATTCCCCTGGCTACCGCCCTCTACGCCTACGGCTTCAACTACCTGCGGTGCCAGTGCGCCTACGACGCGGGCCCGGGAGAAGATCTCGTCAGCACCTACCACCTGGCGAAAGTCGCCGACGACGTGGAACAACTCGAAGAAGTCTGCGTCAAAGTCTTCGTTCCCCGAAATGACCCCCGAGTTCCCTCCGTCTACTGGATTTGGAAGACGGCGGACTTCCAAGAACGGGAGTCCTATGATATGTATGGTATCGTCTACGAAGGCCACCCCAATCTCAAGCGCATTCTCATGCCGGAAGACTGGGTCGGCTGGCCCCTTCGCAAAGACTATATCTCGCCGGACTTCCACGAATTGCAAGATGCCTACTAGGGGGTTCCGGAGGCGGGGTTCTCGGGCGGCAACATGAAGGGTCATTCCGACGTTGGAGAATGGGAGATTGCCCCCGGGCAAATCCCAACTCCAAGGGGGATAAAATTGGGCATCCCCGGTTCAAAACCAAATTGCAATGTTTCTGGAAAGTCTGGTATATTTTCTTAGGCTCATGCTGTATTCAATGTGGTCTTAAGAATATGCACTCATAAGCGATCGAGTGTATTCTGTTCGGATTAAGTCGAGGAACAAGGACTTGGTCTTGCATAAACTGTCTTAGCCCAACATTTTGGTGGAGGAGTTCAAGCTAATGTCAAACCTTACAGGTACTAGTTTTCTAGATGTCAACGGTGACGGGGTACTCGGTCCCAACGACCAGAGACTGGCTGGCGCCACAGTATTTACCGATCTGGCTCCGTTCAATGCCGCCCTCGACGCGGGCGAGTTGAGCGGTGTCACCGATGCGAACGGAGGTTATACAATCGCCGGGTTGGAGGCTCTGGGGGCCGGGACGCCCTTCCAACTGCAACAAGCCCTGCCCGCCGGCGTGACGACCTCCGGGAGCAACCTGCCCGTCGATCTGAGCGTCCCCGCCGACCCGGCCGCCAACCTCGGTCCGATTCCCATCGTCAACAGCGTTTTCGTCCCCCCCGTCCCCCCCGTTCCACCGCCCACCGGTCTGGGTAACATCCAAGGGGTGACTTACGTCGATAACAACACCAACCGGATCTTCGATCTCGACGAACCCGTCGTCGGCGGCATTCCCCTGTTCCTTGATTTAGATAACAACGAAGTCCGGACGGCCAACGAACCCATTGCCGTCAGCCAACCCAGCGGGTTTTATTTCTTCAACAACCTCGTCCCCGGGACTTACCAAGTCAGACCGTTACTTCCCCTGAACGACCCCCCCTCCAGTGAGGAGCTGGCCCTGGTGGGGCTTCCGCCCATCACCCCCTTTGCCGAGGATTTCGAGGCCACCAATACCGTTCCGCAAGCAGTCACCGTTTTTGGCGGGGCGGTCACGTTCCAAGACCTCGGCTACGTCGTTCCCAACAGCATCTACGGTTTCGCGATCGAAGACCTCAACGGCAACGGCCTGGTCGATGCCGGGGAACCGGGAATTCCGGAAATTACGGTGACGGGCGGCGGACAAACCGCACTCACCGATCGCAACGGCTTGTACGTCCTCCAGGGCTTGGACACGGGCTTCGGTGAGATTTCCGATGAAGAGCGGGCTCAAAACCCCTATCTGCTCTACACCCTTGAGAATAATCCCGAACTGTTGGCGACCAGCTTCCCGGTGGAAGCCACCAGCCCCAGCAGCAGCGTCGTCCTGACCAATCCGCTCCCGGGGGTGAATGACTTTGACGTGGCTTTGCCTCCCGACCAGAGCGCTCAGAAGAACTTCTTCTTCAGCGTTTCCCCGGCTTTGATCGGAGGAGGTGGAGTCCCAGATACCGTCACCGGTTTCGTGTTCACCGATGTCAACATCGACAGCGGTTACCAGATTGGCGAACCCCTGATCGAAGGTGCCACGGTTTACATTGACATCAACAACAACGGACAGTTGGATAGCGGACCCCTGACGGTCTTCGATCCGGTGACGGGAACCGATATCATCGCCCGCGACGCCAACGGCAATCCCCTGCCCGCCGAGCCGAGTACGGTGACGCTCGAAGGTGGAAACTACGGAATCTTCGAGGTTTCCCGCTGGTTCTCTTCCACCGAGCTGTCCGCACCTCCGGTTCTCGTCGTCCGGGCTGAAGCCCCGGCTAACTTGCCCTTCCAGACCACCGCTCAACCCGTCATCGCGGGTGACGGCTTGGCACTTCTGGCCAGCAACGGTGCCTCCGGCGTGCCGTTCGGCTTCTCCGAGTTCCCCGTTCCCGTCGTGTAGGCGGCGGTGGAGACGGTCTCGGGCTTCCATCTGACCGGTATGACCCGATGAGCTTTCATCACCCCCGGCCGGAGTCAATCGGCCGGGGGTGATTTGTTGGGTCTCTGTGCGCCTTGCGATTTGGTATCAAAATACTCAGATTTTGTGGCGACGAACCATTATTCTGTAGGTAGGGGATTAATGGGAGTTTAAAAGGTTAAAAGTTGTCTGCACTCTCAACTGTCGAAACATTTCCCGCCACCGTCTTCACCCTGGACAATGGGCTGACCGTCATCCACCAAGAAATGCCGGCGACGCCCGTCGCGGTGGTCGATGTGTGGGTGAAGGCCGGCGCGACCCGGGAACCCGAACCCTGGTCGGGGATGGCCCACTTCCTGGAACACATGATTTTTAAAGGCACCGATCGCATCGCCCCCGGTTTGTTCGACTGGGCGATCGAGAGCCGGGGAGGAGTCGCCAACGCCGCCACGAGTCACGACTACGCCCACTTCTTCATCACTAGCGCCGCCCAATATTTGGAAGACACCCTGCACCCCCTGGCCGACCTGTTGCTGCACGCGGCCATCCCGGAGGACGAGTTCGCGCGGGAGCGGGCGGTGGTGTTGGAGGAACTGCACCAATCCCAGGATAGCCCCGATTGGGTGGAATTTCAGGCGATGATGGAGACGCTGTATCCCAATCACCCCTACGGGCGATCGGTGTTGGGGACCGAAGAGACGCTGATGGCGCGATCGCCCGAAGAAATGCGCCGCTTCCACCGCTGCCACTACCAGCCCGAAAATATGGCCGTGGCGATCGTCGGAGGGGTGGACCAGGGGCGGGCGCGGGAGCTGGTGTCCCGGGCTTTCGGCTGCTTCAGCAAACCCGAAGATTGCCCGTCCACCAATGGAAACGGGGCCCCCCAACTCACCGGCATCCGCCACGAAGAATTGTTGCTCCCCAACGTGGAACAGGCCCGGATGACTATGGCTTGGTCGGGGCCGGGGGTGGAAAATCTGCGCCACGGCTACGGTTTAGACCTGCTGTCGGTGCTGCTGGCCGAGGGGCGAACCTCCCGGCTGGTGCAACTGCTGCGGGAAGATCGGCAGTTGGTGCACGGCTTGAGCAGCGGTTTCTCCCTGCAACAGGAGTCCAGCCTGTTCACCATCAACGCCACCCTGGAATGGGAAAATGTCGAAGAGGTGGAATACCTGATCTGCGAGTGTCTGGCCGAGATCGGCGATCGCCCCCTCGCCCCGGCCGAACTCGATCGCGGCAAGCGACTCCTCTGCAACGACTACGCCTTTTCCACCGAAACCCCGGGACAACTCGCCGGTTTGTACGGCTACTACTTCACCGTCGCCCAACCAGAACTCTCCGTCACCTATCCCCGACAGATCCAATCCCTCAACGCGGCCGAATTGCAGCAGATCGCCAAAACCCACATTAGCCCGGAACGGTACGTCATGACAGTGGTGAAACCGCTTTTATAATTAATAATTAATAATTAATAATTAATAATTGAAGGAACGGGTGGGCAACCGGGGACGGTTGCCCCTACACATTTGATTCCCGATACAATAAAGGTGGGCAACCGGGGACGGTTGCCCCTACACATTTGATTCCCGATTCCCGATTCCCGATTCCCGATTCCCGATTCCCGATTCCCGATTCCCGATTCCCGATTCCCTACACCCTACACCCTTCCCGATACAATAAAGGCTGTTGTCCTGACGTGCGATCGCATACCATGTCCATCTCCTCGAACTGCCCGTTTCCCCCGGAAGAAATCGCCGCCGAAGGCCTGAAGCCGGAAGAATACCAAGAAATCGTCAACCGTTTGGGACGGCATCCCAACAAAGCCGAACTGGGGATGTTCGGGGTGATGTGGAGCGAACACTGCTGCTACAAAAACTCCCGCCCCCTCCTGAAACAGTTCCCTACCGAGGGCGATCGCATTTTGGTCGGCCCCGGGGAAAACGCCGGGGTGGTGGACTTCGGCGACGGACTGCGGCTGGCCTTCAAAATCGAATCCCACAACCACCCGTCCGCGATCGAACCCTTCCAGGGCGCCACCACCGGCGTCGGGGGCATCCTGCGGGACATCTTCACGATGGGCGCCCGCCCCGTCGCCGTATTGAACGCCCTCCGCTTCGGTTCCCTGGAAAATCCCCGCACCCGGCAAATTTTCCAGGGCGTCGTCGCCGGTATCGCCAACTACGGCAACTGCTTCGGCGTGCCCACCGTCGGGGGCGATGTCTATTTTGACCCCGCCTACACCGGCAACCCCCTCGTCAACGCCATGGCGATCGGAATCATGGAAACCCCCGATATCGTCAAATCCGGCGCCGCCGGCATCGGCAACCCCGTCTTGTACGTCGGTTCCACCACCGGACGGGACGGCATGGGCGGTGCCAGCTTCGCCAGCGCGGAACTCAGCGAAGAATCCGCCACCGATCGCCCCGCAGTCCAGGTCGGCGACCCCTTCCTGGAAAAATCCCTCGTCGAAGCCTGCCTGGAAGCCTTCAAAACCGGCGCCGTCGTCGCCGCCCAGGATATGGGAGCGGCGGGCATCACCTGTTCCACCTCGGAAATGGCGGCTAAAGGGGGCGTGGGGATTGAATTAGACCTGGATTTAATTCCGGTCCGGGAAACGGGCATGGTCCCCTACGAATATTTGCTCTCCGAATCCCAGGAGCGGATGTTGTTCGTCGTCCAAAAAGGCCGGGAACAGGAACTCATCGACATTTTCCACCGCTGGGGACTCCACGCTGTCGTTGCCGGAACGGTGATTGCGGAACCCATCGTCCGCATTTTATTCAAAAAAGAAATCGCCGCGGAAATCCCCGCCACCGCTTTGGCCGACAACACCCCCATCTACCACCGGGAACTCCCCCCGGAACTGCCGGAGTACGTCCAAAAAGCCCGGGCCTGGATGCCGGACACCCTGCCCCCCTGCACGACGTCGGGCATCGAACTGGCGGATGGGGTTTCGACCTGGAATCAAGTGTTGCTGACGCTGTTGGATACGCCCTCCATCGCCTCGAAAGCGTGGGTGTATCGCCAGTACGACCACCAGGTTCAGAACAACACCATCATCGTGCCGGGGGGGGCGGATGCGGCGGTGGTGCGGTTGCGTCCCCAGGGAGCGATAGGTGCGCGATCGCGGATCGCCACCCCCTCCCAAACTTGGCCGGGGGTGGCGGCAACGGTGGACTGCAATTCCCGCCACGTCTACCTCGACCCCTACGAAGGGGCGAAGGGGGTGGTGGCCGAAGCCGCCCGGAATTTGAGCTGCGTGGGGGCCGAACCCGTGGCGGTGACGGATAACCTCAATTTCGGCAGCCCGGAAAAAGCGATCGGATACTGGCAGTTGGCCCAGGCCTGTCGGGGCATTTCCGAGGGCTGTGAGGCGTTTTCGACTCCGGTGACGGGGGGGAACGTTTCCTTGTATAACGAGACGCTGGATGCGGACGGAAACCCCCAGGCGATCTATCCCACGCCGGTGGTGGGGATGGTGGGATTGATTCCCGACCCGGCCCAAGCCTGCGGCCAGAGTTGGCGGGAGGAGGGCGATTTGATCTACCTGCTGGGGGTGGCGAATTGGACGGACGACGATCGCAATTCTACCCACGTCACCCTGGGGGGGTCGGAATATTTGGCGACGGTACACGGTTTGGTGGCCGGAGAACCCCCCAAAGTGGATTTCGAGTTGGAACGGCGGGTTCAGGAGGCCTGTCGGACGGGGATTCGCCGGGGTTGGGTGCGATCGGCCCACGACTGTTCGGAAGGGGGTCTGGCGATCGCTTTGGCCGAATGTTGCATCGGCAACCGGCTGGGAGCTACCATTAACCTAGAATTAACTTCGGATTCCCCCGAACGGTGGGACGCCATCCTATTTGGAGAGGGGGGGGCCAGAATTTTGGTTTCGGTTCATCCCCGGCAGCAACGGGTTTGGGAGGATTATTTGCAAGAAATTTGGGGAAATCCTGGCCGGAACTGGCACCATTTGGGTACAGTAAATGCAGCGCTTTCCCCCCTGCGAATCGCGACATCTCATAACCTGACGTTAACTGAAGTCGGGATGTCCGAGATGTGCGATCGCTACGACGGGGCGATCGAGCGCCGTCTGACATAGTACAAACGCCTGTTGTGGGCGCGAATCCTCCCTTTGCTCATCGATTTGGCATCTCAGATTGAACGGTCAGTATCAGTCTTGTCTATGACAATCATCCGTTTTAACAATCTTTTTCGGGGGGCGAGCGATCGCGATCGGTGCGATACCGACCCCCCCCAAAAAAATTAAGAAATTGTTAAAATAAAAGCGGAGATTGTCCGAGACTGTCGCATTTTTTTAAGGTCCATTTCCGGTTCATCACAATCTGAATTCACGAGCTTTGCATCACCATGATTCCTAATAAGTCCCGCGCGATCGACGACCCCGGCCCCGCCGAATTGCACCCCGACAAACCGGAGGAAGCCTGCGGCGTTTTCGGGGTCTACGCTCCCGCCGAAGACGTCGCCAAACTCACTTATTTTGGTTTGTACGCCCTCCAACATCGAGGTCAGGAATCGGCAGGAATCGCCACCTTTGAAGGGGATCGCCTGCACTTGTACAAGAACATGGGATTGGTTTCCCAGGTCTTCAACGAATCGATTTTGCAGCAGTTGCCGGGGGATCTGGCGGTGGGCCACACCCGCTACTCGACCACCGGATCGAGCCGGGTGGTGAACGCCCAACCCGCCGTCGCCGAAACCCGCCTGGGGGCGGTTGCTGTAGCACACAACGGCAATTTGGTCAACGCCGCCGAGTTGCGAGAGGAGATGACCCGGCGGCAATTCGATTTTGTCAGCACGACGGATACCGAATTAATTGCACTGGCGATCGCTTCCGAGGTGAATCGCGGGAAAGATTGGTTGGAAGCCAGTATCACCGCCTTCGAGATGTGCGATGGAGCCTACAGTTTGGCGATCGGCACCCCGGCGGGATTGATGGGCGTCCGCGACCCCCACGGGATTCGCCCCCTGGTGATCGGCACCTTGGGAACCACCCCCCAGCGGTACGTCCTCGCCTCGGAAACCTGCGGGTTGGACATCATCGGCGCCGAATACCTGCGGGACGTGGAACCGGGGGAACTGGTTTGGATCACCGATGAAGGCATGGCGTCCTTCCACTGGAGTCAAAAACCCACCCGGAAATTGTGCGTATTTGAGATGATTTATTTCTCCCGGCCCGATAGCGTCGTGGAGGGAGAAACCCTGTACAGCTACCGCCTGCGGATTGGCCGGGTGTTGGCGAAGGAATCATGCGTCGATGCCGATATCGTCATCGGGGTTCCGGACTCGGGAATTCCCGCCGCGATCGGATTTTCCCAAGGGTCTGGCATCCCCTACGCCGAGGGGTTGATTAAAAACCGCTACGTCGGCCGCACGTTCATCCAACCCACCCAAAATATGCGGGAATCCGGCATCCGGATGAAGTTGAATCCCCTCAAAGACGTGTTGGACGGCAAGCGGGTGATCATGGTGGACGATTCCATCGTCCGGGGCACCACCAGCCGTAAAATCGTCAAGGCGCTGCGGGATGCGGGGGCGACGGAGGTACACATGAGGATTTCCTCTCCCCCCGTCACCCACCCCTGTTTCTACGGCATCGATACGGACAACCAAGATCAGTTGATCGCGGCGACCAAATCCGTCGAAGAAATTCAAGCTCAAATCGGGGTGGATTCTTTGGCGTATCTGAGTTGGGAAGGGATGCTGAATGCGACGAAAGAAGATCCCAACAGTTTCTGTTCGGCTTGCTTTACCGGAGATTATCCGATTGATGTACCTGAAACCGTGAAGCGTTCTAAATTGATGTTAGAACAGCCGATCGAGGTTTAATTCGGGTTGTTTTTAATTCATGTTCTGTCGGGGTAATTCGCAAATTGCCCCGACATTTTTTGAGATTGGAGAAGAAACCGGGTTTCTAGGAGGGTGTCGGGTTGTTGATCGAGAGGTTGCCAAGAAACCCGGTTTCTAGAGCTGTCTCGCTGGGGGGAAGAAACCAGGTTTCTAGGAGAGCGTCAGGTTGTTTATCGAGAGGTTGCCAAGAAACCCGGTTTCTAGAGATTACAAATGTTTTAATACCGTCTCCAGGGTTTCCAACGGTTTGGCTTCGTGGGTGGCGGGGTCAAATTGAAAACGTCCTGAAAAGTTGGTTTCGCCGTACAGGTTGAGGGTGACGCAGGGTTCGTCCCCCACCGCTTCGACGGCGTGGATGGCCTCCGTCGTCAAACTGACAATTTCCCCCACCTCCAAAATCTGTTCCCCGACCGTTTCAATTTTATCGGGAAATTGGGCACTCGGCGATCGCATCCAAGTGATATTTTTCGCCCGTCCTTTCACCACCGCCAAAATCCCCCAAGTTCCGTGATTGTGAATGGGGGTGGAGGCGCCGGGTAACATGGTTTCCATTTGCAGGGTGAGGGGATATCCGGGTTCGTCGTATAAAAGAGCGATCGCGGTTTCTTTTCCGGGTTGGGGTTCCGGAATTTTTGTCGTCACCCAGTAGGTTTTCAGCATGAGTTTGCGGACCAGCCGCCGCAGGGATTGTAAAAATACGTCCTCTGTCTGGTCTTCTTCCTCGGCGACATCGAGAATGCGATCGACATCCGCGAGAAAGTGAAAGAGGCGATAGTCCTCGCACTCCGTCAGCAAATCCCACTGTTTGGGAGGGGGGCAACTCACCCATCGGCCGTCCCCCGAAATCAACCAATCTCGCTGCTGCATGGCGACCTCCCCCAAGCCACAAATTCTCACGATTCAGCGTCTCACGGCGATCGCCCCGATTTCTGTTCGCCATGAACTTGTCGGGGGAGAGAAAAAAAATTTGCGTAAAATTCTGTATTTCGGCCGATAGGTATGATAGGCGCGATCGATTTTGATGGGGGAGTGCGATCGCGTCCCGTTTGTATGGCTCGGCGCGATCGCCGTCCGATACCGTGATTTAGGAAACTTTACAGTAAAAAGTTCGGCACTGTTTGATAATAAAAGTATAAACCGGAGGAATTGGCCGCGTTTATGAGAAATCATTCAGCTTTTAAATGTCGCGATCGCCCGTCTGGCAAAGGCTTCGGACGTTCTCGGGGCGGGGGGTCGGTGGAAAAAGTGTTGCATCCTTTTTTAGAACTTTTGCCGGGGGAGGGGCGATCGAGATGGTAAATGCGATCGCGATCCAGTTCATTCTTTGGATTTTGGCCAATATACAGTGAGGTTTCACGATTGAGATGGTTAACTTTACAGCAAAAAATCAAGCTCTACAGGTCATCCAACAAGCTGTTTGGCATTTGGCAAATTGGGCAAACGCCAAGTTGCCACAGAATTTCAGCGTTTCAGAAGATAATCCGGCGATCGCCAGAGCCAAACAACTGTTATCTTGGACGGAGACAAGTCAGATTAAACCTTTGCATCTATTGTTTGATGCAGTTAATCTCTCCCAGGGACAATCTCAAAAGCATTATGTACCGCCTATCTCAATTCAAGATAGCGATCCGACAATTCCCTATCCCACAACCGAACCCGTTCAGCAAAACCAAATTGATAATCTACAGCGCCAAATTCGTAAAACCCTCGAGTCTTTAACCGAAGCAGATTGGAAAAATTTGTCCCTGCTAACCTTGATTTTAGAAAAATTCGGTTCTCATGTAGCGTTAGAATTTGACAACGTTGCCCTATATGATTTGGCAAAATCAACGGCTGCGATCGCGGCCATTATATCGGGCAACCCTCAAGCTCATAACATCAGTTTAATAGCGGGTGATTTGTCCGGCATCCAAGACTTTATTTATACAATTTCATCGGATGGGGCATTGAAGTCACTGAGAGCCAGAAGTTTTTATCTAGAATTGGTAACGGAAGAAATCGCTCAACAACTGCTCATCAAATTAAATCTACCTCGCACTAATATTATTTATGTTGGGGGTGGAAATTTATATCTTTTAGCTCCCGAGCAGAAAGAACATGAAAATTGCGTGCAAAAAATACGAGATAGTTTCAATGAATGGCTGATCGATGAATTTCAAGGTAAAGTATTTTTAAGCTTGGGTCATAAAAATTTTGATATCGCACAAATTAGCTCCGCCCAATTTTCTGAACAATGGGCAACCGTTACTCAAAACCTGGCTCAACAAAAAGCCCGCAAATTTGACCGTCATTTTGAGAAAGTTTTGGCAATTCAGGAAACTTACGAACCTTGTCGAGTTTGCCATCGAGATGATGAGGAAAACTTGCAACCGCTCAACGATCAAGAAGCCGATTCTGTTTTGGCTTGTCCGATCTGTCGGCGGATGTTTCGCCTGGGCAGTCAGCTTTTTCGAGTGGACGCTATCGTGCGATCGCCAATTCGAGATAGTCTTCCAAAATCCTTAGATCGTTTGCAAATAAAATTGCCAGATAGAACCGTTTGTTATCACTTATTTCGAGACAAGGAGCAAGTTGAAAATTTACGAGATTCGGAAACGGTTTTTTGGGTCAACAATTGGACAGTTGCCGATTATCAAAATCATAAATCCGTGTCTCTGTTGCTCGGCAACTATGCTCAAAATAGCCGGGAAGAATACGGGACAATGAGAGCCAATGAAATGGCAGATATTGCCCAAAAAGATGGTTGTATTCCTAGAATTGGCTATTTGCGAATGGATGTGGACAAATTAGGACAGATTTTTGCCAA
The DNA here is from genome assembly GCF_035615495.1 of Lyngbya sp. CCY1209. Classification (GTDB taxonomy): domain Bacteria; phylum Cyanobacteriota; class Cyanobacteriia; order Cyanobacteriales; family Microcoleaceae; genus Limnospira. The sequence goes on along the minus strand of NZ_JAJENU010000680.1, from coordinate 21,321 downwards.
AGGCTTGGGAAATAATCAAACCTTGCCTCGGTTGGCTGGTTTGTCACGACAGATGAGCTACTTTTTCAAAGTTTATTTAAATAGTCTGGCTCAATGTCGCAATCAAAATTTACATGATACCGTCGTTCAAAGATTGACGGGAGAGCGAAAAAATTTGGTATTTATTTATGCTGGAGGAGATGATTTATTCGTGAGCGGTGCATGGCATGAAGTGGTCGAATTTGCCTTTGATGTCTATCAGTGTTTTCGGGCTTATACAGGAAAACATCCAGACATCAGCCTTTCGGGTGGAATTAGCTTATCCGTACCCAAATTTCCTCTCTACCAAGCAGCCGAAGAATCTGGCAAAGCAGAAGAAAAAGCCAAAGCAAATGGTCGGGACAGCTTAGGATTGTTTGGCAGTGTCTTTAAATGGGATGAGTGGTTGGGAACTTCACCAGAAGATTTGCAAAATATGCAACGGAGTCAGCAGGATTACCTCGATCGCGAATTGCAAAATTATCTGTCTGGCGAAATGAAACCGAGTCTTTGGGGAGTTTTGCCATTTGTCAAACAATTGGATCGCTCTCTACAAATCAACTATTCACGAAGTTTTGTAAGGAATCTCTTGGCAACGGCAGAACTTCAAGATAAAATGATCAAAGAATCCGTCAAAAAATCCCAAAAGGATCAGTGGGATATCCGTTACTTTCTGCACTTGCCAAAAATTGCCTATACTTTGGCAAGGCTACCAGCCCAAGTCCGGAATCATCCTGATTTTGAACCGATTCGTACTTCCCTAAAGAACCCCTATAATGCTCCCTATTTTCGGGCGATCGCCACCTGGCTGGAGCTACTCAACCGTTCTTCAATTAACCGTGAATGAAATTTATCCATTTCAGATCATGTTCGTTATGAATACAGGCAGTTACTATGACCCCAAATAAACCTAGACGCAACCCACAAACTCAGCCTCAAATATCTCAAAGCCCAGAGCAAGAGATAATTAAAGCAATTCACCAGTTGAACAATCAGAAAAATGGGACTCTCAAAGATTACCCCATTCGAGATCTGGTGAAACACGCTGAAATTTTTGGACCCTATCTAAAAAACAAGAGGTTAGAAACCAATCAGATCCGCAAGTTTTTGGATGCAATTAATCGTTTGAAGGCAAAGCTGGCTCAAACTGAAGAAAATCAGAATCAGCTTTTTTCCGAGATTGAACCGGAAATTGTACTTCTAAAGCCCAAGTTGGCTTATGCAGCAGCCAGACAAGAAGCAGCCAAACCTTTAAGTGATGTTATGTCTGCTGCTATTGACCAGGTACACTCTTTAGAAGACTTTGAGCGATTAGTTCAATTGATCGAGTCTGTTATTGCTTATCATAAAGCCGAAGGAGGAAAATAATGACAGTTATTGAAAGACCTCAAAAACCATTAGTTGGTAAGTTGAAAATCACCGGAACTCTAATTATTGAAACAGGACTACATATTGGTGGTGGTGGAGAAACGTTAGAAATTGGAGGACTGGATAAACCTGTGATTCGCGACCCGGTGAGTCAGTATCCTTATCTGCCGGGTTCTTCGATTAAAGGTAAATTGAGGTCAATTTTGGAACGATGGCTGAATAAACCTTTAAACCGGGGTGGAGGCAGCGGAACATACCGCTATGAAAGTGACGATCTGGAAAGTGGTTATACAGAGATTCAACGGGATCAGTATGTTGAATATGAAGGGGCAAAAACTTGTCAGGTTAGCCGTTTGTTTGGCTCCACTGGCGGTTCTAGCTGTTGGATTCCCACTGAGATCGCCCAGTCACAAGAATTAGAGGGGCAGGGAACTAAAACAATTGATGGTGTATCTCATACAAAAATTAAAGGCAGAAATTGTCCGGCTCGTTTGATTGTGCGGGATTGCCATTTGACTCCGGAATCGGCAGAGCAACTCCGCAACATTGACACGGGGTTGTATATGACTGAGTGGAAGTTTGAGAACGGATTAGATCGGGTGACAGCCGCAGCGAATCCCAGACAATTGGAGCGAGTTCCAGCCGGATCGAAATTTACCTTTGAAATGGTATATACCGTCGAGGATGAAAGTCAGGCGATTGAAGATGTTAAAAACTTGGCGATCGCCCTGTCAATTTTAGAAGACGATGCGTTGGGTGGACACGGTTCTCGGGGTTACGGAAAAGTGAAGTTTGAGAACTTTAATTTTTCTTACCGCGATGCCAAACAATACGAAAATATTGCCGGTGGCAGCGGTACTTCTATTAACTTTCCATCTGTCAAAAACACTTCTGAGTTTTTAAGCCGATTTAGTGAAATCCAATCTCAGTTACCAGGAAGTTAAACCTAAGTTATGAGCAACTACAAGCGAGTTAGCCTGAATTTTGGACAACATTCTGCCCATTTTGGTGAAGTCGGAATTGGAGTTGAGGAAACGAGCGAGCGGGTGCGATCGGATACATTATTTAGTGCATTGATTGTTACCTACGCTCGCTTGTTTGGAAAAGATGCCGTCGAAGATTTACTGAAGTCTTTTGACCCATCACCTCCTTTTCGCATCAGTTCAACATTTGTTTATTATGATGACGGAAAAAATAGGATTGACTACCTGCCAAAACCGCTCAAATTTCCTCGGGGATATCCGGTAGGGAATGACTTGGAATTTGCCAAGACCTACAAAAAAATTCATTACTTGCCTTTGGATGTTTGGCAACGTTGGTATCAAGGTAATGGGTTTACGAACGACGATCGCACCGAATTGATTGGCTATACAAACAAGACTAAAACCTCTGGTTCTCTTAATAATGCGGGAATCTTTGACTATAGCCAAACCTATCAAATCCATAAAACCCCGAAAGTGGCCATCGATCGCACGACTCGGGCGACGAATTTCTACCACACTGGTTTTGTTCAATTCGATCGCTCCTGTGGCTTGTACTTTTTGATCGAGTTTATTAATGCCGATCAAGACCTAGAAAATCGACTTCACGCAGCCTTAAATCTGCTGGGAGATGAAGGCTTAGGTGGTGAGCGATCGAGTGGTGCAGGACAGTTTGAAGCGACCTGGTCGGATTTATCAGATACATGGAAAAAGTTGCTCAACTGTTCTCAACCAACTGACTACAGTTTAATCAGTTTGCTTTGGCAAACTCCCATTCCAGATACACTCCATGCCGATCGCGCCAGCTATGGAATCTTGGAACGAGGGGGGTGGATTTCCTCTCCCTTTTCGGGGCGACAACTGCGACGTAAAAAAGTGCGGATGTTTGTCGAAGGCTCGGTATTTCCCGTGCGTCCTGACGGACAACTGGCGGATGTCACTCCCTACCAATTTCAAAAATTGCATAAAATTTATCGGAGTGGAATTGCTTTTAGTTTGCCCATTATTCTCTATTGACAATCATGGTTGCTTCTTCTAATCTTTCCAAGCCTCAAGTTTACGAAACTCGAACGATTACATTATCGAGTCCCCTGCTGCATATTGGGTCTGCGGTATCTCGGCTGAACCCATTTGAATATGTTCAGACAAGGCAAAAAGTCTATCTTCCAGATCAAGAAGCTCTGGCAAGGGAATTGCGAAATCGGGGAAAATTGCAGGACTATATTGGTGCGATCGAGCGTCGAGAAGAACTGACCGGTATTCTTCAATCAGCATTTGGTGAGCGGTGGCACGATGCTGAAGATTCTGTGGGCAATCGCATTTTTCCAGAAGCTGCGATCGATGCTAAGTGGACGGATGAAAGAGTTACCGATTTACGACCGATGATTCGGAACGGATTCGGACAGCTTTATATTCCGGGAACCTCAATTAAAGGTGCGATTAGAACAGCGATCGCATATTACTTGCTCAAAAATGATCAGGAGTATGGAGTACCCAATTCTAACCGAGTGAGTGCGATCGAGCAAAGACTCAGGCAGCAGTTGAATAATGGAGAGTTAAAACAAAGGTCAAAGTGGGCAGATGATCGGCTATTCATGGATAGTTTATTTTCTGATTTTTCATTAAACTACCAAGGGAAATCGATTTCAGCCCGTACCGGGCCAAACACTGATATTATGAGAGCCGTCCAAGTCACTGATTCTCAACCTTTAATTAAAAGAAAGGTGACGCTCAAAAACAACAAAATAGTTACTTTTAACATTCCCGCTGTAGCTGAAGTTATCGTTTCCAGCCATTTTGAGGATTGGAATGCCAAATACAGAGCTTCTATTTATGCAGAGGTTGTCCGAAATGTCAAAACGACTTTTGCCTTGGCTCTGGATACTGAAATGTTGTCCTGGTTCAAGCACAAGCAAGGGATGAAAATTCCGTTTCACTCTGTAGATGAATTGCTGAATATCTGTCAAACTTTTGCTCAAGATCAGTGGGATGGAGAATATGATTATTGGGCGATGGTGAAAAACAAACGGCATCAAGGTAAAAATCTTGATTTTGAAGCGATTCGAGATTTTTATGAAAAGGAAGAATGTCCTTATAATTTGCGAATTGGCTGGGCAAGTGGCATGACGGGAACAACGGTAGGATGGCTTTTTAAGGATGATTTGCGAAAACAGATTCGAGATACTTGTGGGATTAGAGCGCCCAACTTTGAAGCTCCAAAATCTCGTCGTACTGTGGTCGATCCTAGAGGAGATATTAAATATGTTCCGGGGTGGGTCAGATTTAAGGGATAATTAATTGATGCTGATTCGTTCGACTTGGACATTGACGGTTTCCGAACCGATGACACTTCCCCGATCTTACGGCTTAGAGTTGGTCAAGCAACTTCACCATAAATTGGGGTTAGAAATTGGTGGCGATATTATCCCAGATACCAGCTTTTCGACCATTAGAGGGCGGTGCTGGGGAGCCGGAGATTTTATCACGTTTCAACCGGAAGAGTTTTATCGTCTCACATTTTCTGGGTTGCAAGAAAAAAGTTCTAAGGCGATCGCATCTCTCGACCTGTCCGATGGCTTAGAATTTTTGGGGACTAAATTTTCGGTTGGCGATCGCCAAGATCAGATCGCGAGTTACGAACAGCTTTACACAACCTTAGTCGCTAATGAGCCGGAACCCATCCGCGAGTTTCAGTTACAGTTTACAACCCCCACTGCTTTCGCCCAGCAATCGATCAAGCTTCCCCTTCCAGTTCCCGGACTCATGTTTCGGAGTTGGCTGAAATCTTGGAATAACTTTGCTCCCATTTATTTGGGTGGGGGAGAATTGATTGGTTATTTAGCAAATGCGATCGCAATCAAGCGTCATCGCATTTCGACTCAACTATTCCGCATCGGAAAAGACTCGGCGACCGGATTTGTTGGCGAAGTCACCTTAAAGGCGCTGTACAAAACCGATCCTTTACTGGCGAACGTCGCCAACTTGTTAGTTCAATATGCTCAGTTTTCAGGAACGGGGATCAAAACTCGCTTGGGAATGGGCCAAACACAAACTGATTAGAGGAGTCATTAATCATGGCAAAACAAATCACAAAAATCCTTTCTTTTTTAGGATTTAACTCTTACCAAGTCACAGAATATCAACATCCTACAAAGTCAATCTCTTTGAAAACAAAATACTATCAAGAGGCTTTAGCTGAATTTTATCAGCCCGACAAAATGTATATTTTCTTAACTCCAAAGGTTGAAAATGAATGTCCCGGACATAAAGAAAAAAAAGAAGATCGCTCAAATTGGCATCAACTTGAAGAACGATTGGCAGAGAAATTTCCAAACATCGAGATCGTCCCAGTCAAAAACATTCCCGAGCGCAATAGTCCAGAAGATATATGGACTATTTTCAATAAAGTTAATGAATGTTTAGAAGAAGGCGATCGCGTCATTTTCGACATCACACATTCATTTCGCTCCGTGCCGATTGTTGCACTGTTGGCAGTCAGTTATTTTCGAGTTGTACGAAATATTGCTATCGAAGGTTTGCTTTATGGCGCGTTTGAAGCAAAGGAGAATGGCATTACCCCCACGTTTGACCTTTTACCAGTGGTCCGCTTGTTTGACTGGCTCACCGCAACTGACCAGTTTTTAAAAACAGGGAATGGTCAAGACTTGGCGCAATTGCTACAAGAAGCGGAAGGTCATACGCAAGCATTGGGCGATCGCATTTTAGAAATTTCACAAGGTTTGCAGTTATTGCGTCCGATGGATGTGATGACGGCGGCGGCTGCATTACCAGAGGATATTGAACAGGCTAAACCAGATTTAGGAAAAGTTGTGCCACCATTTGAGATGTTGTTAAATCGGGTTGTAGATGAGTATGGTCAGTTTGCCTTAGAAGAACCGCAAAATTATCAAGACAATGGCAAGGCTGCATTGCAGAAACAGCTTTTTGAAATTGAGTGGTATGCAAAGAAGGGTCTAGATGTCCAAGCTATATCACTGGCACGGGAATGGCTACCTTCTCTCCTTTGTTATCATTTTGAACTCGATCCAATGGATAAACAAACACGCGAAGAAATGGAAATCCTTTGCTGTGGTGGTAAAGTGGGAGATCGGGAGTCCATTTACCGCAGTCAATATAAAGAAATTGAACAATCTAAACGTAAGACGATCAATCAGTTGTGGAACAATCCGCCTTGTAAGTTGGCTAATTTACGCAATGATGTTCTACATTCTGGATTTCGCAAAAATCCGAAAACTGTGGCAGAAATTAAGAACACCTTACAAGAAATCTTACAACAACTGAATCAGATTGCTGTAGCCTGGGAGATCATCGACAAGCCGAGCTAGAGTTTTAAAAATTGTCTAGGGGGTAAAAAAATGTGGCTTTATCATCGATATAAAGTCCGTCTATTCCTCTGGATAATTGACTCTAATTCTAATCTTCTCCTGCTCTATTATCTAATTTGCAACAACCATGAGAAACACGCTCATTTGCACCGTCGGAACCAGCCTCCTGAACAACCTAAGACGATCGCCCGATTCGGACATTCAGGACGCCTTCAACGCCCACAACTGGCAGCAACTCTCCCTGTCCCTCCTCGATCGCAGCAACTCCGATCGCCTCTGCGGGGCGGAAATTAACTCCATCGCCAGCATTTGCGACAAGGGGTTTTTGCCAAATCGCCTGTCCCTGATCTTTCTCGTCTCTGATACGGACGACGGCAGGGCGATGGGAAATTTGCTGAAACTGTATTTTGATAATAACAAAAATCCCCTGAAATTTGAACGGGTTGAGTATCGCGTTTTGGAGGGACTCCGGGATGATAGTGTCCAGGATTTTCGACAAAAAGGTTTGAAAAATTTGGTTCGGGAAATTAGCACCGAAGTCCGCAAGTTCTCCCCGGAAGCGATCGCTATCAATGCCACGGGAGGCTACAAAGCCCAAATTTCCTTCGCGGGGATGATCGGACAGGCGTTGGGAATTCCCGTCTATTACCTGTTCGAGAAGTTTTCGGAGGTGATCGAACTGCCGCCCCAACCCGTCGCCCTCGATTTGGCGTTTTGGTTGAACAATTATTTGCTGTTTGAATCTCTGGAAACGGAAAATATCGTCGAAGTTTCTAATCTCGAATTTTCCCTCGAAGATCCCTACCTTCAATCTTTGCTCGATCGCGAAGCGGATTTGGTCTGTCTTTCGGCAATGGGGATCTTATTCAACGAGCGATCGCGCCTGCAATTCGCCAAACAGGAAACGGCGATTTTGTCCAGTATTCCCCAAAATGACACCGTTCCAGATCGCAAACCTATCAGTTTGCGAGACGATCATGGCAAAGATATTCTGGAAGATTTTTCTAAAAAAATTCGCCGTTCTCCCTACGTCCTTAAGATTGTAAATTCTTTGCCATTTAACCCCAATCAAACCAACCCAATTCGGCGCACTACTGCCGATGGGATTGTCGAGTTCGTCCTCACCTGGACGGATGCGGGTTACGGTTTGTGCATCCAGACGACGGGGCGAAATCTGGCGGAAACCAACAGTATCGCCATCCACCTGAACCAGGAATTTGCCGAGTAAGCTGTTTCGGCTGAATCCATATAACTGGGGGTGGCTCAACAGCCACCCCCACAGTATTTATCTGTCTAAAAGATTCTGATCGCGTTGATATAAGGGCGATTGCGGGGGTTGCTGCACCCGTCCCTGGGTGTACAATTCCGGATCGTCAGACATCATCATTTCCCAGCCGTTGCGTCGCAGGAGTGAGAACAGGGTGCGATCGCCCGCAATTCCCGCAGCCAGAGAAATTCCGAACACGAAAGCCGTACAGATGATGACGGTAAACAATCCCAAAGGCGCGATAATTAAGAACACCCAAGTTGCGACGGCATTGGCGATCGCGACCCCGATGCTGCGATACCGGATCAGCGTCCGGGCACTGGAACGGTTCATGATTTTAGACCCCGATTTTCAATTGATTTTTTTCACCAACAATTATATGCTAAAAAAACGAGATGACCAACAATTGAAACATTCTGTTTAAATACTATAATTTTCTTTACATTATCGCCATGACCACCCTTTACCTGACCGAACCCCAAACCGTGGTTCGGTATCAGAATCAGACCCTAAAAATTGAGCAGTCCGAGAAGTCCACAACCTGCCGCCTCGCCGAAGTTGATTTGATCGTCATCCTCCCCGGCGTGCAGTTGACGGATGGCGCGATCGCCCAACTCCTCGATCGCGGCATCGAAACCATTTTCCTGCGCCGGGACGGGCGGTTTCGCGGGCGCCTCCAGGGGCACTTCGCCACCAACCCCACGGTGCGACTCGCCCAATATCGCGCCCTGGACACCACCTTCGGCATGGCCCTGGCCCAACGGCTGATTTTGGGGAAAGTCAGAAACCAGCGGTACGTCCTCCAGCGGCGCAACCGGGACACCGGGGGGCGCATCGGACAACTCACCGAGGCGATCGACACCATCGCCTCCTACCTCCCCCGCCTCAAACAGACGGAAACCCCCCTCGATCGCGACGAGTTGATGGGTGTGGAGGGGATCTGCGCCCGCATCTACTACCAAGCCCTGACCCACTGGTTCCCCCCCGAGTGGAAGTTCGGGGGACGCAACCGCCGCCCGCCCCGCGATCCGGTGAATGCCCTGCTGAGTTGGGGTTACGGCGTTTTGTTGGCGCGGATTTTTGCCGCCGGCGTCCAGGCTGGGTTCGACCCCTATTTGGGCTTTTTCCACGCTATTACTCCATTTCGCCCCAATTTAGTCCTGGATCTGATGGAGGAGTTTCGCCCCGTGGTGGTCGATCGCGCCGCCATCGCTTTGGTGAACGGCGGGTTGATCGATCCGAATGATTTTGAACCGGCGCCGGGGGATGAGGAGGGGGTCTGGTTGGGGCAGACGGTGAAAAAGCTGTATTTGGGGCAGTTGGAACGCCAATTTCAGGACTCTATTTTATATCCGCCCCAAAATCGGAAGTTGAAATTGAGTCAGATCCTGTTGGAACAGGCGCGATCGCTCGGCCGTTGTCTGGTGGAAACTCGCCTGGACTACGAGGCGTTTACCTTGCGTTGAGCAAAGCCGGTATTGATATCAAATCCGGCGAAAACTCCGCTGGGGGAGGATCTGCAATGGTCGGGCTAATCGGGGGATCTGCATCAAAGCCCCCAGAATTGGGGGTTTGGGGGCTAGAGCCGATGTCGGTTGGGTTGAGGAACGAAACCCAACAGATTATCCGGACACCATAGGACTGATGAATCAAAAGATCGGACTTTTGACTTTTAACGTTTTGAGGAATGATTATGGCGAATTTTTGGTTGGTTTGCTACGACGTCCGGGACGACAAGCGCCGCAACAAGTTGGCGAAGTTGCTCGAACAGCGATGTCAGCGGGTTCAGTATTCGGTGTTCGAGTGTCCCCTGGAGGAAAAAGTTCTGGAGGATTTATTAAATAAACGATGGCTGAGGGTTTTGAAGTTGGAGGAGGATAGCCTGCGGGCCTATCCCCTCAATCCCGCCACCAAAGCCCAGGTGAAGGTGTACGGCGGGCCGGCCCCCTACGAGCCGCCGGATTTTCTCATTTTGTAGGGGTGCGATCGCGCTATTTTTGAAAGTTTTGGGGCTGGAATGCTTGTGGGAAAATCGTTTCAGCTTTTGTGAAGTTATGTTGCTTTTTTTAAGAATGTGGCGCGACGAGCAGGGACGCGGGAGTTGATGTATCCGTCAGCAAGAAAAAGAAAATTTTGTGTTTTTGGGGGTTGACAGTCTCGCGCAAGGGCTGATACTATAAAAACCATCGAAAACGAAGAAATTTTCTCGCGACAACAAAGCCCGTAAAGTTTTGTTAAGCAGTTTCTCCGTGCTCTCGCGCAAACGCACCTTGAAAACCGCATAGCGTATAGTTTCCAAAGGTATAGGGTTCTTTCCTACCTATTCCCCGCAAGGGGACGGAAACATGTGGGGTGGATACCCCAGTGTGGGTTGCGTCGCGCCCAAGTTCTTTCCTACCTATTCCCCGCAAGGGGACGGAAACTCCTTGCAGATTTGGATTGACAGATAGCCAAGGATTCCAGGTTCTTTCCTACCTATTCCCCGCAAGGGGACGGAAACGCCCCTCCGCCCGGTCCCGTATTGTACAAATAACGGTTGTTCTTTCCTACCTATTCCCCGCAAGGGGACGGAAACCTTCTCGTAGGGACATCAGGACATGCCCGATCAGGTTGTCAGTTCTTTCCTACCTATTCCCCGCAAGGGGACGGAAACCGGTTGCCTTCCGGCACCGCCTTCTTGCCATACTCATACAGCAGGTTCTTTCCTACCTATTCCCCGCAAGGGGACGGAAACCTCCTCTCCAAATATGAATGATTTACCCCCCATCTTATGTGTTCTTTCCTACCTATTCCCCGCAAGGGGACGGAAACGACGTCGAAGTCTTCGTCGTCGTCCTCCAGGTCGTCCAGTTCTTTCCTACCTATTCCCCGCAAGGGGACGGAAACTCCTCCAGGACTTCGGAGTCTGTTTCCAATACGTAGCGGTATGGTTCTTTCCTACCTATTCCCCGCAAGGGGACGGAAACGGAGGTTCCCTTCTTCGAAGCTTCCTCCTCAATCGGAGTTCTTTCCTACCTATTCCCCGCAAGGGGACGGAAACTCGTTTCTACCAGGGCACAGCCCCGGTAGGACCACACGTTCTTTCCTACCTATTCCCCGCAAGGGGACGGAAACCAGCCGGGATACTGCTTTATTCCTAGAGAAGTTCTTCAGTGTTCTTTCCTACCTATTCCCCGCAAGGGGACGGAAACTAACCTTATTTGATGCTCTTTATGAAGTCTTCAGCAGGTTCTTTCCTACCTATTCCCCGCAAGGGGACGGAAACGTAGGCGTCGTGGCGGCATGCCTGTGTTGAAATCAACTTGTTCTTTCCTACCTATTCCCCGCAAGGGGACGGAAACCTACGACACCTTGGAGGCCGCAGAACCACTGCAACCATTCAGAGTTCTTTCCTACCTATTCCCCGCAAGGGGACGGAAACAAAACTTGGAGCCCCTTCTCGGGGGTCTGCATCTGGACCCAGTTCTTTCCTACCTATTCCCCGCAAGGGGACGGAAACGGAGTCTCGGCCTGAGACGTTCTTCCAGGTCGGAAGCTTGCGAGTTCTTTCCTACCTATTCCCCGCAAGGGGACGGAAACTCTTGATAAACATCAGAAGGGGTCTCTACTCCCTGGTTCTTTCCTACCTATTCCCCGCAAGGGGACGGAAACTCGGCTTGGACGGACCTTGGCCTTTTTCACCCCGATGCTGTTCTTTCCTACCTATTCCCCGCAAGGGGACGGAAACATCACCCCGCCGTGACCATCGGAGGTCCGGCGCATCGTGTTCTTTCCTACCTATTCCCCGCAAGGGGACGGAAACGAGAAACAAAGGAACGCAACAAAGAGAAGAACTGGAAGCTTTCGTTCTTTCCTACCTATTCCCCGCAAGGGGACGGAAACGCGAGGGGCGGGCTTCATGAGTTTCTCGATGATGGACGCGGTTCTTTCCTACCTATTCCCCGCAAGGGGACGGAAACGGACGGTCATCAGTGCTTGAAGGGCCGCTTTTTTCTCGGGTTCTTTCCTACCTATTCCCCGCAAGGGGACGGAAACTAGGGTTAACCATGGTATTTGCCTCTATTTTGAACAAGTTCTTTCCTACCTATTCCCCGCAAGGGGACGGAAACTTATACCGAGATTTTCGGTAGAATGTTAAAATCATTAGTTCTTTCCTACCTATTCCCCGCAAGGGGACGGAAACCTCCATCCCTTCTGAAGAGATGTCGACTCTTTCAAAGACGCCGTTCTTTCCTACCTATTCCCCGCAAGGGGACGGAAACGACTGAATAGCCGGAAATCCTCTAGCCGGGAACCTCGGTGTTCTTTCCTACCTATTCCCCGCAAGGGGACGGAAACAAGTCGTGGCGGTACGCCTCCTCCCACCGGGCACGGACGTTCTTTCCTACCTATTCCCCGCAAGGGGACGGAAACATCCAAGCTACTGATAAACACTTGAGAAAACATTTTGTTGTTGGTTCTTTCCTACCTATTCCCCGCAAGGGGACGGAAACGTCGTTTCGATGAGACTACATCCACGGTAGGACCAGTTCTTTCCTACCTATTCCCCGCAAGGGGACGGAAACTTGCCATCGCTGACACGGGTCATTGTCTGGAAGTTCATGGAAAAGTTCTTTCCTACCTATTCCCCGCAAGGGGACGGAAACTCCGGCGACACAATATAAGACAACTACATAGTTATATAATCAATTAAGTTAACTACCAATTCCCGGTCAGGAGACAGAACTTTAAGCAAAAATCGCCACACATTTGCAGCCCAAAATACGGGCAAATTCACAATATAGCCGTGTCAAATGTTCGCAAAATTTCCAGCCGATCAAAGCCCCCAGAATTGGGGGTTTGGGGGCAAAAAAAATTAAAATAACTTCCCATTACTATCGTCGAAGCGAAAGAGTCCGATCGCCCGCTGGAAACGAAAAATTGACGGCGATCGCTCTGACGAATGCCATGATTTCAGCAATAATAAAAAACGGTTACGAACCCACCGGACACACCGTCAAACAGCGCGTGCAACTCTTACAAACCGCCATGTCCACCTGTCCGGTTGCCATCGGGTTTTGGGGACATTTTCGCACGCAAACCATGCAATCCGTACACCCCCCCGCCTCCGGCCGGCGACTCGATATTTGCAGGGGATAATCGGTTTTCAATCCCGTCAAAATCAACCGGGGGCCGAACCGGGGATGGACCAACAATCCGTAGGGACTCAGATTCCCCAAACCCGCTTCCACCGCCAGACGCGGCAAACTGAGTTGGGGCGAGAGGGGATCGAACGGTTCGGCCCGATATCCCGCCTCCCGCACCCCCCGCGTCACCTTTGACAAAAAAACTTTCGCCCGCGCGAAGGCCGTCGGATCAAAATCTTTCCCCCGCCAACGGTGCACGAAAACCAACGTTTCTCCGACTCTCGCCACATCGTCCGTTTCTGCTGTAATAAATGTGTCGATATCCGGCGGGGGGGTTTGGCGGGACTCCCATTGGGAGGTGAAAAAATAACCGGGCGATCGCACCAACAATAACCCCATCGGCATCACGGTGCCGAACACCCGAAGCAAAGTTTCATTCGTCGTCGCCGGTATGGTTTGAATTTCCCGCCGCTTCACTTGTCCTATCTTCTCTTCCTCCGAATTTCTTTTTTCTCGACGATCGCCCGCGCGATCGCCCCGTTGAAATGGGGAATTTCGGCGATCGCTCTCAAAATGCCCCGACCCACCCCTATCCCGTTTGATGACTAAAATCCTATATAATTATAACAAAAGAACCCGAAACGGTTCCGCGATCGCCCACAACGGACATTCACAGGAGACAATCGTGAAAAATTATCCCGAAATCGGCAAAAACTTCATGGCCGGAAGCAAAGAACTGGCCAAGGCCGAACCGGAAACGATGAAGGCCTTCAAATCCTTGATGATAGCCACCTCCGCCAAGGACGGCGCCCTCTCCCACAAGACGAAAGAAATGATCGCCCTGGCCCTCGGCATCGCCGCCCGCTGCGACGGTTGCATCGCCCACCACCTCCACGAATGCATCGAAGCCGGCGTCACCCGGGAAGAGTTGGTGGAAGTGATCGGCGTCTGTCAACTCATGGGGGGCGGTCCGTCCACCGTCTTCGGCGCCGACGCCCTGATGGCTTACGATCAGTTTATGGCTGAAAAGGGCTGATCTCGAAGTTTTATAGCAGTTGTCGATCTGTTGCGATACGGTTCGATCCGCCATTATCCCCCTTCAAAAGGGGGACTTTGACTCTCCGTAGCTGACTCATTTGAGAAACACCCGATCGTAATTTTAAATAGTCCTCCCCTTACCAAGGGGAGGGTTGGGTGGGGGCGATCGCATCTCGAACCCCACTGCATTCATCCCCACGGATAAACTGGGAAAAAGGCGATCGGCTATGCGATCGAATTGAATTTCGAGGAGGCGTAATCGGAACGTATGGAAAAAATGCGATCGGATTTTGCGTAAAAGTTGGCATTGCGGCCGATAGGTATGAGAGCACCCCGCATCGAGGTGGAACTGTCGGCGGTTTGGTTTTGATGGGAGGGTGCGATCGGCCTCCGAAGCCGTGATTTATAGCAACAGACTGCAACGGTTCGCACTGATCTGCCAATTTGAAACCCGCCTTGAAATTCATTTCAAGGCTCATAGCAAAAGTCCACTCAAGTGGACTCGGGACAGGCAATTGTATCCGAACTGCTACGGTTGCTATATAAAAGTTTACATTCAAAAGTCAATCAATGTTAGATAATAAAATATAAACCGGAAGAATTAGTCGCGTTTATGACGGATCGCTCGGATCGGAAAGGCGCGATCGGCTTGTCGTGATATGATTGTGGCGTTTTAAACCAAGCGTTGCCTTCAATCAAAAAAACGAATCAATTCAATTAGAGGAGAAACTCAAAAATGGCAATCATGATTCCATCTCCTATTCCTGCAAAAGCGAGTGAAGGAGAAAAAAAACTTTATGAAATATTGCGCGATCGGTTAGACGATAACTTTTATGTTTGGTATGAACCTCTGCTGAATAGTCATTGTCCAGACTTTATTATTTTAGGTCCCGATTTAGGATTGTTAGTAATCGAAGTGAAAGGTTGGTATTCTAATCAAATTAGGGAACCATCAGATACTAATACTTTTCAAATTGTTTCTTTGAAAGATGATGTAGAAAGTGTAGAGTGGCAAAAATCGCCTTTACGACAGGCGAATGATTATCTAGATAAACTATTAAATAATTTGCCCAAATATCGAATTCTCCAACAGCAGCAAGGTAAGCATCAAGGAAAAGTGGCATTTCCGATAGGTTTGGGTGTCATCATGTCAAACATTAACTATAAAAAAGCCACCGAGACTGATTTAGATAAGATTCTTCCTTATCCCCAGGTTGTCTATCGAGATGAGTTTTTAAATTGGCAAAACTTATCGACGGAAAATTTGTGCGATCGCTTGCGACAAATGTTTGTAAAAGCTTATTTCAATTTTGAACCACTAACATCAGATCAGATTAGTACAATTAAAGGCGTTCTCAATCCCGAAATGGTGATTAGAGATGAACCAGCAAAAACGACCAGTGTTAGAGGTAATTTTTATCCTTTACCTGATGACAAAATTCTGAAAACTCTAGATGCAAAACAAGAGAATTTGGCGCGCAGAATTGGAGAAGGACACCGGATTTTCTTTGGTGTTTCCGGATCTGGAAAAACTTTGCTTTTATTGGCTCGTGCCAAATTAATCCTCAATAATAATCCCCATGCTAAAGTTTTAATTGTCTGTTTTAATGTTAGTCTAGCATCTTACTTGCGATCGGTTATCAAAAATTCAGTCGTCGCAGATCAACAAAATAGAATCCTGGTAGAGAACTTCCATGAATGGTCAAAAATTGTAACTGGCAAATCCTTAGGCAGTCAACCTGGAATCAATTATGATGAATACGTAGGTCAAGAGACTTTGAAAGCGCTTTCACAAAAACACAGTCAAAAATGGGATGCAATTTTAGTCGATGAAGCTCATACCTTTGTACCAATTTGGTTTCGCTGTTGTGTTCAGGCATTAAAAGATCCGGAAAATGGAGATTTAATGATTGTTGCAGACGGTAGCCAAAGTCTTTATAAGCGAGACGATTTTACATGGAAGGAAGTTGGGATTAAAGCTGTAGGTCGAACCATTAGCAAGCGATTTGATTTAGACAAAAATTATCGTAATACTCAAGAAATTCTATCAGCAGCATGGACGATGCTTCATCATTCTGTGCCTCAAGATAAAGTCTCAGAAACTGATGAAATTACTTTTCCTATCGTTCTTCCCAGCCAAGCTCAACGCTCAGGTACTCGTCCAGAAGTTTATGTGACAGGTTCTTCTCGAACTCAAGAACAAGTGGTGACAGAGGAAATCAAAAAATTATTAAAATCTGGAAATTATCAACCAGAAGATATAGCTGTAATTCACCGTCAATCGAATAAAAAACAGATGAATATTTTTCAACAATACCTCGCCCAAGCCAATGTTTCATTTTATTGGGTTAGCAAAGGTCAGCAAAGTAAGAAGAATTATAGCCAAAGTCGTCCGGGTATTCGATTAATTTCTAGTTTATCATCTTTGGGTTTAGAGTTCAAAGCAGTTTTTATTATTTGGATGGAAGATTTTGCCCAATGCTCTGATAGTAGTGATGGGAGTATTCTTGCTCGTCGTCAGCTTTATGTATCCATGACTCGTGCTCAAGAATTATTGAAGTTGTTTATTTGTCAAGAAAATGCGTTAATCCGAGAGTTCAAAAATGACAAAAAATTTGATTTTGTTTATTTGTGATTTTTTCACAATTTATCGTTGATTAATTTTGGGGTCAATTGAAAATGATACAAGTTGGAAGAATCAAATGGTTTGGCGGTTTTAATACCCAAAGGGGAGTTGAAAACAACTATGGTTTTATTGAACGAAAAGGCGAAGCAGATTTATATATACACAAAAGTCAAGTAAAATGTGAATGTAGTAATTTAGTGGCGGGTAAACTTGTCAAGTTTGATTTGGGTTTCCATCCCTATAATCATCGAGAACAAGCTCAAAATTTAGAATTACTTAAATTATCAGAAGAGACGGCTTGTAATGTACTCCAAGCTTGTTTTGAACATCAAGACCCAAAAATATGGCAACCCATTATTAACCGATACTTATCGATGTTATCGGCTAATGAAATTAAAGATCAACTTATCAAAAAAATCAACAGTATCAAGCCTGAACAGCAATTGAGCTTGATCGAATCTCTTTCCCCGGAGTTTTTGTGTTCTCCTGATTTAAGAAATATTAGAGATTCTTTGCCTACAGACAAGCATCTACAGATATGCAAAAAAATGCTTCCTGCGGATGTTAACGGACAAATATCCCAAGAATTGAGAGAAGAAATTATTGGAATTTTGGACTCTGGGATTCATAATATTGATCGAGAATTATCAGAAACTATTGGGTTGTTTATCCCCGAACATCCTTATTTTAAAAAAGAATTGGGAAGGGATTATCTCAATAAATTTGGGATTAAATATTTGTATCACATGACACATATTTCCAACTTAAATTCGATTTTAGAAAATGGCTTGCTTTCTCACAATCTTTCTCATCAGGGTGGGTTTATAAAAACAGATATTTCCATGCAAGAAGCTCAGTCTTGGAGAACAAGATGGCATGGTCATGTTCCTTTTTATTTTAATCCCAGAAATACCATGCTCTATAAAAGACGGGATCTTCAAGATGAGATTGTCATGCTTGGCATTGATCCGATGTTAATCTTGGAAGAAGGAACATTGTTTTCTGATGGAAATGTAGCAGCGGTTGCTACAAATGTTTATCATGACCTAGCCATGCTAGAACAACTACCTTGGACAATCATAAAAGGACGTTCATGGAATGATGAAGATCCGGCAACAAAACAAAGGTATAAAATAATTATGTGTGCAGAAGTGTTAGTACCTGACCGAGTAAATGTGCAAAGCATTCTTAAGATATTCTGTAGATGGCCGTTTCAAATGCCAGCAGTTCGAGAGCTTATCCCTGATTGTGTTAACATATCGGTAGAAGTCAATCGTTCTCTATATTTTTGAGAGTTGCTAATGATTAAGTACACAGATACAACGGTGTTTAATGTGGAGTCCCAAACTATTGTCAATACGGTCAATTGTGTGGGAGTTATGGGAGCGGGTTTGGCTTTGGAATTTAAACTTCGCTATCCAGATATGTATGAAGACTATCTCAACCGATGCAAGCAAAAACAAGTTCGGGTCGATCATCCTTACCTCTATCGAGGTTATGAATCGCCTTGGATCATGAATTTTGCGACCAAAAATCATTGGAAGTATCCTTCAAAACTAGAGTGGATAGAACAAGGATTAACTTACTTTGTTGACAATTATGAAAGAGCAAAAATTGAATCAATTGCATTTCCGAAGCTGGGTTGTGATAAAGGAGGGTTAAATTGGCATGATGTTCGAGAAGTTATGGAAAAATACTTGAGTGATGTTGACATAGATGTTTACATTTGCTTGGATCGGGAATCTCATGCTAGTGGAACAGAAGGTTTGATGGTTGAGATGCTGAATAAAAAAAATAATCAATTCTGGATTTCTAAGTTAAAAATCCGCAGCAATATTGTCGATAAAATAAATTCAGCTTTGCCAATTCAACGTTTTCGGCAGTTGCAAAAAATTCCAGGAGTTGGTAAAAAAACTTATGAAGATATTTTTAAGCTGTTGTACTCAAAATCTCAATCCGAGATGGCTAAGAACCTACACTCTGACAAACAATTAACTGGTGGAGACAGTGAAAGAGAACCAACCCAACTACAATTGCTATTTTAATTACAGACAATTCTTTTCTTGTTGGGACTGACGCGACGGTAACATATTCCATTCCATTCTCTATCAGGGGGGGCTGTTTCGCACTTTACGATCGCCCCCTCTCCACCCCATCCCCCCATACAAAATACTCCGGGGCTTGACATTTTGCAGAAAAAGTGCTAGGTTCAACAGCTAATCCAAAATCCCAACGCCAAATCAAAAGACGATCGCACCCTATTGAAATTGCGAGTTATCCAACCTTTAATCAAAAACGAAATAGGCTAATCCAATTTTGGGGCAATTGCTGAAAATACACCCAAAGAATCGATATGTAGGACTTTGAAAAGCCCTTGTAATCAACTTTTGACTTTTGACTTTTGACTTTTGACTTGCGCGTAGCGCTATACTCGTCTGAAGCGTAACACTCGACAGCATGAACCAAACCCCCACCCCCGCTTCCGACCCCGCCGGAGACATTCCGAACCCATTTGATGTCCTCGTCGTCGGCAGTGGCGCCGCCGGACTCTACGCCAGCTTGTGCCTGCCCTCCCATCTGCGGGTGGGGTTGGTGACGAAGGACAACCTCGAAAGCGGTTCGAGTCCGTGGGCTCAGGGGGGCATCGCCGCGGCTATCTACCCCCCCGACACGCCAAACCTGCACCTGGAAGATACCCTCAAAGCCGGGGCGGGACTGTGCGATCGCGAGGCGGTGCAGTTTTTGGTGGACCACGCGGCGGAGGCGATCGCATTTTTGGTCAACCTGGGCGTCGATTTCGATCGCAAGGGGGAAAAATTGGCCACCACCCTGGAAGCCGCCCACTCCTTCCCCCGAGTCCTCCACTCCCGCGACACCACCGGACGGGCGATTGTGGACGTATTGATGGCGACGGTATTGGAACGCCCCAACATTCAGGTGATCTCCCAGGCGATCGCCCTGAGTCTGTGGCTGCACCCCGAAACCGGCCGCTGTCAGGGCATCAGCCTCCTCTGCGACAACCAAATTCGCTGGATGCGGGCCAAAGCCGTGGTCCTGGCGACGGGGGGCGGCGGCCAGGTGTTCGCCAAAACCACCAACCCCGAAGTCAGCACCGGGGACGGGATCGCGATCGCGTGGCGGGCGGGGGCCGCGGTTCGGGATCTGGAGTTTGTCCAATTCCACCCCACCGCACTGATGAAACCGGGGGCGCCCCACTTTTTGATCAGCGAAGCGGTGAGGGGAGAGGGCGCCCATTTGGTCGATCGCGAGGGGCGGCGGTTCGCCTTCGACTACCACCCCTCCGGGGAATTGGCGCCGCGAGATGTCGTCAGTCGGGCGATCTATCTCCACTTACAAAATACCGCCGAAAATCCCGCCGAAGCCAACGTTTATTTGGATATGCGGCCGATCGCACCGGACAAAATTCGCCGCCGGTTTCCGAATATCATCCAAGTGTGCCAGCACTGGGGAATCGACGTTTTCAACGAGTTGATGCCCGTCGCCCCCGCCGCCCACTATTGGATGGGGGGAGTCGCCTGCGACGTGATGAACCGCACCTCGATTTCGGGATTGTACGCGATCGGAGAAACGGCGAGCACGGGGGTGCACGGCGCGAACCGGTTGGCGAGTAATTCCCTGCTGGAATGTTTGGTTTTTGCCTCCCAGTTGTCGAAGATTGAAAGCGATTTAAATAAGGAGATGAATGGCACAGCCGAACCGTCCCCGGAAACGGTCGAAATCGACGATCGCCCCGTCCCATCCGGCGACCGCATCGCCAGTTTGCGGCAGGATTTGGCAGCTTTGATGTGGGATAGCGCCGGAATTTGTCGCACCCGAGAGGTTTTGGAAGCGGCGATCGCCACCGTCGAAGGTTGGCGAAAGGAGGTGGAAAACCTGGAAATCAGCCCCTATTTACTCGCTCCAAATCCCCAAAAAACCGTCCGATTTACATCCCCGGAAACCGGCAAATATCTGAAGTCCGTCGCCGAACTTCTCAACTTATTAGATATCGCCCATTTAATTTTAAAAAGTGCTGCATTCCGCACCGAAAGCCGCGGCGGACATTACCGCTTGGATTATCGGGAAACCCGGGAAGATTGGCAGGTTCACACGGTTGTTAAGGGCGATCGGTGTACGTCCGTGCCCACGGGGATGCGGTATCAGGAAGAAATGATCCGATCTTGATATTTTGGGAGAAGTGAGGATCGTCCGAAATTTTTACCACAGAGGCACAGAGGACACAGAGAGAGGATGTGTGTTCACCTAAATACATACCGCTATAGCAATGAGAAATAATTGGGAAGTTTTCTGTCCCCCAAAACCACCAATTATGAGGGCTTGGAATGGGTGAGATGAGTCCACTTGAGTGGACTTTTGCTATCAGCCTTGAAATTCATTTCAAGGCGGGTGAGTTCTGAGAACTCCTCATATCAAATCCGGTTGAATGCCCGGAAACAAACGGGTTGGATATCAACACCGCTTGGGAATCAATTCCCGAGGGCGCAAGCCTTGCGCCCCTACCAGCTCAAATCATCTAAAGATGATTGGGGAG
>NZ_JAJENU010000679.1:0-203 GCF_035615495.1 Lyngbya sp. CCY1209 | reverse complement strand
AAAGGACGAGAGCTTGAAAGCCGTGTCTTTTTAAAGCACGGATGAAAAGCGAACGGCGACTGAAGTCGCCAGTAAAAGAAGTTGTCATTTTCTATTCTTTAATGTTAGAATTATAATGGAGGTGATATAGAGTTCATTGAGACCGAAGAATCCTACACTTCACAAGCATCGTTTTTGGATGATGACTTCCTGCCAACTATTGG
>NZ_JAJENU010000678.1:0-218 GCF_035615495.1 Lyngbya sp. CCY1209 | reverse complement strand
TACGAACCGCTGATCGAACAGTATGAAATCGTGCGATCGCCCTCCGCTTCTGCGATCGCCCAAATTCGCCAAGATACAGCCTCCCGAACCCCGGCAACTAAAACCCTCGCCGTCTTCGCCGACCCGGTCTTCACCCCCGACGACGAACGGGTAAAAACCCCCGTCGCCGCCACCCCGCCGGACGAGTTATTGCTGGCGGCAATACCCGAGCCCAGAGG
>NZ_JAJENU010000677.1:0-214 GCF_035615495.1 Lyngbya sp. CCY1209 | reverse complement strand
GGACTGATCTGCCAATTTGAAGCCCGCCTTGAAATCAATTTCAAGGCGAATCGCAAAAGTCCACTTAAGTGGACTCGTTCGGAGTAATCGTGTCCTAACCTAAATGCGTACTGCTATAGCAACCGACAGAACGGTTGGGACTGATCTGCCAATTTGAAGCCCGCCTTGAAATCAATTTCAAGGCGAATCGCAAAAGTCCACTTAAGTGGACTCG
>NZ_JAJENU010000676.1:0-218 GCF_035615495.1 Lyngbya sp. CCY1209 | reverse complement strand
TACGAACCGCTGATCGAACAGTATGAAATCGTGCGATCGCCCTCCGCTTCTGCGATCGCCCAAATTCGCCAAGATACGGCCTCCCGAACCCCGGCAACTAAAACCCTCGCCGTCTTCGCCGACCCGGTATTCACCCCCAATGACGAACGGGTAAAAACCCCCGTCGCCGCCACCCCGCCGGACGAGTTATTGCTGGCGGCAATACCCGAGCCCAGAGG
>NZ_JAJENU010000675.1:0-15664 GCF_035615495.1 Lyngbya sp. CCY1209 | reverse complement strand
AGGCGCGTGTCCTGCGGACACGCGCCTCCGCGCCCGGCCCAACGCCGAAAGATCCTCGCCAAAGGCGGGGATTGCATCGGGGGCGGGAGCCTTCCCCTCGCTGGAGAGCACAGCACTCGGTCTGCGGCACCTTGCCCACTGGCGCCACACGCCCGAGCCTGTCACGCTCCCCGGTAAGGAGCCGCGCCATGCCGAAGATCGAGACCAGCCCGCTGCCAAAAACCTCTTTCCTGTGGAGGATGGTTCAACCGGGTGACTTCATTGATGGCTATGCGGTGGAGAGCCGCCTTGGCCCACGGGAGGCGGCGGATATCGGCCTCAGCATGCCCAAATGGGCCAGTGCCCTGCTGGCGTTGCGCAACCACATCGTGCGCCCTTTGGGCCTCAAGACCGAAGTGAGCGATACCGGTGAAGGCGCGATTTTTCCGGTCACTTATGACGATGCGCAGGAGGTGATCCTGGGAACCGATGACACCCACCTGAATTTCCGCATCTGCCTGCGTCAGGAGGCAGGGCGCATTCACATGGCGACTTGGGTGCACCGTAACAATTGGCTGGGACGGATCTACCTGATGGTGGTGATGCCGTTTCACATCCTGATCGTGCACGATTCCATGCGCCGGATCGCGCGCGCAGACGCGCCTTCTGCCTCAGCGCAAACGCCGCACTAACGCAGCCCTCACGCCGAGACAGAGTATTCCGCAAACCCGCTACTGCGTTGCGGCCTCCGAGAGGTTTTGCAGCGCCGCGGTCATGCCCGCGATGAATTCAGCGTTGGCTTTGATATCCAGCCCCTCGAACATCATCACCGGATCCTCATAGGTGAGCCAGACCTTGCCCTCGCTGTCCTCATAGGCCAGCGCCTTGAGCGGCAAAAACAGGCCCGCACGCGCATCAGCCTGCATCGCCGCTGTGCCGATCTTGGGATTGCCAAAGATCAGCAGTTGCGAGGCGGCAAGCTCCTCGCCAATGCCCTCGGCCCCTTTGGCATGATCGACGCGGGCAAAGACCGTCGCGCCTGCCTTGTCCAGCGCCATTTCGAGCGCATCCAGTGTTGCGGGCACGGAATGACGGCTCTCGACTTTGACCAGATCCGCAAGGCCGGGCACGGCGCTCATCAGGGCAATCGCGGCAGCGGTTACAAAGGTTTTCATAAGATCTCCTCAATCACAAATGGACGATTTGGCGCAAAATCTGGCGCGCGTCACCGGGCTTCGCCAGTCACAAAGGCGACACGCGCTGAAATCGGCAAAGACCGGCCACCCCCTGCCCCGCGCCTGCCCCCTGCCAACCTCGTGCAATTCGCAAGCCAGCGCGCGATGCCCTCTTTTCCCGCCGCCGGTTCCGGTCCATAAGGCAAATATGCTTAAGACCCGTCTCATTCCCTGTCTCGATGTCGCCGATGGCCGTGTGGTCAAGGGCGTGAATTTTGTCGGCCTGCGTGACGCAGGCGATCCGGTGGAGGCCGCGCGCGCCTATGACGCCGCCGGTGCCGATGAGATCTGTTTCCTCGACATCCACGCGACCCATCAAAACCGCGGCACGATGTTTGACATGGTGCGCCGCACCGCCGAGCAATGCTTTGTGCCGCTCACCGTGGGCGGCGGCGTACGCACCAAGGACGATGTGCGCGCGCTTTTGCTTGCTGGGGCGGACAAGGTCTCTTTCAACTCTGCTGCGGTGGCCAACCCGGATGTGATCCGCGAGGCCGCCGACCAGTTCGGCAGCCAGTGCATCGTCTGCGCCATTGACGCCAAATCCGTCGCCCCCGGCAAATGGGAGATCTTCACCCATGGCGGGCGCCGCGAGACCGGCATCGACGCGGTGGAATTTGCCCGTCTGGTGACCGCCAAGGGCGCGGGCGAGATCCTGCTGACCTCGATGGATCGCGACGGCACCAAATCGGGTTTCAACCTCGAGATGACCCGCGCGATTTCCGATGCGGTGGATGTGCCGGTGATTGCCTCTGGCGGTGTCGGCACTCTGGATCACCTCGTGGACGGCGTGACCAAAGGTGGCGCCAGCGCGGTCCTGGCTGCCTCGATCTTCCACTTCGGCGAATACACGGTGCAACAGGCCAAAGAGCACATGATCGCCAACGGCATCCCGATGAGGCTCCAATGACCCTGCTGCATGACCTCGAACAGACCATTCTGTCGCGCAAGGGCACCGATCCAGACACCAGTTGGACCGCGAAACTCCTGTCCAAAGGGCCGGAGAAATGTGCGGAGAAATTCGGCGAAGAAGCCATAGAGGCCATCATCGAGGCGGTGAAGGACAACAAGGCGGGGCTCGCGTCCGAGGGCGCGGATGTGCTCTATCATTTCCTGGTGATGCTGGCCGCGCGCGATGTGGCCTTGGATGATGTGCTCAAGGTTCTGGCCGAGCGTCAGGGCCTGAGCGGCATCGCCGAAAAAGCGGCCCGCCCCAAGGGATAACACTTGTCGGCACGGCACAGGACGCCTGCCCACCGATCAGATCGATGGGCAGCGCGCGCTGATCGGTGCCCGGATCAGGCGGCCGGTTCAGGCGGTCGGATCAGGCAGTGGGGGCCTGCGCCAACCAGGTCAGGATTGCCTCTGTCGTCTCCTGCGGGCGTTCCTGCTGAATCCAGTGGCCACACTCCAGGGTGACGATCTCCACGTTGGGCACGAACTCCGTCAGACTATCGGATTGGGGGATCGTGTCCTGCGCGCCATAGATCATCAGGGCGCGCTGGTCGATCCGGGGCGCGACATCGGCCAGAAGATGCCAGTTGCGGTCGAGGTTGCGATACCAGTTGATGCTACCGGTGAACCCGGTCTCCGCAAAGGCGGACACAAAGACCGCCAGATCCTCGTCACACATCACCGGGTCGCCCTGCGGCTGCTGCGCAAGGGCCAGATCCATCATCATCATGCCCGGTGAAGGCTGCGCCGGCGGCAGGTTCTTGCGAAACAGGTTGCGCAGGAACTGCGCCGCGTTCTGGTCGAGCACCGCATCCGCCACCCCGGGCTGGCGGTTGAAATGCACAAGGTAGTGGTCGCTGCCAAACACCTCCTCGATGAATTCGATCCAGGGTTTCGGCGTGCGGGGCTGGTAGGGCAAGGCCAGGCTGACGATGCCGGACACCCGGTCCGGATGCAGTTGTGCCAGCCCCCAGACCACATTCGCGCCCCAGTCATGCCCCACACATATGGCCTGCTGATAGCCGAAGTGATCCAGCAGCCCCACCAGATCCCCCGTCAGGGCGGCAATGTCATAGGCCTCAACCTCGGCCGGACGGGACGACCGTCCATAGCCGCGCTGGTTCGGGGCGATCACATGGTACCCGGCCGCCGCCAGCGCCGGCATCTGCTCGCGCCAGGAATAGGCATGCTCCGGCCAGCCGTGGCACAGCAGGATCGGGTGGCCGGCGTTTTCCTGGCCGCACTCGAACACCTCCAGTTCGACACCATTCACAGAAACAAAGCTGGGGGCGGGAAAAAGGGTCGTCTCAGGCATCGCGTTATCTCCTTGTTGAACACGTCAAACGCGGCCTAATCTGCAATGGTGCCAAATTCTGACACCATTTGAGGGGGCCGCAGACGGATATGACTCCGCGTCACCGACAGGACAGCATCCTGCGCATTCTGCGCCGCAGGGGCAGCACGACGGTGCGCGCCCTGGCCCATGATGTCAGCGCCTCGCGCCGCACCATCCTGCGGGACATCGCCGCGCTGCGGGATGAGGGGTATGTGATCCATGCCGATCCCGGGCGCGGCGGCGGTCTCTGCCTTGATATCGGCTCCGTGCGGGCCACCGCGCGCCTGTCGGTGACCGAGGTCTTTGCGCTGGTGATCAGCGTTGCAAGCATGAAGGCCGCCGGCCAGCTGCCGTTTTCCGGGCTCGCCGACAGCGGCTTGGCCAAGATCGAAAGGTCACTGCCGGCGGACAAGATCCGCGACCTGCGGCGTTTCCTGGACTGTCTCTATGTCGGCAGGCTGGCCCCGCAGGTGGACATTTCCGACCTCGGCCCGATGGACCCGGCGCTGCTGCCAGCCTTCGAGACGGCATTCCTGGATCGGGTTCTCCTCGCGTTCCGATACCGCGATGCAAAGGGGGCCACCTCGACCCGCCGGGTCGAGCCGCAGGCGATCCTGGTGCTGCCGCCTCTGTGGTATCTGGTGGCCTGGGATCCCGACCGCGCGGCGGTGCGCCATTTCCGCATGGACCGGATCAGCGCCCCAGACTGCATCGAGGGCACCCGGTTTCAGAAACGCCACGTGACGTTCGACGATGGCGTGCGCCCCCTCCGCTAACCCCGGCAGAGGACCGCGCCTTGCCGCCAGGCAAGGCGCCGGGCCCAACGGGAGGCGCGCATGTCCCATGCGCAACGACGGGCGGGAGCCGCCCCTCGCCCGCCCTTCAGAGTTTTGAGGAAATGATACCGGTTGCAAAGCCGCCCTGGCGCAGCTCGCCGAACAGGCGCTGGTATTCGATCTTTGGGCAGCGGTTCTGGATCACATCCACGCCACGGGCCTGCGCCTGTGCCGCGGCCTCGGCATGCTCCACCCCGATCTGCATCCAGATCGTCCGCAGCGTCGGAAAGGCTGCAAGCGCCTCTTCCACGATGCCGGGCACCGCTTCGGGGCGGCGGAAGATATCGACCATATCCACCGGCTCCGCAATCTCGGAGAGCGATGCGTGCACCGTTGCGCCAAACAACTGCGTTCCGGCATGGCCCGGGTTCACCGGGATCACCCGATAGCCCTTCAGCGACAGGTAGCGGGCGACGTAATAGCTCGGCCGCACCGGATTGGGCGAGACCCCGACAACGGCGATCACCTTTGTGCGGGTCAATATGGTTCTGAGATGCGCATCCGAATACATGTGGACACTCTGCGCAGGTGTTGCCGTCAGCGCAAGCCCCGCCACGCAGACACCTCGCAGACCTGCGGGCAGAGGCGCCAAGAAAAAAGCGCCCGAAGAAGCTCCGGGCGCGAGGTGTGGAACGAGGGACAGTGAAAAAGATCTGTGGCGGTTCCAAAGCCACAGCCTGCTATTGAATCTGGGGCTGTCGCGGCGGATTGAAAGAGCGGCTCTCTTTTTTGTGAAGAGGGCGCGTGTATTGCAGCTTGACTCTGCCCCGCGCAGCACCAAGCGCGTGATCAATCCGCTTGCAGCACTCCGGGCCAGGCCGCCCGTGCCGCCCGGATCATCCCGTCCGGCTCTGCCAGCCACAAGGCCTCCACCCGCGGCGTATGAAACAGATAGAGCCGCCCGTCGACGATCTCCCACGTCAGGGGATTGCCGTCGAACACCCGACCACGGGCCATGCCATAGGCGCAATGGCCGCCGAAACGGGGTGCATAGGCTCTCGGGTTGGCCTCGAAGCGCGACTGGTTCTCGGCGGAGTGGAAGAGCCAGACCGCCCCTTTCCACATCAGCGCGTGATCCGAATGCCCCTTCAATGGCGCGTCGGCCAGGTGGAAGGACACAGGGTCGTAGCCCCCGATGGCAATTCCGTCGTCAACCGCGATATAGAGCGTCCCGGCCGCGGCTTGGGTTGCGGGGACCATGGCACACATCCCCGCAGTCATGATGACAGCGCCCAGCCCACGCAGGGCGGGTATCAGACGATGATGCAGCACAGTCTCCCTCCGGCACGATTTCAGATGGCACAGAGAATGCCGACTGGCGCGGCGTCGGAAAAGACCGGATACGGGAATTTGAACAGCTTGTGACAAGTGTTGCACACAGGATTCAAAATGCGCGCGCCCACGGCGGGCCTGCGCGCAGTCTGCCGGGCCCGCCTGTCCTGTCGGCCCCGTCGCGCCTCGTCGCGCCCCCTTGAGGGGGCTGTCACGCGGTGTCAGTCGAAGATGTCCTCGATCGCGTCAAAGACCTTTTTCCAGCCGGATTTCTTCTTCTTCTTCTTTTTCTTTTTCAGCTGCTTGGCCACCAGCCCCGCTGCCAGATCGCCCCAATCACCGGTCTTTGCCGCGCGGGTGGGGTTGGGTTTGGCCGGTTTTGACGCCTTGGGCCGTTTGCCACGGGTCTGCGCCGTTTTCTGCCCTGCCAGCGGCCGCATCTTTTGCGCCGACAGCGGCGCGCCGCAGGTGCCACACACCAGCGCGTGCACGGCCGCATCGGGCACAAATGTGGACTGGACGCCACAGTAACAACAGCGAATGAGTTTGCCGCCGGGGATGCTCTTATGTGCGATGGGGACCTCCTCCTGTTCAGCCCTTCAACGAAGCATATAGGGAGAGCGCCGCCGCATTTGAAACATTGAGCGAGCCAAAACCGCGCGCCGCGTCGATCTTGACCAGCTTATCGACGGTTTCCTTGGTCTTTTGCCGCAAGCCCGGCCCTTCGGCGCCCAGCACCAGGGCGATCGGATCGGAGGTGCGGCCCGCGACCGCCTCCTCGATGGTTTCCTCGGCCTCGCCGTCCAGCCCCAGCACCAGATACCCCATCTGTTGCAGCGCCACGATACTGTCCGAGAGGTTGCGCATGCGCAGGTACGGCTGGCGTTCCAGCGCGCCGGAGGCGGTTTTGGCCAGAGCCCCGGTTTCCGGGGCCGAGTGGTGACGGGTGCCGATCACCGCCGAAGCGCCGAGCACTTCGGCCGAGCGCAGGATGGCGCCAACGTTGTGGGGGTCGGTCACCCGATCCAGCAGGATCACCCGCGGGATTTCGGCGCCGATGCAATTGTCCTCAAGCCCGCCCCAGTTCAGCGGCTTGACTTCCAGCGCCGCCCCCTGGTGCACCGAGCCGGGATCGATCGGCACCGAGAATTTGCGCGGATCGACCACATCGGGTGTCATGCCGGAGGCGGCGATGGCGTCTTCGAGCTTGTTCTGGGCATTCAATGTCACCACAAGGCGCAGCTTTTCGCGCCGGGGATTGAGCAGCGCATCGCGCACCGCATGCAGGCCAAACAGCCAGACGGTTTCCGCCGAGGCCGCCTTTTTGGCCTTTTCCTTTTCCACCACCCAGGCGGGTTTCTTGCTGGGTTTCTTGTTCATGACATGCTCCGGAAAACAAAATGCGAGGCGGCGGAAAAAAGTTGCGCTTTTCCGGTTGACGCCCGTTTGGTGCGCTAGTAATCACGCCTCCACGTCAGGTGCAACATGCTTCTGACCGTGGGCGACAGGCCGCAAGGTGTGGCAGGGGACTGTAACTCCCTCGCGGAGACGCACGCTAGGTTCGATTCCTAGGTCGCCCACCATCTTCTCTCTTTCAACTGAAAAATCAACGACCTGAGACAGGATGGTATTCGCCGTCCTGTGGGTCGTTTTTCCAAATACTGTGGTCCACCCCCGCGCGCGACCGGGGAAGCCGGTGCGGCTGCGCCAGGTGGATTATTGCAGATTTTGCGGGTGAGCGATGGCGCCGGGGCGCTGCCCCGGACCCCGGGATATTTCCAAGAAGATGAAGGCTGGTGCCGCGGCAGGAACCGCTGCTCGGCGTCCCCTGGAACTGATCACGGGCGCGCCCTGGCCGAGCCGTCAGACCGTCTGGGCAAGCGCCGCTTCGACCCAGGCGACCAGCGTGTCGAGATCGGGGGCGGTTTCGACGGCCAGACCTTCGGCGAACCCCTCGAAGGCCTCGACGTTCATCCGGTTGACGCCGGACACCACCGGCAGCCCCATGGCCAGCGCTTCGGCGATGACCGGGCGCATGCCACGGCCATCGGCCTCGTGTTTGCCGAATTTATTGACCAGCAGCACCTGCGGCGCGGGTGTGGTGGCAAGCTGGGCGGTGACCAGCCCGACGGCGCGTTCGAGCGCCTCGGGGTTGAGACGGCAGCCACGGGCGCCCTCGCCCAGGGACTGGGAGATCCGGATGGTTTCCCCCTCGGGCAGGACGCGCACATCCATGTCGCAGAGCTTGCTGTCATAGCAATCGGTGTTGGTCTGCACGATGCCTGCGGTGCGAATGCCCCTTTCGGCCAACCGCTCTGCCAATGCGGTCAACAGGCGGTCGGTGGCACCGCGTTCGGTGGTCATCACATAGGCAAGCTGCATGGGGTCGTCCTTTGCATGTCGTCTGCGCAAGCGGCAGATTAGCGCGAAAGGACGGCGCCCGCCAGTGGCGACGCAGGCCGTGATTGTCGCAGATCAGCGCGTACCATGCGTGCCCGCTGCCATGGCGCTGAGGCCCAGCCGGGCAAAGAGCGCCTCGTCCGCGTCCTCCTCCGGGTTGTCGGCGGTCAGGAGCGTGTCGCCCATGAAGATCGAGTTCGCCCCGGCAAAGATGCACATCGCCTGCAGTTCATCGCTCATCTCGGTGCGCCCGGCCGAGAGCCGCACATGCGCGCGCGGCATCAGGATGCGGGCCAGCGCAATGGTGCGGACAAATTCGAGCGGATCAAGCGGAGGCGTGTCGGCCAGTGGCGTATCTGCCATCGGAATCAGCATGTTGATCGGTACTGATTGCGGATGTTCCGGCAGCGTCGCAAGGCTCAGCAGCATGTCGATCCGGTCGCCGCGCTCTTCACCCATGCCAAGGATGCCGCCCGAGCAGACGTTGATCCCGGCCTCGCGCACCCGCGCCAGGGTGTCCAGCCGATCCGCAAAGCTGCGGGTGGTGATGACCTCCGGGTAGTAGCGCTCCGAGGTGTCGATGTTGTGATTGTAGTAATCGAGCCCCGCATCCCGCAGGCGCAGCACCTGATCCTGCTCCAGCATGCCCAGGGTCATGCAGGTCTCCATCCCCAGCGCCTTGACGCCCGTGATCATCGCTTCCAGCTGAGCCATGTCGCGCGCCTTGGGGCCGCGCCAGGCCGCGCCCATGCAGTAGCGCGTGGCACCAGCGTCGCGGGCCTTCTTGGCCTCGGCAATCACCCGCTGCACCTCGATCAGTTTGGAGGCCGGGAGCTGCGCTCCATTGCGTGCCGATTGCGCGCAATAGGCGCAATCCTCAGCGCAGCCGCCGGTCTTGATCGACAGGAGGCGCGATTTCTGCACCGCGTTGGGATCAAACATCTGCCGGTGCAGGCTCTGGGCCTGAAACAGCAGATCCATGAAGGGCTGGGCATAGATCTCCTCTGCCTCCTGCCGGGTCCAGTCGGTGCGGATAAGGGGGGTGTCGAGCATGGGAAGCCTCGCTGGATAACGGATCACACTACACGCCAAGGAGGCGCGAATCTTTTATAGATAATATATAAACCATGAATATGGGCAGTACAGCGTTGAATATATTTGAGTTTCATTCAGGCATGCCCATCAAAAATACGCGCATAGGGCGAATGCACGGCAGAACTCTCTGCAGGTGGGCGTGGATCAGAAACCTCTTGACGGGCTGCCATGTCCTCCCCTACGCCTAGGGCCACGCAGGGGAGTCCCGCCGAGGGGACTGAGAGGCAGACAGGGAGAAATCCCGGTGACGCGACCCTTAGAACCTGACCCAGTTGATACTGGCGTAGGAAGCTAGGACAGTCGCGCATCGCCCCGGTACAGGGTTGATCCGCCGCTGCTCTGACACGGCAGGACCTGTACCCCCTGCCCCGTTTTCCTCCGGCCCGGCTCAATTGGTGTCTTTTTGAGAATGGACTCGAGGAGCACCAAGATGAACGTCCCCAACCCAAAGATCACCACAGGCGCATTGCCTGCGTCGCGCAAGATCTATGTGGCAGGCGAGATGCACAAGGACATCCGCGTGCCGATGCGTGAAATCGCCACCCATCCGACCGCGGGCGAAGCGCCGCTGCCGGTCTATGACAGTTCCGGGCCCTATACGGATCCGGAGATCCTGACCGACATTCGCGAGGGTCTGGCGCCGCTGCGCGCCGCCTGGATCAAGGATCGCGGCGATGTCGAGGCCTATCAGGGCCGCGATGTTACCCCTGCGGACAATGGCTTTGTCGCCGGCGACCGGCTGGTGCCGGAGTTCCCGGTGCGGCCCGCGCCCCTGCGCGGGACCGGGGATGCCGCCCCGACGCAGCTCGCCTATGCCCGCGCCGGGATCATCACGCCGGAGATGGAGTATATCGCCATTCGCGAGAACCAGCTGCGCGAGCTGTCGCCCTGTCATGGTAGCCGCGATGGCGAGGATTTCGGGGCCAATATCCCCGACTATGTGACGCCTGAATTCGTGCGCTCCGAGATCGCCGCCGGGCGCGCCATCATCCCCGCCAATATCAACCACCCGGAGCTGGAGCCGATGATCATCGGCCGCAATTTTAAGGTGAAGATCAACGCCAATATGGGCACCTCGGCCGTCACCTCCTCGATGGAGGAAGAGGTGGACAAACTGGTCTGGGCGATCCGCTGGGGCGCGGATACGGTGATGGACCTGTCCACGGGCCGCAACATCCACAACACCCGGGAATGGATCATCCGCAATTCGCCGGTGCCCATCGGCACCGTGCCGATCTATCAGGCGCTGGAAAAGGTGAACGGCATTGCCGAGGACCTGACCTGGGAGGTGTTCCGCGACACGCTGATCGAACAGGCGGAACAGGGCGTCGATTATTTCACCATCCACGCAGGCGTGCGGCTGCATATGGTGCCGATGACCGTGGAACGCGTCACCGGGATCGTGTCGCGCGGTGGGTCGATCATGGCAAAGTGGTGCCTGCATCACCACAAGGAGAGCTTCCTCTACGAGCACTTCGAGGAAATCTGCGACATCTGCCGCCGCTATGATGTGAGCTTCTCGCTGGGCGACGGCTTGCGTCCCGGATCGATCGCCGATGCCAATGACGAGGCGCAATTTGCCGAACTGGAGACGCTGGGCGAGCTGACCAAGATCGCCTGGGCCAAGGACTGCCAAGTGATGATCGAGGGGCCGGGCCATGTGGCCATGCACAAGATCAAGGAGAACATGGACAAGCAGCTGGAGTGCTGCCACGAGGCGCCGTTTTACACGCTGGGGCCGCTGACCACGGATATTGCGCCGGGGTACGATCACATCACGTCTGGCATTGGCGCGGCGATGATCGGCTGGTTTGGCTGCGCGATGCTCTGTTACGTGACGCCAAAGGAACACCTCGGTCTGCCGGACCGCGATGATGTAAAAACCGGGGTGATCACTTACAAGATCGCCGCCCATGCCGCTGATCTGGCCAAGGGTCTGCCCGGCGCGCAGCGGCGTGATGATGCGCTGAGCCGCGCACGGTTTGAGTTCCGCTGGGAGGACCAGTTCAACCTGTCGCTGGACCCGGAAACGGCACAGAGCTTTCACGACGAGACCCTGCCGAAAGAGGCGCACAAGGTGGCGCATTTCTGTTCCATGTGCGGGCCGAAGTTCTGCTCCATGCGGATCAGCCACGACATCCGCGCCGAGGCCCAGAAGGAGGGGTTCGAGGCGATGGCGGCGAAGTTCCGCGAAGGGGGCGAGCTTTATGTGCCGGTGGCGGATGCTGCGGCGGACACGCCGGAGGAGTCGGCGTGATCACCATCGCGGGCGCAGGTCTGGCAGGCCTCGCCTGCGCCTATGCACTGGCCCGCCGGGGCGTGGCGGTGCGCCTGTTCGAACGCTCCGGGGGGATCGGTGCCGACAGTGCGGCCCGCTACGCGGGCGGCATGCTGGCGCCCTGGTGCGAACGCGAAAGCGCCGAGGAGGAGGTGATCTCTCTCGGCAGCCGCGCCTTCGACTGGTGGGCCCGGATCACCCCGGTGCACCGGCGCGGCACGCTGGTGGTGGCACCGCGCCGCGACCGGGCAGAGGTGGCACGTTTCGGACGTCGCACCCGTGCGTACCGGCAGGTCGGCGGGGCGGAGATCGGCGCGCTGGAACCGGCGCTGGCGGGGCGGTTCGATCAGGGGCTGTTCTTTGAGGGCGAGGCGCATCTGGACCCGCGCCGGGCGCTGCGGGATCTGGCGCGCGCGGTGGTGGATCTGGGCGGAGAGATCAGCCTCGGCACCGAGGCCCCGCAGCAGGTCGATCTGGATTGCACCGGCATGGCGGCCCCGCTGCCGTCCTTGCGGTCGGTCCGGGGCGAGATGGCGATCCTGCGCTGCCCGGAGGTGGAGATCAGCCGCACACTGCGCCTGCTGCATCCGCGCACGCCGATCTACCTCGTGCCCCGGGGCGATGGGCACTACATGCTGGGCGCGTCCATGGTGGAAAGCGATCACGCCGGCCCGCCGACCCTGCGCGCCCTGATGGAGCTGCTGGGGGCGGCCTATGCGCTGTCGCCCGCCTTTGCCGAGGCGGAGGTGGTGGAGACCGGCGCCGGTCTGCGCCCTGCCTTTCCCGACAACCTGCCCCGGCTGGAGCGGCGTGACGGCACGCTGTTTCTCAACGGGCTGTACCGACACGGGTTCCTGCTGGCCCCGGCCATGGCCGAAGCCGCCGCAGACCAATTGATGGAGCACCGCGATGAAAATACTCGTGAATTCCGAACCGCATGAGATCACCGGCCCGTCGCTGGCCGCCGCGCTGATGGAGCTGGGCTACACCAGCCCGGCCATCGCAACGGCACTAAACGGGCAGTTCGTGGCCCGAGACGCGCGCGCCGCGCAGCCGCTGCACCCCGGCGACCGGATCGAGGTTCTGGCGCCGATGCAGGGGGGCTGAGATCATGGAGGTCTATGGCGAAACACTGACGTCACGCCTGTTTCTGGGCACCGCGCAATACCCCTCGCCCGCCGTCCTACAGGCGGCGATCCGCGCCAGCGACACCGATCTGGTCACCGTCTCCTTGCGCCGTGAGGCCGCCAATGGATCTGGCGCGGGGTTCTGGGATCTGCTGCGCGAGACCGGCGTGCGCATCCTGCCCAATACGGCCGGGTGTCACTCGGCGCGCGACGCCATCACCACCGCGCAGATGGCGCGGGAGGTCTTTGGCACCGACTGGATCAAGCTGGAGGTCATCGGCCATGCGGACACCCTGCAGCCGGATGTCTTTGGCCTGGTGGAGGCCGCGCGCGTGCTGAGTGCCGAGGGGTTCAAGGTCTTTCCCTATACCACCGAGGATCTGGTGGTGGGCGAACGGCTGCTGGAGGCCGGCTGCACGGTGCTGATGCCCTGGGGCGCGCCGATCGGATCCGGTCGCGGGCTGGCGAACCCCGAGGGGCTGCGCGCGATGCGGGCGCATTTTCCGGATGTTCCGCTGGTGGTGGATGCCGGCATTGGGCGGCCCTCGGATGCGGCGGCCGCGATGGAGCTGGGCATGGATGCGGTGCTGTTGAACACGGCGGTGGCCAAGGCGGGCGATCCGGCGCTGATGGCGCGCGCCATGGCGCTGGCGGTGGACGCGGGACACAAGGCCTGCCTGGCCGACCCGATGGAGCGACGCGACATGGCGGTCCCCTCCACCCCGGTGATGGGACTGGCGGACCTGAATTTGGCGGAGAAGACATGATGGAACGGTTTTACCTGATCGTCGGCCATGTGGGCCGGGTGGAGTTGCTGGTGCCGCAGGGCGCGCGGCTGGTGCAGCTACGGATCAAGGATCAGCCCGATGCGGAGGTGCGCCGTCAGATTGCCCGGGCGCGTGACTTCTGTGCGGTCTACGGCGCCCAACTGGTGGTCAACGATCACTGGCAGGCGGCGCTCGACCTCAACTGCGATTTTGTGCACCTCGGTCAAGAGGACATGGAGACCGCGGATTTCGACGCCCTGCGCCGGGCCGGCGTGCGGTTTGGCCTGTCGACCCATGACGAGGCGGAGCTGGAGCGGGCGTTGGCGCAGGACCCGGCCTATGTGGCCCTGGGTCCGGTCTATGAAACCAAGCTGAAACAGATGAAATGGGACCCGCAGGGGCTGGAGCGGGTGACCCGCTGGAAGAGCCTCGCGGGCGCCGTGCCGCTGGTGGCCATCGGCGGGGTGACGCTGGAGCGCCTGCCGGATGTCTTTGCGGCCGGGGCGGACAGCGCTGCGGTGGTGACCGACATTCAGGCGGCGGAAGATCCCGAAGCCCGAACCCGCGCGTGGGTGGCCGCGTGTCGGACCTGAGCGCGTTTGCGCGCCAGATCGCCCTGCCGGAGGTCGGCGCGGAGGGCCAGGCGCGATTGGCGGCCGCACATGTGCTGGTGGTCGGCGCCGGCGGGCTGGGCTGTCCGGTGCTGACGTATCTCGCCACCGCCGGTGTGGGCCGCATCACCGTGATGGACCCCGACCGGATTGAGCGGACCAACCTGCACCGTCAGCCGCTCTACGCGCCGGATGATGTGGGCGCGCCCAAGGCCGACACCGCGGCCCGGGTGCTGCGCCGACTTGCGCCCGCCCTCGAGGTGGTCGCGCGGGCCGAACCGTTGGGAGCTTCAAACGCAGCGTCCGCAATCGCGGGGGCCGATGTGGTGGTCGATGCCGCTGACAGCTTTGCCGTGTCCTATATCCTGTCGGATGCCTGTCGGGTGGCCAGCACGGTGATGATCTCCGCCTCTGCACTTGGCACCACCGGCTATGTCGGCGGGTTCTGCGGGCCCGCCCCCTCGCTGCGGGCGGTGTTTCCCGACCTGCCCGACCGGGCCGCCACCTGCGCCAGCGCCGGTGTCATGGGGCCGGTGGTGGGCCTGATCGGTGCCGCCCAGGCGCAGATGGTGCTGCAACAGATCCTGATGACAGCGCCGCCGGTGGCGGGGCAGTTGCTGTCCTTTGACATGGGGCGCTTGCAAACTGCGGGCTTTCGCTTCGACACGGCGGAGGAGCCGGCGGCGGGCTTTGGCTTTGTCGGGCTGCCCGCCGATATGCCGTCGGACCGGATTGTGGTCGATCTGCGCAGCACCGCGGAAGCGCCGGATCCGGTGACACCCGACGCCTGGCGCATCGCGCCCGATGCCTTGCGCGGCGCGATGCTGGAACAGTTGCGACGGGTCTCTTGCGCCGGACGATCCCCGCGCACGGACAGGCACATCACCCTGGCCTGCGCCAGCGGGCTGCGGGCCTGGCAAGCGGCGCGGCAGCTCCGGGCGGCGGGGTTCGAGCGCCTCAGCCTGCATGCGGTGCAGGCCCCGTGAGGCGGGTGGTCGTGATCGGCGGCACGGACCCCAGCGGCGGTGCCGGGCTGACGCGGGACGCGGCCATGGCGGTGCGCATGGGCTGCGAGGTGAAACCGGTGGTGACGGCCGTCACGGTGCAGACAGATACGGGGGTCAGTGCTCTCAACCCGGTGCCGCCGTCGGTGGTGCGGGCGCAACTGCAGGCCGCGCTTGCCGCCCCCATGCCCGCTGCGATCAAGATCGGCATGGTCGCGACAGACGCACAGGTCGCCGCCCTCGCGGAGTTGCTGCCACAGGATCTGCCGCTGGTCTTCGATCCGGTGCTGCGGGCCAGTTCGGGGGGCACGCTGAGCGCGGCACCCGCCCTGCGCCCGCTGATCGGGCGATCAACGCTGCTGACCCCGAACCTGCCCGAAGCGGCCTGTCTGAGCGACCTGCCCGAGGCGGTCTGCGCCGACGCCCTGCAGGCGCAGGCCCGGGCGCTCCTGGCGTTGGGAGCCGGGGCGGTTTTGATCAAGGGCGGCCATACGCGCGGCGATCACTGTGTCGATCACCTGTTTACACCGCAGGGGACAGAACAGTTTGCCGCCCCGCGCGTCGCCGTCGGGAAACGGGGAACCGGATGCAGTCTGGCCACGGCCATCGCCTGCCAGATTGCGGCCGGCACCGATCTGGCCGCGGCCTGCCGCAGCGCCAAGGCGGAACTGACCCGCTGGCTGCGTCTCTGACCGGGACACCGCCCCCCCTGCACTTGGTGAGGGGTTTCGCTTCGGGCATGGCCCGAAGCGACCCGCGCCGCGGGGCGG